>CALUSN010000009.1 GCA_944323435.1 Candidatus Gastranaerophilales bacterium | reverse complement strand
TTGATTACCGAAACATTTTTGTTGTGGTAAATTTATTTGATGCGGTAAATCACTGATTTACCACATCCTACAGGCTCTCTTTTCCTGCTATTTGAAAAGTTTTTGTAACAGGGTTATAAATTTCTATATTTTTCATAGCATCAACTATTAAAATATACCCATTGTCAAATTTTATTACATCACAAGCCGAATGTTGAAAATTGGTATTCCCAACAGGTATAAAATTTTTAGAATTAATATTAAAAATTTCTGCTTTATAAATTGTACTATCTTTTGGATGACCTAATCCGCCAAAGAGAAGGATTTCATTATTATTAAGTTTTATACTCTGGTAACCATACTTTGGAAAACTCATAACAACATTTGTAACGGTTTTCTTTTTCGTTTTTAAATCATATATTTTAACTGGATTCATTGTCTTTTTTAAACTATCCCAACCTCCCATATCGTATATTTTATAATCATCCATTAGGACTGGATTGCAGCCAAAATCTTTATCAACCAAATGAAATCCCGCAAACACAGGAATATTTATTGCAGAAAACATACATATAATTAAAAGTATTCCAAATAACTTTTTCAATAAATCCACCACTCAATAGCCCATATACCTTTAAATAATAGCAGAAAAAGTCGTTTGTGCAATGTTTGGTGAGATTTATACTACCAGCTAGACGCAGGAGGTGAATTTCTTTTCATGGCTTTTCCATGATATTGCAAAGTTTGTGGAGCAAGTTACTGTTATGCTTTTAATTCAAATTTTCCAGCTCTTCTCTATTCGGGTAGCAAATTCCTTTTATTTCAGTTCCATCGGCTTGTGTTATTGTAAATGGAACCGCATTGTTTTTATCGAATTGCGGATTGTTAAGTATTGCCAGTTCTTCATCTGTTGGCTGCATATCATCAAAAATTATCGTTCCTAAAAGTGTTGGTGATGAAAAATCTTTGTGGTGAATAATCAGTTGTGTAACGCATGTATTCTCTACACCTTCAAGCATAGCGTCTTTGCCGATTGTTATAGGCGGATAGCCTTGTATTGAAAGTGTAGAGCCGCCTTTTACAGCTATCATATTATTATCTTTTATCTCTGTTAAGGTTCTATCCTGTACAGATAATTTATAAATTTTCCCGTGGGATTTTATTGTGCAGTCGGAGGTGATGTTTTCTTTTCGTCCGCTATCAGAGCCGGAGATAAGTTTTCCGTCTTGAGAAATTATGTAGCTTTGTCCGTTTATTATAATATTGTCGTTGTCTGCAAGTTCAATTGTTCCGGCTGGAACTGCCGCATTGCTGTTGATGTGGTGTCTGATATTTATATCCCCGTTAAGATTTTCCGCAAGTTTATTATATCCTTGCAGCCAATCCTGAAAACCGGCGGTGTCGTGAACTTTAGCTTCCGTGTCATAGTATTCAACCGGATGTCCGTATATTTCATAGCTTTCAAGTTTTCCGGCTTTTACTAAATTTGCCGTTGCATTAAGTGCAAGCGTTTCGCATTCTGCTTCTTCAGCTTTCGTAGGATAGTTTAGTGTTCCTTCCTGCAAGGCTTTTCTCTGTAAGTAAGCATGATTTGCCTCATGTATAAGCAATTTGAGCATTTCAGTTTTTGAATTAACAGTGTTGTTATTGGTTTGTATATGTATAATTCCGTTTTCGGAATATCCGGCGCCGCTTTCTTTTGCATTATAAACAACTTCATCAAGACATTTCAGGAATAAAGCTTTGTCCTCCGGGGTTTTGAAATGCTTACCCAGACCGGACAACTCCCAATTCTGTTTCAACAATTCAACGGCTTGCTTTGCAATTTTTTCATGTTCTTCTTTTCTGGAAATTTCCTCTGCAGTAAGCTCTTCGCTTCCAGAAATTTCTTCACTTCCTGCCGTATCTTGTGACTCTTCAATCTGAATATTTTTGCCGAGAGATTTATTTACAAGTGAGACAATTTTTGCCCAGCATTCTTGTGTAAAAGTTACTACCGCATTTTTGTGTACCAGATAGTTGTTATCTTTATTAGCTTTTTGTCCGTTGTTATTTTGTATATCAATATTCTCCGGATTGTCAAACTCTTGGATAATTTGTGTCCAGATACTTTTGCCGATTTTGTTGCACTCTTCTTTTGTCAAACCAAGTTCTGCGGCAATTCCCTGTGTAATTCCGCCCTGATTTATTACAAATTTTCCGTCTATTTTACCATCACTCATAATTTTATATAACGTCAAAATTACAAAAAACTTTAGAAAATGTTAAGATATTTTAAGGAATATTGAGTAATTGATACTTGTTATCAGAAGAAAGGACGTTGTTAAAGCTTTATTAATGTTATATTTTAAACAGTGGCAGCAGTCTTACAGACTGGATTTAGAAAGCAAAATGTGTTACAATTGCGCTAGGCGCAAATAGATTTTAATTTGCGCGCCATTGAACTTTTAAAATCTGAAAATAAGACAAGAAAAAGATATTCACGCAAATGGCACAGACGTTATATAATCTGGTATAAAGTTTTAACCCTAACCTCTCCCTGTAGCTCAGTTGGATAGAGTGCAGGTCTCCGAAGCCTGAGGTCGCGGGTTCAATTCCCGCCGGGGAGGTTTTATTTACAGCGAGAATATGTTATACTCTATATGTAACTTGGAATTTGAGGACATGCCCTGTGGGTTTTTTCGATAGTATAAGAAATTTTAAACGTCAGCTGGATCAGGTTGAATCTACGGTATATTCAGGTAAACAGTCATTGCTTGAAGTATATGAGATTAATGCCAAGTTAGAGGCTGAAATTGCAGACAGAACGCGTGAACTGGACAGGGCTAACAGACAAATGCTTACCCTGCAGCATATCTGGGATATGATGAATTCTTCAAAACCTCTTTCAAGTGTTTTGAATGCTATAGTTAATAGTCTGCAAGGAGAGCTGGGGTATTTGTACAGCTTTATTGTAAAAGAAAAAGCTGACAATGACGGAACTTATCTTCAGGTCGTGGCATCATCAAGAGATGATTTGGATACAAAATTCTGGGAGAAATTTAACTGCAATGTGTCAGATTTCAGAATGAATTTCCCTGATATTCCCGAACTCAGGAATGCTGTAAAAAATAATCAGATTTATCAGTCAGTAAACTTAAATGAGCTTATTTGCGGGCTGGTACCTGATTTTAATAAGGATGGTGTAGATGATTTTTTAAAGGAAGCCAATATGAAATCCTATATTCTGGTTCCTTTGAAATCCAAACAAACGCATTTTGGCTCGCTTCTGGTGTTCTCCTCAAGAGAAAGAGTCAGCGGCAGTGAATTGAATTTTTTAAGTCTTTTTGCAAAACAAATAGAACTTGCTATAACTATAGCGGATTTGTTTGAGGCGGTTAAGGAGCAGGCTGTAACTGACGGCATGACAGGACTGTATAACAGAAGGTATTTTGAAGAATTTATAAAAAAAGAAGCAATTCGTGCAAACCGCCAGAATCAGAAATTTACTGTAATCGGACTGGATTTAGACCATCTAAAGCAAATCAATGATACTTATGGGCATAATTACGGCGATATTGCCATTAAAGCTATAGCGGAAGTCTTAAAAAATAACGCCAGATCAATCGATATTGCGGCAAGAATGGGGGGAGAAGAGTTCAATCTTATACTTCCGGGGGTTGATTCTGCAGGCGGATGTATAGCTGCAGAGCGTATAAGAAAAGCTATTGAAGCTGTTGAACTTGAAAAAATCGGTCATATAACGGCAAGTCTCGGGGTTGCAACTTACCTGGAGCATTCTGATGATATTGAAGAGCTTCTGGAAATTACCGACAGAGCCATGTATGAATCCAAGAGAAACGGCAGGAACAGAGTTACAATTGCGCGTCCTGCTTATGAAACTTCATGGCAGGAAATTGCGGTTAACACATTTATTGATATCTTAACAAAACATAGGATTCCTGTTGATGATGTGACTTCAAGACTTTTGACAAAGAAACTTGAAGAGATGAATATAAACAATGAAAAGCTTTATCAGGTTGCGGACAGTCTTGTAGAAACTTATAATCCGGAGCATATTCAAGGTAGCGTAAAAAAGAAAGTTGAACTTGCAAGTCTGCTTGCAAAACGCTTTGATTTACCAAAAGAAGCTGTAGATAGATTAAAAATAGCAGTTCTTCTTTATGATATAGGAAATACAATGCTTCCTAAAGAAATTTTAAGAAAAAAAGAGCCTTTGACAGAAGAGGATAAGGCTTCTATTAAGCAGCATCCCGTTATTGCGGCAAGAGAGATTCTTAAACCTATATCTAATATAACAGAAGTTATTCCTATTATTGAAAAACATCACGAGAACTGGAACGGAACAGGATATCCTTCAAAGTTATCCGGAGAAGCAATCCCTATAGAATCTCAGATTATATTGATTGTGGATGCTTATTTTGCGCTTCTTGAAAAACGTCCTTACAGAGAGGCTATGTCAAAGGAGGAAGCAATTAAACAGATAGAGCAGGAAATTAATCAAAAATGGAGCGAAAAGCTTGCCGGCGAGTTTATAGGCATATTAAGAAACGATTTGGATTAGAATGATTGAGCTTTTAATATTATTTGAATTAAACAGAAAAGTATTAACAATGTACGGAGTTTCAAAGGAGATTAGAAACTCATTTTCCGTCCTTACAACCCCGAGTTACGGAACGATTAAACCTGCTCTTACAAGGCTCGGAGCCGGGGGATTTGTAAACTCTCAAAAAATAATGTCACAAGGCGGCAGACCCTCTGTATACTATTCAATTACAAAAGAGGGGATAAATGAATTGAAGCGGTTAATTTGTGAACCTCCGCTGGAGAATCCTATTCAGTTTCTGCCTGCGGCAAGGATTAAACTTGCCTGCGCGGACATTTTAAATCAGGAAGAGCAGGTGAAGCTTTTTAGACAGCTAAAAACTAAGGCTGAAAGTATTTTAATTGATACGCAAAATTTGATTAGATCAAAAGAATTGGCGTTTTATCCGAGAATGGTGTTTGATAATCTGATGTGTGAATACAAAAATTTTATAACTCTTGTGGAAGGATTTGAGCATGCCGGCAATAGTAAGCAGTGTTGAAGCCGGTTCAATAGCCGAAGAGCTGGAAATTACATCCGGAGATATTCTCCTCTCTATTGACGGGGAAAAGCCTCAAGATATGATTGATTATCAATTTATGATAAAAAGCGAGCTTTTGACCATTGAATTTCAAAAGCAAGACGGCTCAATAGAAGAAATAGAAATTGAAAAAGACTTTGATGAAGATTTAGGCATAATATTTGAAAGCGCTGTATTTGACAGAGTGAAACCATGTCTTAACAATTGTATATTCTGTTTTGTTGCCCAGCAGCCAGAGGGACTACGTGATACATTATATATAAAGGATGATGATTACAGGCTTTCGTATTTACAGGGAACTTATATTACAACTACAAACCTTACTGATAAGGACAGAGAGAGAATTGCAAGGATGCATCTTGGACCTTTTTACATCTCTGTTCATACCACGAATCCCGAACTTCGGGTTAAAATGCTGAGAAACCCTAATGCAGCAATGATTATGGAAAATTTGAGATGGTTTAAGGATAATGAGATTCCGTTTCATGCACAAATCGTCCTCTGTCCGGGGTATAATGACGGAGCGGAGCTTGAAAGGACTCTTAAAGATTTAGAGACTCTCGGAGAGGCGCTTTTATCAGTCGCAATAGTTCCTGTCGGTGTAACGCAATTTAGAGATACTGAATTAAAGACGGTAGACAAAAGAGTTGCGGAAGAGACTATAAATATTTCATCAAAGTATGATAAAGTCTGCTGCTCTGATGAGTTTTTTCTGCTAGCCGGTATGGAAATACCGAAAGCAGAGTATTACGGAAACTTTTCACAACTAGATGACGGAGTTGGGGCTTTGAGAACACTTGTAGATGACTTTGATTCAATTAAGCTGCCACGTAAACTCAAAAAGAAATTAAAAATATCCTTTGCCTGCTCTGTTGCCGCAAAATCAGCTTTTGAATACATTGCAGGCAGAATGAATACAATTGAAGGACTTGAAGTAAATGTTAATCCCGTAAAGTCGACTTACTGGGGCGCAAATATAACTGTTGCGGGGCTTATTACTTCTCAAGATTTGATTAATGCTATTAAAGATATTGATGCTGATTACATAATTGTTCCTTCAATAATGCTAAAACCATATTCCGACCTGTTTTTGGACGGTGTTTCTTTAAAGGAAGTAAAAAATATAACAGGTAAAAATATTTTTGTTACACAGGATAATTATTCAGTACGTGAAGTTATTGATTTAATACAAGGCAGAGGTAAGCAGTAAATAGTAAAGGAGAATTTTGAGTAATTCTGTGATAAATTTTGCCTGCAAAAATAAAGTAAAAAGGGAAAACTTTTTCAAGCCTTCCCTTTTTTAATATCCCTAATCAACACACTAGCATGATAAATTATCGTCAACCATAAACACCTCTCTATCTCTATAACCCTGAAGTTATAGTATTGCTAACTACACTAAGTTCAAGGCGATACTAGGTGTCTGGTTAGCGGTTGCAAGAAGTGTTGCGGAAGCCTGCTGTAGAATTTGTGCCTGAATGTAATTAGAAGATTCTTCAGCAACATCAGCATCCTTAAGGGTAGAAAGTGATGAGGTCAGGTTTTGTGACTGAACATCCAATGCTGACATTGCAGATTCGATTCTGTTTTGTGTAGCACCTATTCTTGTTACCCTGTTGGATATTTCATCAATTGCATTATCAATAAATCCAAGCATTGCAGAAGCACCGTACTCTATATCCTTTTCATCTGAAAGCATGTGATAAACATCGTTACCTTCATAGTACAATCCACTGCAAGCAGCTGCAAAAAGTCTCAATTGATCCTCTTGACTTAAATCACCCGGCGCAACGTCCCCTGCTCCGCTTAAAACATCATTTAAGGATATTGTTAACGGATCCGGGTCTCCACGATCGGTTCTGTTAACAACAGTAGTTTCTGCAGCCAGATCAAATAATCCGCTTATTGTTGCGCTTCTGAATAAATCCACAGATAAATTGATAACACTGTTTGCATCAGAATATAAGCCAACCTGCAAATTAATGCCGTTTTTTGTAATACCTACTCCTTCCGGATTACCGTCACTAATATAGGACATTAATTTAATCCCGTTGAATTCGGAATTTGCGGCAACACGATTGATTTCATCCAGCCGCGCATAAATTTCTGCCTGAATTGCTTTTAAGGAAGCAGAGGCATAAGTTCCGTTAGAAGCCTGTTCGGTTAAGTCTCTAATACGCTGCAGGTGGTCAGATATTAAACTGTAACTCTGTTCTGCAGTTGTCAACAAATCCGAACCAATAGCAGCGTTATCAGCCGCTACATCCAGTGAACTTAACTGTGTTGTCCACTGTTCAGCAATTGAATACCCGGCCGCATCATCTTTTGAACTGTTAATTTTGTAACCGGTTGTCATTCTCTCAATTGCTTGATTGAGTCTGTTCGTCGCATTGTTTAAACTCCTCTGGGTAATGATTGACGAAATGTTTGTGTTGATTGTGAGTGCCATAGTTGGGATCTCCTTTCTCTTTTCTCTTCGATACGTACTTTTGTGGAACAAATATGCTAATTAAGCACAATTTGCCCCGAACTGCACTTCCGTGTGCAGCACTCTATGTTACTCAGTATTTTTTGCACATCAGGTAAAACTGTTCTAAAAAAGCACAGCTTCTTCCGTGACCGGCTCTGACATCAGAGACAGCCTGATTAAGCCTTTTTTATAAGGCTGTTTTTTCTTATACTCACTTTCTTTCTTTTGATATGTACTCTTAAACGTATACACAATCTAAATAAGTAAATTACCCTTTTAAATAATCAAACGATTACTACACATTTTTCATAAGTTTGCCGACATCCTTTGTCAGCCCCGCTTATTCAAAACGTACATTCCATGTACATCCGGCACATATTCAAACGGACTTTGAAAATAGTACCTTCTTAATTAGATTTGTGATATATACTTTTTACACTAACATTATTGCAACACCATATAATAAAGTAAACTGTTTTATAAATTTTTTTTACAAATCTTCAAATAAAGTAAAATTTCTTAATAATTTTAGAGTGATGAATTCAAGATGAAAATTGAGTATATATTTATTCACGGAAAAAGGTTTTATATTTGCTTCTTGAATACACTCCAAAATTACATGTAAAGATTTGTAAATAATTCTTCCCTGTTTGAAATTGTCATTCAAAAAAAAACTTTATTAATGTATACACATAAGATGCGATGATATAAGAAAGGACGGCAATATATGGCAGGATCAGAAGTAGGTAACGTTCATGGAACGCACGGAACATGGGGTATTTTTGACAAACAGGACAACGGCGGAAATAATGTTCGTCCAATGTCTATGGAAGAAAAATTGCAAAAAAACAGTATCCATGTTCAAGCAGCGGCTGCACAAAGCGCCGGAGCTTACATGAGCTAGATAAAAAGCTGAAGTTATACTTCAGCTTTTTACTTAGCCGATGGCTATGCTCAAGCTTTCTTTATGTCTCAAGCGGAATTTTGACCTCGGGAAAAGAAAATAAAAATAAAACCGGCATAATACCGGTCCTATTTTCGCAATTTATTTAATGTTTGCTTATTTTAATCATTGACTTTTTGTTTATAGACATGTCCTTTTCTGTCTTTTTCAATGTCCGGTGTATCAATTTCAAATACGTAAGCATCTGCAGGCGCAAGATTAACTTTCAATTCGTTTGCTGAAACCTGAAATTCACTTGTATCACCGTATTCCGGAACCATATTTTTTAGTTTCTGTTCTTCCTTTAATCCGGGAATTTCTATTATACCGGTAACGTTTCGGTTAGGATTTTTGTTTGCAACAACGAGAATTGTTCTTCCGTTATTGTGTCTTGCATAAGTGATAATCTGATCGTTCTTATCTTCTCGTTTATCCAGCTCTATAAAGCTGCTGTTTCTGTCAGCCAGAACATCAAGATTTTCTTTTCTCATCTTTAGAACGCCTTTCATCACTCGTTCTATATCAGGATGATCTCCGCCCGGTTTTCTGGCCAGATTAAATAATGCTAAGCGGTAACGGTGTTCATTCATTAAGGTTTTACCCGTATACGTTTCTATATTATCTGTATTTCTGTATTTGTAGTCATAGTAGTCGCCGGTCTGGAAACCATCAATAAAATACGGATTACACATCGGGATTGTTGCCTGAAGAATTGTAGTCATTTTGCAGAAATTTTCACCGCCGTGTATCATAGAAGAGCTGTCGTCATGCGTCAGGAATGAACCAATAACGCTTTTTCCCGCCGGAAGTTTATGAGACAAATCCAGATTAAATTTTACATAATCATTAAATTCTGATGCTCCTTTCCAGTCGTGGAAAATATGGTACTGTCCGTAGTATTCATCAAATCCGGAGTTTAACAAATCCTCAGGTCTGTCATAAGGCATGTTTACCATCGGAGATGCGCATTCATAAGTATAGCTTTCTGCAAGCCATGCAAATTCAGGGTCTCTTTTATGGGAATGCTTAATCAATATATCCCAGAATTCAGGCGGTTTAGCTCTTGCAACATCGGCTCTTATACCGTCAATTCCCAAATCAATACACGCATCGACAAATTGTTTATGCATTTCCAATAATCTAGGATTTAAAGTTCTTTCGGCTTCATCAGCCCAGGGTTCAAACATTCTGATATCAGCCCAGCCCTGCGGGGTTTTATCTTCACCGTTTCTGCCGTATGCCATTAATTCAGGTTCTGCTTCAAACATATCAACGGAAGCGCAGCTCGGCAAATCTAACATTACTCTTATATCGCGTTTGTGGCATTCATCAATAAAAGCTTTAAACTGCTCATCCGGCGTTCTCGGATCATTTTTGTCAATAATCATTGGGTCTATTGCAAGATGTCCGTCCTCTGTAACGTATTTTGCAGGAGAATAAATTGAGCCTGCTGTCCCCATTGCATTTTTCTTTCCTGTTGGATGGATAGGAAGAATATGTATTGTATTAATACCGTCAGCTTTTAATTCATCCAGTCTTGAAATTGCACTCAAAAGTGTACCGTTTTTTTCGCCGGTTGATAAAGTTATTTTATCATCGTCATTCAAATCTTGTGCCGTGAATGTCCGCGGTACAATTGCAAGCATTACAGACTGATTGTTGCGAACCATTGTCCTTAAGTTGTTTTTATAAGGTTTGATTTCTTGTTTGTTTGTATTAATCTTGTGTACAGCAGGTGTGTTTATTCTGGCAAGATTATCCAGATAGCCGGAAGTAACGCCGGATTCTTTTTTAGACGAAGTTTCAGGTTTACTTACCGGAACTTGCTGCTGTATTCCGGATGCTTTGAAATTAATCGGGATAATTTTACTTATTTCCATCATCGCTCACCTTCCTGAAAATATTCTGCGGATTTCTGATTTTTCCAAATCCCAGTTGTGATACTATTGTTGCGCCAATGACACTGCCGCCTATAGCAGAAGCAATTCTAAGCCATTTCTGGTTTCCATATCTTCTTTGCGAAGCCTGCATTATTAAATCAAGTGAATTCTGTGCAACCAGATTAAATTTTGCCATTCTTGTTTTTGCGGATTTAGTATATTTTTTTAAATCATCAGGGTTTAATACGTGCTGCGGTTTTGTAAAGTCAATATTGTTATTGCCCATAATTTCGCGGAATCTTTCAAGATATTTCGCAAATCTTCCGGAAATATCGCCGGATGCCAAATCGTTTGAAACATTTAACGCTTTTTTTGTGCTTTCTGAAATATTGTCCTTATTCCAGGTTGTTCTCATTATGTCTTTATAAAATTCCGGATTATTTATTGTATTGATTTTCATTGTGTGATCCGGACAGGATGCGCCCATTACTGCTTCTCTGCCGCGTTTCAAAACTTCCGCATTATATTCTCCTTCAGGCAGCGGACGCTTATAGACATCAAACAAATGCAAAATTCTGTTAAATGAATTTTTTGCCCCTTGATATCTTTCTATTATTCTGGAAATCTCCTGATTTTTAGAGGATCCGACTCCTCGGGAATTATATTTTGCATATTCAATTTTTTCTTTTGCAGTTTTTAAATCACCCCAGTAATCTTTTTTTGCATATTTATCTTCTACAACTCCGTCTAACAGTTTAAATAAATCTTCTCTGGTGTTTAATGAATTTGATAAAGTTGAAACATCTTCTTTTACAAGTTTGTCAATTGTATTATGAAATTTGCCGATTGAATTCAGGCGTTTTGCAGTATTGTTATAATTATTTTCAATTCCTGTAATTAAATCTTTAAGATGTGATTTTTCTGCATCTTTACCGTTCAGATTTACTTCCATCTCTGACATAACTTTAGCAAGTTTGGATACTGCTTCCTGATATTTTGTCTCATCTTTTGTCAGTGCATTAAGTTTCTTTTCAAGAATTTCTTGTGCATATTTATCAGATTCTCTTATTTGTTTTAAATCTTTAAATTTTATATCCAGAACATCAAGCAGCGTGTTTTCGAATTTGCTGTAAGAACGCGCAATAACTGTTTCCGGCGCATATTCAACTTTAAATGATTTGCATTTATCAAGAATTTTTTGGTTTTCTTTGAATTCTCCGAGAACTTTTGCAAAATCGGTCACATCTTTTATGTTAGTTTCATTGACATATTTTGCGCCGTTTGATTTTATGCTTTTTGAAATTCTTTCTACAACATCATTTCTATAAGCATTTAAGGCTTCTTTTGACATGCCTGTTTCATTTTGGATTTTTGAATCAAACAGTTTTTTAAATTCATCCTTAATTGAAGCAAGTTCTTTATCAGTAATTCCGTCTGAATTGTATTTTTTTACTATATCTGAAATTTCAGCAGAAGTTGGTACAAATACACGTTCCATAACAGTTCTGTTGCGGGAAGGTATATTTGCTTTTATTTTGTTGGCAAGATTATCTGCAAAATTATCATTGATAGAATAAGCACCTTTATTTTCAGGGTTGAATATTCTGGCTAAATCGTCGCGAATACCTTCTGCAGCATTTTCATCCAAATCTTTTGTAAGAATTCTGACAAGATTGGTATATTCAACATTTGGAAGCTGTTTCCCTTTGTAATTATTTAAAATCTTTTCAACCTCTTTGCTGAGCTTGTTAGGTTTTAAATCACTTACATTTTCAGTCATATTTGTTGTTTTATCTAAAACATTTGATATTTTGTTGTTATAGCGGGAGTTTCTTGCCTGCTCCAGAGCCGGAGCAATTAGTTTTTCCAGTCCGCAGCACATCAATGCTGCAATAACCGGAGTTGCAAATCCTGCTGTAAGCATCCAGAGAGTATTTGTCTGAATACCGACTTTTCTCATCTGTTCTTTGATTAAGTCATGTCGGTTTTTAATTCCTCTGGGAATTCCCATTCTGTCGCCGATTACATCAAGATCTTCACCCGGATAATCTCCCTGATACATATCAAACGGAATGTAATTAGGGTCTTGAAGTACAGACTTTTTACGTCCCTGATCATCAATATATTCTTTCCCTACATCAAATCCCTGAATGATTCTTGACGGTGCTTTTATGGCAATCAGAGGAAACAGGGACATTGACGCGAGAAATGCGCCCAATCCTACAAATTCCATAGTTCTGAGCATCGGATTTTTTGTTCTTGCAGCCAGCATTGCAGCGATTCCCAGACCGCCCATTGCAAGTCCTACATCATTAATTCTTCCCAGCTGGTGATCATTTGCATTTCCGGCAAAACCATCTTTTACAGCTTTTATATCGTAAGCCCTGTCCTTTAAAAAATATTTAGGTACTGTCACTACTGAATCATGTACCAGATGACCTTCCGGTTGCAAAGGTTTAACATTATTCGCAGTATTTACGGCTCCTTTTGCTTCTCTGTAAGGTTTATGAGGTTTAGTGTTTTCAATATTCGGTTGTACCGGAGTTATAGCCATACTAAATCACCGTACTTTCTTTGGACTTATCCATAATATCTTTGTTTGCCAATTTACCCATATGTTTTGCTTTGTATATAACGTTTGCGGTTGATCCTATTGTTAACGCGGCAGTAAAAATCATCCAGGCTTTGCCGGCATGCTTCATAAATCCGGATTTGCCCGGATCTCCTGTCCACAATGTTTTAAAGGATTTTCCGAAAGATTTTATAAATGTTTTGGAAATGTCAGCGGTATTGCTTCCAAAATTCTTCATTCTTGATGCCATCTTTGTGCCAAAACCTTCACCCGGCTTCGCAATATGGCGTTTTCTATTTGATATTGACGTAAAGAAATCTTCCCACGTGTCCTGAGCTGCCAGCCCGACTCCTAAACCTGCCCAAGCGTAAGATGAGAGACTTTTTGCAGTCTTGGTTGTTGAAATTATATTCTGAATTATAGGGGTTGTTTCTGTTACGGAATCATTCAAATCCTCGCCCAGTCCGAGTTTCTTGGCAATATTATCATAATAAGGTACGCCTATATCTTTTTGAATAAGGTCTTTTCTAAAGAATTCTCTTGAGTCATACACTTTTCTCTGCTGAACCTGCGGAATAATTCTTGCAGCCTCGCCCGGTTCTTTAGGCAGAGGGTAATAAACATGTTCTATAGGAAGTTCTATATCAACTCCGGTTCCCCAGTATACAGGACGTGTAACTAAATCCGGAGATAATGTTTTCATAAGTCCGTATAAAACTACGCCCAGTGCCATTTTTTTTCCGTTTATTCCGGCCAGAACCCGTGATTTAGGGTTTGAGAGATGTTTATTTACAAGGTTAAATAATCCCATAAACATGCCGCTTCCGACAAGGTATGGAATTATTCCCATTGCTAAAAACTCATAAAAATCAGAGTTTACGTCACCTTTTAGACCTTTTACCGGATATTGCAAAAATGCATTTGTTGTTTTTTGATATTTTTGGCGAACCCTTGTTTTTAGTGTATTAGGAAGGATACGGGACTCCATCTCGCCCTTTTCTTCTTTTTCGGGCTTAGCTTCAAACATCACATTTTTATCTGCTAAACTTACTGCTTTAATCATACGAACCCCATCTGGTACCTATATATTAAAAGTCCTTAAAAAAATATTTTTTGCTATTTATAAAGCATGAACTTTACATTTATTTACAATGTTTTAGAAAATATAAAACACACACAATTAACTTATCAAAAACATAAAAATAATACAAGAAAAAAGGACTAAAGAAGTCCTTTTTTCTCTATTGACGTTCTCCTAATTCTTTATCCATAAGGTAAAGAGAGACTTTATCATCTCCGAAAAGCTCCAGGCGCTTAATTATGTCTTTAACATTTTGCTCTTCTTCAATCTGTTCATTAATAAACCAGTCGATAAAAGAAAGCGTTGTTCTGTCGCACTCTTCTTCAGCTTGCTTTGCAACCTTCATAACCGATTCCGTGATACATTTTTCGTGTTCATATATTTTATTAAAGACTGAAATTATCCCGTGAAATTCAAACTCCGGCGTTCTGATTTGTTTAAGAGTAACAAAACTGTTTCTTGAAATCAGATAGTCAAAAAGTTTCAGACCGTGTTCAACCTCTTCTTTTGCCTGATGTTTTAACCATGATGAGAAGCCGAAAAGTCCGAGTTCTTTCATATAAGCTGACATTGAAAGATAAAGATAGCCTGAATAGAATTCCTTATTAATCTGCTCATTTATAATTTCATTAATTTTATCGCTAATCATTGTTGTTTTCTCCCCAAAGACCGTGTATATTACAAAATTCTATTGCTTCAATCTCATCCGGTATGCAGCTTATATTATATTCTGCCGTATCACCGGGATTCAGATATTTTAAGTGCATTTCCGATTTATCTCTTTTATAAACTTCTATAAATTGAATATAGTGTTCTGCAAGCATCGGATGAGATGTAACAGTCACTATTTTTTCGTTTTCTTTGAATTCTATTTTTGGAGAATGCTTTTCTCCGGTCTCTGATTTGTCGTGCTGAATTTCCTGCAATCTCATAGGCTGTCCGCAGCATACAAGCTCACCCGCGCCCGGAATAAGAACCTGTATTAAATTTCCGCAGACTTCACACTTGTATATTTGTAATTTTTCTGTTGCCATACATTTTCTCCCCTTTCGCTTTCATTCTATATGTTTATAGTTTATTCTCATTGCCGTAGCGGGGGATTTATGGTACTATCTATGGTATGAATAATTTTTTCGCAACCGGACAAAATAATACTCAAAATAATACTAACAAGACTGATAATTCTTTAAATTCACAGTTTGATAATATAAAAAATAACTATGAAGCTATTTTTGTTGAGGCAGCGGAGAGTATAAGGCGTGAAATTGATAAATTCAAGCCTGAGAATCCCTGCGCTGTATGTCAGATTAAGGATTGCAAAATTGAGAAAAAAGACGTATTTTCCCCCTATCCGATGAACTGCGCGTACAGAGAATGGCAGCTTAAGGCTTTGACATTCCTCTCCGGAGATTACAGGCAGAAATTAAAAATCGTATATAAAAATATGATGGATAAAAAAAATAATTATACCTGCGCAAAGTGTGCTGCCTGCTGTAAACTGGCAACAAGCGAGTATTCATATAACCAGCTTAAGCAGCGCGCAATGAGAGGGGATAAATTCTCGGAAGATTTTGTATCGGTTTTTGTTCCTTATGAAACCGAAGAAGAGGCTAAAAAAGCTAATCCGGAGTATTTCAAGCTTCTTAATGAGCTTGTTGAAGACGAAAAAATTTATTACTATTATTGTCCTAAATTGAAAGACAATTTGTGCTCTGACTACGAAAACAGACCTGATATCTGCAAAGATTTTCCGCACAATCCGCTTAAGCTTCTCCCATCCTCCTGCTCTTTTAATGAATGGAAGAATGAAATTGCACATGAAGCTATGCTTTTAAAGGCAAAAGTTGATATTATTGATTTTTACAAGGAGAAGCTCCAATAATGATTTTATCGGGAATGAGTCTTGAAGAGCTTGAAAAATTGATGTCAGAACTTGGCGCCACAAAATTCAGGGCAAAGCAAATTCATAACTGGATTTACACAAAATCCGTCTCTACTGTTGATGAAATGACAAATTTATCCAAAGATTTCCGCGAGCAGTTGAAAGGAATTGCTTCCGTTACTGAGACTAAAATCAAAGTTAAACAGACCAGTAAAGACGGAACGTTAAAATATTTAGTTGAATATCCGGACGGAGAATGCGTAGAGACTGTTCTTATGAGATTTGATAACAGGGCAAACCTCACTGCCTGCGTAAGTTCTCAGGTCGGATGCGCGGTCAATTGTTCATTTTGCGCTACCGGTAAAGGCGGGTTTAAAAGAAATCTTGACTATAAAGAAATTATAGAACAGGTTTTGACTATTCAAAGAGACACGGGGTTAAAAGTAACAAACATTGTATTTATGGGGCAGGGCGAACCGCTTTTGAATCTTGATAATGTTTTGAAAGCCTTGGAGATTTTTAACAACGATTTTCAAATCGGGGCAAGAAGAATTACAATTTCTACAAGCGGAATAATTCCGGGGATAAACAGGCTTGCGGAGATGGATTTGCAGTCTACTCTTGCAATATCGCTTCATGCACCTAATCACAAGCTGCGTTCTGAAATTATGCCGATAGAGAACAGATACCCGCTTGATGAGCTTAAAAAAGCGCTTTTAAATTATGTTGAGAAAACCGGCAGGAGAATTACTATAGAATATATTCTTATCCACAAATTCAATGACACATTTGAAGTCGCAAAAGAGCTTGCACACTGGCTTAAAGACTTAAAATGCAATATAAATCTTATCCCTTACAACTCCGTAATTGAAAATGATTACAAAAAGCCGTCAAGCAGTGATATTATGAAATTTAAATATCTGCTTGAACATTCCGGCAAAAAAGTTACAGTAAGATTGGAACGCGGGGCAGATATTGATGCTGCCTGCGGACAGCTTCGGGGAAAGCAAAACTAAGGGAGATAGTGTGAATTTACTAGAAAAAAATTTAACAGCACTTACAAATAAGGACAGAGAGCTTGCAGAGAGGATTGCAAAGCACATTGTCAGTGATGTTCCGCAGCTTGTAAATGAAAACGGATTTTATAATCTGGTTTATAAAAATACTTATCTGCATAACAGGCAAAATCCGTTAGCTGAAGCAAAAGAGATTTTCTCTATGGCAGAAAACAGTCCTGTTGCAATACATCTTGTTTATGGTCTCGGTTTAGGCTATCTTTTTCAGGTCGCCTCTGCAAAATCTGCAGGAACCGTTATTTTGTATGAACCGGATTTGAATATTCTTAAAATTGCTTTTTCTCTTGTGGATTTTTCTAATGATATTTTAAAAAACAATGTGTTTATATCAGATAGTCTTGAAAAAACAGGGGAGTATATTTACCAAAAATCCAACACAAAAAACACTCCGCTTATGCTTACAACTCCTGCATACCGGGATATGAATACTCAAAAATTTAATGAAATGGTAGAAACACTGCAAAGAATGGTCGGGAGGTATAATCTTGATTTAAAATACACGCAGCAGAAGTTTTTTCCGATTGCCAGAACCATTATCCAAAATATTCCAAACCTCATAAAAGAACCGCCTTTAAGTTCAATTAAGGATTTTTATAAAGGTCAAACCGCTGTAGTTGTATCAGCAGGTCCTACATTGGACAGAAACATTGAAACAATAAAAAAATACAGAGATAATATTGTCCTGATTGTTGTGGGAACCGCAATGAAAACCATTGCAAAACACGGAATTACACCCGATTTTCTTTGTATAATAGAAACTTATGACTCTTCAAAGCAAATAGAAGACCTTGACTTATCAGAGGTTAATTTTATAACAGAGCCTTTTTCAAATATAAATTTACGAAAATTTAAGTTCAAGCAGATATATTCACATATATCGGACAATATGCCGGTAAATTCATTCTGGAGTAATATAATAAACGAAAATACGGAAGAGTATTTATCTAAAGGAACTGTATCTTATACGGCACTGAATGTCGCAAGAATTCTCGGCTGCTCAAAAATTGTTATGGTCGGGCAGGATCTTGCATATATAGAAGGTCAATGCTACAGCAAAGATTCTGCATACAAAGATCTGGAATGCCGCTTCAATAAAGATAATAACCGCTGGGAAATTACAGCAAAAGATTTTGACAGTTTTGCAGATTCCCTGAGCAATTATCCTGAACGGGAAAAACGACTTGAAGCTGCAAGAACAAGGCTCAAAAATCTCAACAATTCGCTTTATTATGTAAAAAGCATAAAAGGCGAACAAATTCCTACAGAGTCGGTTTATGCCGCATTTATAAAACCTTTAAGTGAATTTGCACAAAGATTTAATGACAGAGAATTTATAAATACCTCGCTTGAAGGCGCGCAAATTGACGGATACAAAAATATGCCGCTTGAAGAAGCGCTAAAAGAGACAAAACCAATTTCAAACAGGAATATCATATCCGACTACAAGTTTGATATTGCTGATATAAAAAACAAATTAAAACAGGAAACCGTTAGGCTCAACAACATTCTTGAAGAAGTCAAAAACGGGCAAAAGTCTGTCAAAAACTTAAATAACGACTTTAAGAGGTACAAAAATGCAACAGTTGAAGTTTTAAAAGATTTAAAAAAAGTTTCCGGAATATTTTTGAAACTAAGCACCGCTTACACAAATACCCTGTTTGATTTTATAACTGCAAAAGACAGAATTGAACTGGACTATGCAATGAAGATGTCAAAAAGTTTTGAACCGGAGAATCTTGAGACCTTAATCACTAAATTTGCAGCCTATTTTGATAATGCGGAAATTGCAATTAATTCTATTAATGCAAGAATCAATAAGGCAATCGGAGAGATTGAATGAAAGTTTTAATACAGAGAGTAAAAGAAGCGTCAGTAACAATTGAAAATCAACTTTTTTCTAAAATTAATTCCGGTATTCTTGCACTGGTTGGTATAGAAAAAGGCGATAGCAGCGAACAAATAGAAAAAATGGCGCAAAAACTTGTAAACTTAAGAATTTTTCCTGATGAAAACGACAAAATGAATAAATCGATTCTAGATATAAAAGGAGAAATGCTTATTGTGTCTCAATTTACGCTTTGCGCAAGCTGCAAAAAAGGGACCCGCCCGAGTTTTGACGGTTCTGCCCCGCCTGAAATTGCAAATTCTCTCTATGAAGAGTTTGTAACCAAAATAAAATCTTTCGGGATACCGGTTAAAACCGGTAAATTCGGCGCAATGATGGAAGTCGGACTAATAAATGACGGTCCTGTCACATTTATGCTGGAAACATAATTTCTTTTTTACGAGTAAAATTTTTACAAAATAATGTTAAGTTTTGTAAAAATAATATATTTTACTAGCAAAAATACTTTTCAGGTGTTTTTGTGCTAGTACACAACTATCCAGATAATTAATGGTAAAGGAGCATAGATTTTATGAACATCAACTCAAACGAAATTTTGTTATTGAACAAAAAAATCAAATTTGCAGGGGAAGCAGGAAAACCTGCAGCAGACGTAACAATTCCTGCGCCGGAAACAAATACCCCGCAAACAGGCTTGAATGCCCTTATGTTTCAGGGGTTAAACAATGTAGTAAGTGATCCTCAATTAGCAGGACAAATTAAGTTTATACAGGAAACTACAGCAGAAAATGCTGAAAATAAGGCTGCGAATGAGTATGTTGCTCCTTATAAATCAAATTTAGCATTTCAGGGCAAAGCTTCTAAATTTAAGAGTTTGGCTCTTGCTGCATTAATGGGGCTTGCAACACTTGGTGCAACCTCTACTTTAACATCATGCGATGATAAAGAATACATTCCTGTTCCGGGATCAAATACAACAAATGTTGTTGTAAATGTAGATTTAACTGCAATAGAGGCAATGTTTGCACAAATGCAGTTAATGTGGCAGCAAATGCTTGAGCAGCAGCAAATTACAAATGAGCAATTACAGCAAAATAATCAATTTATGCAGCAATTAATTGCATTATTCCAGCAAGGAATGCTTGATGCTAATGAATTTTATGCCAAGATGTACGAGTTCATGATGTCATCAACTGCTAACCAGGAAATTATTATTGATATGTTGACCCAAAACGGAATGAGTCAGGAAGAAGCAAATGATTTGCTCAGAGAATTAATTGAAGAAGTAAAAGCAGGTAATTTAAGCGCAGCAGAAGCCTGGGAAAAAATTGTAGATCTTCTTGGTGATATCAAAGGTTTACTTTCTCAAGCAATTTCTGACTTTAATAAGTTCTATGAAGAAATGCTTGCTAAGCAGGATGAGTTAATAGCGACAAATAAACAGGGCTTTGAACAACTTATTGCCCAGGGTGAAATTACAAATTCAACTCTTGAAGAAATGAAGGCTCAAAATGAAGTATTGATAGAATTGAGCAATAAACAAATTGAAGCTCAAAATGAAATTAAACAAGCAATTGAAAAAGCAAATGTCGACAGCAATGCAAACTTTGATAAGGTTGTTGAAACATTAAATATTAACAAAAATGAATTAATAGCAGTATTAGAAAAAATGGGCTACAGCTATGAAGAAATTATCAAAATGACAGCATCTCAGATTATTAATGCTATTGATAATAATACTGCAGTAACAGAAGGTACAAATAATTTACTGGCAGTTATTACCGAACAGTTAACATCAGTTTTACCTGAACTTGTTGAACAGGGTAAGATAACAAATGAACAATTAAATGATTTGAAACAACAAATGCAGGATTTAATGAATGAAGTTCAGAACGGTAATATTTCGGCTGATGAATTCTATAATAAAGCATTCCACTATATGGTAGGTTCAAATATTAACCAGCAGGTAATCATTGCCCAGCTTGTTAAGAACGGTAAAACCCAGCAGGAAGCTAATAATTTAATTAAGCAGCTTATTTCTGATGTTCAATCCGGAAATAAAACTGCAGAAGAAGCATTTAATGAAATTAAAGAACTTCTTGGCAATATTGATGAAACATTAGGTGAAATAAGCCAGATTCTCAAAGATTTATATAGCGCCTTTATGTCTTATTATAATGATTATAAGAATGATAAAGATACTGAATTCAAATTGCTCGGTAAATTGTATAAAAATGGAAAGGTTCAAACTGCAATTTTAGCTTCTATGAACGAAACAACGAAGAACATGGCGGAAAATATAAACGGTATTAAAACAAATACTGAACAATTGCTTGAAATTGCACAGGATGATACAAAACATCAGGAACTTATTGAGGCAATCAAGAATATTCAGGCTGGTGGAGTTGTAAATATTGATTATCAGAAACTTGAAGATATGTTCAAATTAATGGGACTTACAATTTCAGATGCAATCAATATGTCATCATCTGAACTGGAACAGGCAATTAAGGACTTCCAAAATACATACCTGGTTACAGAGGAAGAACAATTACAAAATTTACAGGATTTAATTAATGAAGTTAAATCCGGCAATATAAGTGCAAAAGACTTTTATAGAAAAGCCTTCCATTATATGATAGGCTCGACAGAAAATCAGCATATGATAATCGCCCAGCTGATTAAAAACGGTAAAACAGAGCAGGAAGCTAATAGACTTCTTAACCAGCTTATTTCAGATGTTCAGTCCGGAAATATAACTGCGGAAGAAGCATTTAATGAAATACAGGAATTGCTGGGTAATATAGATGCAACTCTGGATGAAATTAATGCTACTCTCAAAGAATTATTAAGCGGTTTTATGTCTTTCTATAATGATTATAAGAGTGATAAAGATGAGGAATTTAAATTACTTGGAAAATTATATCAAAACGGCAAGTTGCAGACAGCAATACTGGCTTCTATGAAAGAAACCACAAAGAGTATGTCAGAGAACATACAAGGTATCAAAGATAATACCGATGAGTTGTTAAATATAGCAAAAGACGATTCAAAGCATAAGGAATTAATTGAAGCGATAAAGAACATTCAGGCTGGCGGAGTTGCGGAAATTGACTATCAGAGACTGGAAGAAATGTTCAAATTAATGGGGCTTACAATTTCAGACGTTATAAAGATGTCATCTTCACAACTAGAACAGGCAATCAAAGATTTCCAAAATACATATATAAACGTAGAACAAAAACAAACCGAAGAGTTACAGACAATTCAGTCTAAAATAGATGATTTGCAAATTTTCTTATCAAATAACGAAAATAATCAGGAAATTATTGATGCAATTAATAATATAACAATTGCAATCGGCAATGGTAATGAAGATGTAACAAATGAATTGAAGAATCTGACAGAACAATTGAACAAATTACAGCAGGCAATAGATGCAATCTATAAATCAATTGGAGAACAGGCTGCTATTACAAATACATACCTTGAAAAATACGATACAAAATTTGACGGCATTTTAGGAATGTTAGGCAGCATTGATTCTAAGTTGAATACAATTATTGCAAACCAGAAAACTGCTGAAATTTATCTGAAAAACCTTCTTAAAGCAGTAGCTGATTTGAAAGCTGAAATTCAGAAGCTGCAGAACGAAGCAGGAGATGGTGGTTCTTCAATTACTCTTGAGCAGTTAGAAGAATTGTGGAAGCAGCATGATGAAGCTAACTATAACAGATACAAAGAGTTAATTGAAAACTTAGATATTAATGTGGATGTTAACACTACTACAATAGAAGAACTGCTGAAATCAATTGATGCTAAGATGGAATACATCAATGACAATTCAGAAATCCTGAATCAGATTTTAAATCTGTTAAAAGGCATTGACTGGTCAGATCCAAATTACAGCTCTAAGTTAGACAGAATTATAGAAATCCTGGAAAACTTCAAGTGTAACTGCGAATGCGGCGGCAATAATGAAGGTATCTTAGGCGACTTAGAAGAAGTTTTAGGCTAAGTCTGAAAGTAAATAAAGAGAAAGGGACGGATTTTTATCCGCCCCTTTTTATATATAAACAACCATGGGTTTCTTATTCTTCATCTGACCATTTTTCGACTTTAGCATTCGGATATTTTTCTTTGAATTTTCTGACTGCTTCGTCTCTTTCCAGCATTGTATCAAATGTTTGAATATCGCCGCCATCGAATCTTGCATAATATTTAGCCGGCTCGCCGTCTTTTACTTTGACTCTGTCAGAAGCATTTCCTGTAGGAGCAACAACTGTCTCTGCCGGAGCAGCCTTGTCTGCTTTCAAAGATTGAGATTCATCTCTTACGCAATCGGCGATGTTTACAGGAACTTTAACACCTGTACCAGGGATAATATTACCTTCACTGTCTCTTTCTATTGCATCAAGATATGTTGCAGTGAGTGCACTCTTGTATGCTTCATAGTCAAGTCCTTCGACATTCTTCATATGGCTGAGACCTTTTTTAGAGAGAGCGAGTAATTTTTCCATAGTTTCTTTGCTGTAGTCTCCGTTATTTATACCTTGTGCAATTTTTATCATTCTGATAGCATCCGCAAGACCATATCTTTCAACTAAGCAGTCATATTGTCCTGCAATTTTGGTCCAGGAAGTTGTTCTGCCGTCAATAACAGGAACATTCTGGTATTCTGCATCAACGCCTTCTTTATCGTGGGTTGAGTAATTATGTTCTTCCTCGACAACTTCATTGTCGTCAATTTTTTCCTCTTTTTGAAGCTCTTGTAATCCTTGAACAAGCCCGATAAGTTCTTCTCTATTTAATATGCTGCCGTTGCCTGCACCATAAATACCTTTTTCAGGAAATCCGCGATTAAGGAAGTCTTTATAAGCTTCACAATCCCAGCTTCCGTCATCTCTTACAAAAGTTCCTGCAATTAACATCAATGCTTCTTTATATTTAGGTTTAAGAGCTTTTTGATATGTTTCACTATCCAGATGTTTTGCATATTCTTCAAGTGTTGTACATGCGAACTGTGTAGATGTAATCGCTTCTTTAGGGCCGGTTTTAAGTCCTGCCAGTAATCCGAATGCTGCACCGATAGCTGCACTCTTCAAAGCTGTTTTTAGAATCTGTTTAGAAGCTCTCCAGAACAACGGCAGAATCTGTTTTTGATCAACTACTATCTGGATACCGCCTTTAACAAGATTTAATTGACCCTCAGATTTATCCCAATTGTTGATAATTTCATCTCTTACAGCTTCCGAACAGTTTATATTGACTTCTACATGGTTAGAATTTGTAATTGTTGTATCGTAAAAGTATCTTGTATTTGTAGCTGCAGCAGATGCGCCTCCAAGACCGTTAACCAGAGCTCCGACTGTTGCACCTAAAATGGCCTTGCCCCAGTTTTTGCCTTCAACTTCGTATCCGCACATTTTAACAAGCATTTTTGCTTCTTCATCTGTCAAATTCTTAAGTTCAGTTGCTGCTGCAAGTGCACTGGTTGTTTTTGTTTTTTCAGCAAGAGCTTTAAATTCTGAAGACTGTCTGTCCAGCTTGTAGTTTGAGCCGACATGTTCGCCAATTAACTGTGAAAGCGGTGTTACATCATATTTACCGTTACCCTCATCAATAATTAATCCGCTGTTAACCAAAGCTTCAAATAATTGTGTTTTCTTTTTGAAGAAAAGTCCGAAAGTCATTTTTGAGCCTAATGTCGATTTTTTATCAACTGCATCATGAACTTCTTCTTCTGTCAATCCTTCTTCTCTGATATCAAATACAAGATTTTTTCTTGCCTGATTTTTTCTTGCAATTTTCATATCAGAATCTTGCCCGCTAATCCACTGTCCGAAATTGTTTTCACCTCCAAGGGCTTTTTTAGTATATTTATTGTAGTTGCCATTTTCTTCTAATTCTTTTTTTGCATCTTTTTTAACCTTTTTAGATTTTGTTGCTTCAGATTCGCTAATGGCTTCTCTTACAGTTACTCTGGCATCCGGCATGATGTATGTTTTTTCAAAGTGGCTATATTTCTGATTAAATATACCTCTGTCCTTTAAGATTTCTTTATAATAGGATCCTTTTGGTTTATATTCGGCCTTTACCTGCTTAAACGCTTGTTCTTTATCAACACCCTGTTTTACAAGTGAGTCATAAGCTTGTTTAATTTCTTCAAATTCCTTTGTTGATTGTACATATTCAGCATTTTTAACCAATGCTTTTAATACATCTTTTTCAAAATCGTCTTTTCTCTTAAGATCCAATTTATCTTTTACTTTATCGTATAAATCATCAACATCATCTTTAGAATTATAACCTGTTTCATTGATAACATTTAGAATGTTTTTAACAGTGTTTTGCAATTCAACATTTACCGGATGATTAACACCTTTGCCGAGTCTTTCGGTAAGTCTTTCAAGAAGCTTGTCGGTGCTCTGATTAGCTTCTTCTTCTAAAATTGTTACTATATAATCTTCTTTATATTCAATTTCTTTTTTTGAATAAGTTTTTGGATTTGTAACAATTTCTGAACCGAAAATAGCTTTATAATCGTTTTCACTTATTTGCCCTGTTTTTACTGCTGTTTGTGCATAACAATCAAAAAGTGCTCTTTCAATACCGTTTTCAATAACATTATTCTTGTTTCCATCTGCTGCATTAGCTAAATCTTTTAATGCTCCCGTTAACTTAGAAATTTCAATTCCTTCAATTCCCATAATAAGCTCCTTTTCCTCGTATTTCTTTCTTTAAATATATAAAGTATTTAGTCTTGCAAGAATTGCCTGAAAAAAACAATCTGCTTAACATTTCTTTACAAAAATATTACACAAGTATTTATACTTGCTATAGAAGCAGGTTTCGGGTATTATAATTGATACGTAAGAAGTTAAAAAGTTATAAAGTTATAAAGGGGATATACAATGAGCGGACACTCAAAATGGTCAACGATTAAACATAAAAAGGCAAAGACAGACTCTTTACGCGCCGCTGAATTTCAAAAATTTTCAAGAGAAATTATAGTAGCATCCAAGCTTGGCGGACCGGATCCTGCCGGAAATTTCAGGCTAAGGACAGCTATTGAAAAAGCAAAAGCCGCCGGTCTGCCGAATGATAATATTAAAAGAGCTATTGAAAAAGGCTCAGGCTCCAGTAATAGTGAAAATTACGATGAGATGACATACGAAGGATATGCTGCCGGCGGAGTTGCCGTTGTAATTGAGGCTATGACTGATAACAAGAATCGTACAGCCGGCGATATCAGGAGCTATTTTTCTAAATTTAACGGTAATCTGGGAGAAACAGGATGTGTGGGCTGGATGTTTGATAAAAAAGGCTGCATTACATTCAATAAGGATGATGTTGAGTATGAAAAGCTTTTTGAAGCAGCTATAAATCTTGACGCTGATGATATAATGGAAGAAGAGGATGAATTTAAAGTTTACACATCTGTTCCAAATCTGCAGCCGGTAGCAGAAGGTTTAGAAGTCGAAGGATTCAAAGCTGTGACAGTTGAGTTCACACGCGTGCCTCAAAATACAATTGAAGTTACCGATGAAAAAACTGCAATTAATATAATGAGATTACTGGGCAGACTTGAAGAACACGATGATGTCCAAAATGTATATGCAAATTTTGATATTGATGATGATTTGATGTTAAAAATAGAAAACCAGATATAATAACAGCATAAAAGTGCTGATAACAGGAGGAAATAACTTATGATGAACATGATGAATATGATGAAGCAGGCACAAAATATTCAAAAGAAATTAAAAGAAACACAGGATGAACTTAATAAAATGGATATATCGGGAGAAGCTGCAAATGGCGCTGTAAAGGTTATTTGCGACGGCAAAGGTTTATTTAAATCAATTAAACTTTCAGCAGAAGCAATTAATCCTGATAGTCCTTCAAGCGTTTCTGAAGATACAATTGAAATGCTTGAAGACCTTATTACAACAGCAATTCTCCAGACATCTGGTAAAGCAATTAAGGTTATGGAAGAAAAAATGAAAACCGTAACCGGCGGAATTTCTATTCCGGGGTTATTCTGATTTTGATGAATAATTTTACGGTTTAGTTCAGGTTAAAAAATGATTTATCCAAAATCTATAGCTGCGTTAATAGAACAATTTCAAAAATTCCCGTCTGTCGGGCCTAAGTCCGCCCAGCGGATGGCATTTCAAATTCTCAAAATGCCTGTTGCAGAGGTCGAAAAATTTGCAAATGCCATTATAGAAGCAAAGCGAAGTGCCAGAACATGTGAAATTTGTTTCAATATATCAACACAGAGTCCTTGTGAAATTTGCGAATCAACAAACCGCAATCGTTCTGTAATTTGCGTTGTTGCTGAAACAAAAGATCTGATTGCAATAGAAAAAACAAATGAATACAGAGGATTGTACCATGTTTTACAGGGGCTTATTTCTCCGATGGACGGAATCGGTGCAGAAGATATAAGAATAAAAGAACTTCTCACCAGACTTACGGATGAAGAAGTCGGGGAAGTAATACTTGCGCTTTCTCCTTCTGTCGAAGGAGAAGCTACAAGTTTATATTTAACAAAACTAATAAAACCTTTTGGCATAAAAATTTCAAGAATTGCCTTTGGTTTACCTGTTGGCGCTGATTTAGAATACGCAGATGAGGTTACACTGGCAAGAGCCATTGAAGGAAGAAGAGAATTATAAACTGCAGCACGGCGGTTCTTTATACCCTTTAAAAGCTCTTATTCCACGGTATTTTGCGTCAGAGCCAAGCTCCTCTTCAATCCTCAGCAATTGATTATACTTCACAAGCCGGTCTGTTCTAGAAACAGAGCCGGTTTTAATCAGACCGCAATTTACTGCAACGGCTAAATCAGCAATAAAGCTGTCTTCTGTTTCTCCTGAACGATGTGAAACAATTGCCGTATAATTATTTTCCTGTGCCATTAATATTGTATCAAGGGTTTCAGACAAAGTTCCTATCTGATTAGGTTTTATAAGTATTGAATTTGCAACTTTTTTGTCGATTCCTTCTTTAAGTCTGTTTGTGTTTGTTACAAATAAATCATCCCCGACAAGCTGACATTTATTTCCGAGTGTTTCTGTAAGATTCTGCCAGCCAAGCCAGTCATCCTGAGCCAATCCGTCTTCTATTGAAATTATAGGATAATCACGCACTAATTCGTCTAGATATTCTATCATTTGTTCAGAGGTAAGCTTTTTGCCTTCACTCTTTAAATGATATTGGCTCAATGAGCATACGCCGCCGGAACATTCGCCCTCTTCATAGAGTTCAGAAGCTGCCACATCTAGACAAATCTTTATATTGTTTGTACTATATCCGGCTTTTTCAATTGCAGATATTATAACTTCGATTGCTTCTCTGGTTGAATTTAGATTAGGAGCAAATCCGCCCTCATCTCCAACAGTTGTTGAAAGCCCTTTTTCATTAAGGATAATTTTCAGGGTATTAAATATTTCTGAGCCTGCTTTTAGAGCGTCACTAAAACTTGTCATTCCAGCCGGTGATATCATAAATTCCTGAAAATCAAGATTATTATTTGCATGCGCTCCTCCGTTTAGTATATTCATCATAGGTACAGGCATAACTCTTCCGTTTATACCACCAAGATATCTGTATAAAGGAATATCCTGAGAGTTTGCAGATGCTCTTGCACAGGCAATTGAAACTGCCAAAATAGCATTTGCACCTAATGTTGATTTATTAAAACTTCCGTCCATTTCAAGCATAAGACTATCAATAAGTTGTTGATTAGCGGCATCCTCGCCAAGGAGATTAGGAGTAATTACAGAATTTATATTATCAATAGCCTTTAAAACTCCCTTTCCCAGATATTCTGCGCGATTATTATCTCTAAGCTCTTTTGCTTCATAAATGCCCGTAGATGCTCCCGATGGTACAGAAGCCCGCCCCGCAGCCCCGTCTGCTAATTTTACATCAACTTCTACAGTAGGATTACCACGTGAATTTAAAATTTGTCTTGCTCTTATATCTTCTATTTCACACATTATATTCTCCTCCTTTTATAAAGAAGAGTATTTTAAATTTATACATAAAACTATTCAACAACAAGGTAATATAACTCAATTAGACTGTTTAAATTTAAGTTATTAGTAATAAGTCGGGCGTTAGCCCCGCAGGGTGCGCTCACTATTGCCGCAGACAGTCTCATAATGTTGCGATTGCTTCTTGAATACAACACCAAAAAAATGTAAATTTTTGTAAATTTTTAGAATTGGAAAATACATTAAAGCCTTTTTCTCAATTGGTATTATTATAGTTTATATGGAGTATTTAATAATAAACTAAAAAATAAGGAGACTAATAATGCTTACAGAAAAAGAAACAAAAATTTTAACACTAATAGTTAACGGAAAAAGCAATCCACAGATTGGAGAATTATTAAACATCTCGGTTCATACAGTAAAAACACACATTGAAAGTATTTATAGAAAGCTGGGAGTACATAATAAAGTACAAGCTGCGGTTTATGCAGTACAAAATAATAAAATAGACAATTTTTAATTTTGAAAATAATTTTCTGCTATGAAAATTGGAAAAGAGTAGTTCTTAATTATCATATTTATATAACTTAATGTTACTGATTTTTATTCTTTAGTCCATAAACAAATAGCAGAATTTCAGCAACAGCTTTATATAGTTCTGGAGGAATTTGTTGATTTAAATCAACCATTCTGAAAAGAGCTCTTGCAACCGGAGCATTGTCAATAACCGGAACATTATGCTGAATTGCAATATCTATAATTTTTTTCGCAATAAGCTCAGTACCTTTTGCAGTAAGTGTCGGGGATTGCATTGTTTCGGCATCATATTTTAAAGCACAGGCGATATGCGTCGGATTTCTGACAACAAAGTCTGCATCAGGCACTGAATCCATGGCTCCCTGCTGCAGCATTTGCATGCGTCTTTGTCTTAATGCAGCCTTAACATGCGGGTCGCCTTCTGAGTTTTTATATTCATCTTTTATTTCTTTAAATGACATTTTCTGGTCTTTTAAGAATTTCCACTTTGTAACTCCATAGTCGGCTGCAGCAATAATTAAGAACGCTACACAAGCCTTGTAAATAAATTCTACGACAAGTTTACCGAATTCAATCATTACAGCAAAATTATTATCAATTGAAGCTAACATTAAAATATCTTCAAGATGTTCTTTATATACACTCCAGCCGACAAGTCCTAAAATTACAACTTTTAGTATATTTTTCCCCAATTCAAATAATGTTTTTACTTGAAATAAATTTTTAAAATATTTTGTGGGATTAAGCTTATCAAGTTTTGGAACTAAAGGGGCAGTTGCGACCAGTGGTCCTACCTGAATAAAATCACCGATAATGGAAACAAAAGCCGCAACAAAGAGAATTGAGCCTATTATAACAACTGTCGGAATCAATGTTATTGTTAAAATATATGGATAGCCGACAGTTGACAAATGTTGATTCGGAATTTGTTCGTACAAGGCTCCGAATAAACCTACAATTAATTTCCATATAATGGGTGCAATAAGATTAATAAAGGAAAACATAACAAGTAGAGACAGTGCAACTGACACGTCTTTTGATTTTACTACCTGCCCCTCTTTTCTTGCTCTTTCTAACTTCTGGGGCGTGGCGTCAAACTGTTTATCTTCATCACCCAATAGCTCAAATCCTCTTGTTTATTGTTTTTTGCTTTATCGTACTCAATTTGTGCTCTATTTTGTAATTTGTCTTATGTTTAAAGCTTAAAATTTCAGACCTGAATTGCATTTATATGTACCATATAAATTCGCTGGTGCACATATTGATACTCCAATATATAATAATATTTTTTATTAAATCATGAAAACGCAGTTGGATTTTCCCGTATTCAGATAAAGTTTTGTTCAACAATTTCAATATAGCACAGAAATAATTTCTTTCCAATAAAGTTAAAATCCTAAAATTTTTTAAAAAAGCTTTTCTGTGAAATTGTGCTGTACACTAGATTTTTATTAAGAAATATATTTCTTGATTTGCTGTTGTTATTATGATAAAAATAATGTAATGCAGTAGACACTGTCAGGCGACCTGTTTATCGAGAGGAGCCGGTACGCAGTGCCTGCGCGCTAACAGCTATATTATAATAAAGAATTTTATAAGGGGCGTTAGCGCAGTTGACTCTGCCGAGGGAAAGGTGACTAAATGTCACGTTTTCCGAGAGGTAGCCAAGACGTAAGTCTTGCGCGCTGCCAAATGCCTTATTTACAACTGAATAATATTAATAAGGGGCGTTAGCGCAGTTGACTCTGCCGAGGGAAAGGTGACTAAATGTCACGTTTCCCGAGAGGTAGCCAAGACGTAAGTCTTGCGCGCTGCCAAATGCCTTATTTACAACTGAATAATATTAATAAGGGGCG
>CALUSN010000008.1 GCA_944323435.1 Candidatus Gastranaerophilales bacterium | reverse complement strand
GCGCTTCCTACCTCTCGCAAAACTTGACATTTAGTCAACTTTTGCTCGGCAGAGTGCCACAGGCCCGTGACGACTTTAACATTTAATTTTCAATCTGAAGCGTACACCGTTCCAGTTCTGTCAAGAGACTGCTTTGACAGACAAAATTTATAATATCAAGTAAATACTAAAAAATCAAGCTCTTACTTTTTATAGACCAGATGGTCTATTTTTTCGGCATAAATTCTAATCTCCGGATTGATGGCACTGGCATGACAATCATGTACACTAATATCAAGGGAGAGAGTATATTAATCATGAAGAAAACGTTGTTATTTTTTGGAATACTTTTATCAATGCTGTCTGTACACGCTGAGGATAATGTTTTACAATCTATTGAAATTGTTCCGGTTAAGGATACTTATAATATTGTGCTTGTTGCAGATAAAGCTGTTGATGTAAAAAAGACCGTAAAAGCCCCAAATCAGGTTACACTGGATCTGAAAGACATAAGAGCTTCTAAAACATTGAATACCGTATATAACAACGTATCTAATGTCGATACGGTTATGGTTGAACCGCAGGGAAACGGATTGAGTATATTTTTTCAAGCTGAAAATGCAGCAGGAACAAGTATCTCTTTTGATTCTCTGGCTCCTGTTATTCCTGTTAAAGAAACACAAAGCCTTAAGCTCAACAATCCGGTAGAGAGCTATGCACCGATATATAAGGAGGACCTCGCCGGAGAAAAGACGTCCGCTCTTTTTGACAGGGTTAAGAACTCGGCTGCGGTCGAAGAAATAAGAGACTCTGTTGATGAAGCAAATATTGCAGATAGTGCTAATAAAATTTTCTCATTCGGGCTTGTCGGGCTATTAGCATTCTTTGTAATCAGATTGTTTAAACGTAAAGAACCGGATATGAAAATCGGACTTTCGCAGAGTCTCAATGAACGCGAAATTGCTATGTACAGAGGACAAAATCCTATCGGCAATACTTATGTTAACACCGAAAAACCTTTTACAACAGTAAATTACGGTATTAATGCATATCAGAGGGAAAACCGTAACCCGTATGAAACAGAAATGCCTATCCATAATCCAAGACTGCGAAATTATGTAAATCCGGGTGCAATTCCGGCTGGAAATTCAGGAAGCTTGACGCAAACCGCCGGCATGCCGCAGCCTGCACAAACAGCAGTAAAACCTGCCGCAAGAAAAAATACAACTCCGGTAAATACAGCTCCTGTTAATCAAAGTAACCCTAATATTGATAATCTGAAATTTCTTGAATCTATGACTGCAATATATGAAAAAAGCGGACGACATGATCTGGCAAGAGGATTGAAAGCCAGTTTGAGCAAAAATAATATCAAATAGTTTTTATTAAAAAAGATTTACGGCAGGTGCTACCCACCTGCCGTTTTGTCATATCAAACTTTTGTACAAAAAACAAATGAGATTATTTATAATAAGTTATAAATTTTATTATACCTTTCAAGAATTTTAAATGTCCAGCCGGAATCGTAATTCATTGCATTTTGTATAAGTAAATTCCAGCTGCCTTGATTCTGCATATACATACACAACGCTTTTTCAACAGTTGAATAAAAATCTACGAATTCATTGTTTGCACCTGATTTTATCGTTTTAAATCCGTTACCTGCGGCTATATCATCAAAAATATCCGAGATTGTATCATTATAAATTCCTGTTCTTGAAGCAATAGGAACACAACCGTATTTCATCGCCAGATAATGCTCTTGTGATACAGGATTTTCATTTGCCGGAAATAATGACATATCTGCTGCGGCATAAAATTGCGGCTCATTTACCCTGCCGTCAATAAACATCCATCTCCCGTTAAAATCTTCGTTCTTTTCAAGGTACTCTACCCAGGAAACAACATGTGAATTCGAAAGACCTGAAGGTATACTAACAATAATCTGAATATTTTGTTTCTGCATTAACAGGTTAAGCAATACTGCAAGTCCTATGTCCGCTCCGGTAGAAAAAATATCCGGAGAGAATTTACAATATATTAAAGGTGATTCTATTGAAGAATCTAAAAATCCCCGTATTGTATAATTTTTATCCTCAAAAAGTTTTGAACTTATGAAATTTATTTTTATTCGTGCGGCTGAAAATTCTCTGACCAAATATTTCTTATTTCTTTCCCTGTATTCTCTAAAATTTTCACTGTTAAAATCCTGCAAAATTTTACACTGTTCAAAACGGGAGCCGTATAAAACATAAGTACCCTTATTTTTTGTTTTTATCAGACTTTCATATATTTTGCCGGTGAGTTCAGGGGTTGTTAATATATCTTTAAAATAAGTTTTTGATATTACAATCCAGCAATTTGCTGCTTTTATTGTGTAAAAAAGCGGGTTATATTTTAAATCATCATTAAATCGCAATTTATGGAATATATCAACTGCTTCTTCGTTTAACCGGCCTAAAATTTCTTTGTAATCTACAATATCATTCTCCGTATTTTGTATAAACTGCTCATAATTTTCATATATAAATTCCAACAATTCCTGTATGTTGTCAGAACTGCCTGGCAGAGAACAAAGAGTTTTCATTCCGTGTTTAATATTCTTATTCTTATACAATTTTTTCAAATTTTTTTCGTCTGCCAGGTTTATTGCCGCCCAAAAGGCATCTATTTCTCCTGCATTCATCTTTGCAAAGTCATGAATTACCTGCATAACCTTTATCTGCGGCGGGAATGAAGGTTCAAATTCTGCTCCCGCAAAAAACGGCAGGTTATCTACCTGCACAATATCAGGATCTAATACTTTTATTATATGTCTTGCCGCTTTTAAAAAAGGAATCTGGAAATTTAATGTATGTTTATCCTTCCCGATAAAAGCTTCTGAATATAAGCCATAAATTTCTACATGCTCAGACTCATCATCAATTTTATAGAGAGTTGCATTATGCATTTTATTTCTGAAAAAAAACTCAAAATCATAGTCCAGCTCTTCCAGTCCGTCTATATTTTCTACAGGAATTAACACCTTAATAATTTTATCGGGATATTGCTGTCTGAAAGCCGATATAAAATCCAGAGGCGGCTTAGAAGTAGTCAGGTATATAATATTTTTAAAAGTACTATCTTTCTTTTCAGGGAAAATAACAGAAAACCGCCTTCTCAAGAAACGAAAATATAGTTTAATTTTGTGAACAAATTCGCTATCTTTAAATGTTTCTTCCGAAATAGTATTGTTAACGGAATTGTATATTGCATCCAATTCCCCATTATGTAGTTCTTTATCGTTATTCTCTTCCATAATATATTTAAAGTATTATAACGAATTGATTAAATCAAGTCAACCTTATTTTGCAGTATTCATAGCGTTCTATATCATTAATCATTCTGTGGTACAATAAGATAAAAGAGTTAAAAGAGGTAGTTATGTATAGTTTTCCATTTGAGCTGGATGATTTTCAAAAAGAAGCGTGTAAATATATATCCGAGGGGAAAAGCGTAGTTGTATGCGCGCCTACCGGTGCAGGAAAAACAGTTATTGCCCAGCATGCAATTCATTGCGCGCTTGAAAAAGGCGAAAAAGTTTTCTATACAACACCTCTCAAGGCTCTTTCAAACCAGAAATACAGTGATTTTTCCGAAAAATACGGACAGGAAAAAGTCGGGCTTTTGACCGGAGATACCTCTATTAACAGAGGGGCGCAAATAGTAGTTATGACAACCGAAGTTTTCAGAAACATGCTCTACGGGACAAACTTCGGCTCTGTTACAGACAACTTAAAGGATGTTCGCTATGTTGTTCTGGATGAAGTTCACTATATGAATGACGAGCAGCGCGGAACCGTCTGGGAAGAAAGTATAATCTACTGCCCTACAAATGTTCAGATTATTGCACTTTCCGCAACCGTTGCAAACGCTGACAAACTTACGGAATGGATAAATACAGTCCATTCAAGAACAGAACTCGTAAATACAGACTTCCGTCCGGTTCCTTTGAGATTTTATTATTTTGATTCATCCCAGCCTAATACTCTCTTACCGCTCCTTACGCCAAACGGAACTTTAAATAAAAAAATAAAACCCGAAAAAAAAGTTTTTCAGCGCGGAAAAGCCGTCCAAAAGAAAAATACGGTTAAGGATGTTGTAAGAAATCTGCACGAAAAAAATATGCTTCCCGCTATTTATTTCACTTTCTCAAGAAAAAAATGCGATGAGCAGATGGAAAATTGCGCATCGCTTTGTCTTGTAACAAGAGAGGAGCAGGAAGAAATCAGAAAAATTATTGACGAATACATTGCAGAAAATCCGTATTTGTACAGAAATAAACACATAGAATATCTGCTTCTCGGGGTTGCATCGCACCATGCCGGACTTCTTCCCGGGTGGAAGGTTCTTGTGGAAAAATTATTCCAGAAAGGGTTAATAAAAGTTGTTTTTGCAACTGAAACCCTCGCTGCCGGAATCAACATGCCGGCGCGTTCTACTGTTATAAGTTCAATAAGCAAGCGTACAGATACGGGACACCGCACTCTTACTCCGAGTGAATTTCTGCAGATGTCAGGTCGTGCAGGCAGGCGCGGAATGGATGAAATCGGATACGTTGTTATTATAGGAACACCGTTCCAGACGCCGGAGGAGGTTGCAGAACTTGTGTTAAGTGATGCAAACCCGCTAGAAAGCAAATTTTCACCCAGTTATTCAATGGTATTAAATCTGCTTCAAAGATTTTCGCTTGAGGAGGCTAAAGAACTCGTACTTAAAAGTTTCGGATATTATTCTTCCAATACAAGGATTGAGCCGCTTCTTGCGCTTAAAGCCGAGTATGACTCGAAAATAGATGAGTGCAATTCTTTTGAATGTTATTGCCATAAAACTAATGAAGATTTGATGGAATACAATAAAATAAGAGAAATATACGTTCAAAACAGGCGCGTTTTTAAAACCATACAAAAACAGGAGAAAAAGAAAAATCGTCCGTTGAGTGAAGAAGCTGCAGAGTTCGGACGTCAGACAAAATTAATGCTCCAGAGAATGCACTCTTATGAGTGTGATACCTGCAAGCTCTTTAAAAAGCATATGAAAATTCTGGATGTGCTTAGAAGATATCAGGCTAAAGAAAAAGCTTTAAACAAAGAAATTGAAAAACAAAAAGATATTTTCTGGAACAAATTTTTATCTCATAGGGCTGTATTGATGGATTACGGATATATAAAAGACGATTATCCGACAGAAGAAGGCGTTACCATTTCACAATTAAGATCAGAAAATGAACTCTTTTTAGCAAGAATAATTTTCTCAGGTGTTCTGGAAGGACTTACTCCGGCGGAACTTGCAAGTGTTGTCTGCGCAATAACAACAGAAGATATGAGGGCAGATTTGTATTCTCAGCTTCCTCTTTCCCCTAATGTCCGTAAAAAATTAAATAAAATCAAAGACATAAGGCGGGAACTGGACAAAAAGCAGAAGAATCACGATGTAGAAGATCCTATGTACATAAATGGTTTCTACTCTCCGCTTATTGAAATGTGGGTAAACGGCTCCGAGTGGGAAAGTATTGTAGATGAAGTCGATATGGGTGAAGGTGATATTGTAAGAAGCTTCAAGCGTGTAGTGGATGTCTTAAGACAATTCTGCACAATATCAAATATTCCGGAAGAAATCATATTTACAGCCAGAGAAGCAATTGACTTAATCCAGAGAAGTCCTATTGATATAGACTAACTTATCTAGGGGAAATAATATATTTGCTATTCTTCCGGAACTTCTATTTCAACATCATCAACATCTTCTTCTTTTTTGATAATGTCAATAACGTTTTTAGCCATTTCTTTAGCAATAACTCCGCGAGTCGATTCAGGACAATTTTGCAGCAAACTTATTGCAGTTCTTAATGTTCCGTCTAAATCGTACCATCTGCCATGCTTAGATTCATCCATAACATCTTCTGCTGCTGATACAATATCCTCAACAGATTCATATTCAGTATTTGAAAGATGATGTTCCGTAATAATTTTAATGAGATTGAGGGCAACCTTAATCTGAGTCTCATCATCAGATTCCTCAAGTGTTTTCATTGCAGAAGATAATACCGGATCTTTGTCATACCAGCGTCTTGAGTTTGTTGTAAATTCTTCCTTCATAAAAACCTCCTGATAACCTCTCAACAGGTTTATTATACTATATTATTCAAAATTTGTAAAATATAAAAAAGATGACACCGGAGTTTAGTATCATCTTTTTTAATTTAATTTTCTATATTACTTTTGAGACCTTGTTATACAAAAGACGCTTTCTCATAGATATCGGCAAAACCCTCGTTTCAATATTTTTATCAAGCTCACCCGACACAATTCCATTTGGACTCTTTGAATTGTCAAACAGATTTGCAATTATTAAATCTAAATCATCTTCACTCGTATAAGGCTTTTTCAACATAATATTATCCACATAGTTTTTATCTTTTACGGTTGTACAGTGTCCGTTTACAATAATACTTGTATTTGCGTAACCGTACAAAGCAAAATTATTTTGTATCTCTATCTTATTACCTATTTTATCAGTTATTACATAAGATAGCAACTCATTTTTTTTGCTCATTCTATTTACCGTAATTTTTTGATTATCATCACTGTATTCTTTTATTCTGTCTAAAATATCATAACTGTAGTGCTGCTCTATAACTCTTTCACTATTCAAATAAAGTTTTCTTGTAATTATACGATCAAGCTCATCATATTTGTATACAACAACAATTTCCCGCCCGTTGCTTTTTTTACAAATACTTAATACTTGTCCTTTTTTGTTATAATCATATTCATACGTATGCGCCAGATATCCGTTTTTCTGAAAAATAAATTTTAAAGCCGTTCTCCCGTCTTTAAAAGCTTCAGTAGAATATAAAACCCGCTCACGGTAATAATCTATTTTACTAATCACATCTGCCTGATAAAAGACTTCTTTTAAAAGTTCACCCTCCTGAGTGTAATACTTTACTGAAGAAATGCAGCCTTGTGCATCTCTATTGATTACAACATTTGATTTTAAACTGCATTTTTCACCGGCATCCACCTGACTAATTACGTCTGTTACGTAATAGTACGCTTTTAAATCTGCCGGAATCTCAAGTCTGTAATAAGAATCCAACATAGAGCATTCTCCTATTTATAATTTTATACCGCCATCTCCTCGTATATATACAAAGTATATAAACGAGGAAGAATTTCATTGTTTTTACGGAATGTTACAAAACTTAATATTTTTAGACAGCGTGGGTTTTAAAATCAATCGCAACAGTATTGTGCGGTCATTACCGTACAGAAAAATAAATAATCGTGCATCAGCGCGTGTTCCTTTTCCGGATAAATACATCCTGTTTGTAGTATCACATACCAAACTGATATATTTACCCCAATCTTATAATTTTCAGTTAATAGATTTTTTATAATGAAGATTTGAGCAAAACTTGTATGCATTCTTCCTGTTTTGATATATAATTAACACTATGGAAAGTCTGGCAGAATTTATTCAAAAAAAACGGGAAACGGCAGGATTATCAATATCAGGATTAGCAGCCAAATCTAATATAAAATTGGAAATATTAGAAGATATTGAAGCCGGAAAAGAATTATTCCTATCAGTAACCCAGAGACAGCAGCTTGCAAGGGTTCTTAAGTGTTCGCCGCAGGATTTAAAGATAAGAGAAAAAGAGTATCGATTTGAAGTAATCGGAGATGAGGTTATTGATAACTTAAAACAAAGAATACTTAATCACGAAACTAATCTCAAATGCCCGATATGCGGTGAGCCTTTGATAACAAGGATTGCCAAAATGCGGGATTTGGAGGATAATCAGATATTACAGCCAAAAGCTCATTGTGTAAAGTGTATTTTTCAAATCAAAGAATAAAGGAGTTATATGAAGAAAAAACTTCTTATGTTTCTGGTTATATTATCTCTAAGCAGCGCTTGTCTTGCAGGAGAAAACAATAATCTCAGAACATTGTTTTTAAATAATAAAGCAAATATTTGCGCAATTAATTTAAGAACTTTTAATGCACAGGATTTAAACGGAAATGAAATTATAGACGAAGGCGAAACTTCCGGAAATTTTTTAAATGCGGTTGAAAGACTTGATGAGTTAAAAAAGCTTAATATAAATACTTTACACGTTCTTCCGATAACTCCTGTAGGGAAATTAAAAGCTCTTGGAACAGCCGGTTCTGTTTATGCCGCGGAAAATTTTTGGAGTATTAACCCTCAGCTTGTTGATAAAAATTCAGAGCTTACTGATATAGAACAGGCAAGAAGATTTATTGACGAGTGCCATAAACGGGGCATACGTGTTATTATTGACCTGCCGAGCTGCGGTTCATATGATTTGTTTCTCACACATCCGGAATTATTCATAAAAGACAGCCGCCAGTGTTCAATTGTACCTACAGACTGGACAGATGTAAGGTTATTGCAAACCGGTTCTAACAAGAGATTGAATCAGGATTTACTGGATGTACACAAAAAATTTATTGATATGATTTTGTCAATAGGTGCAGACGGGATAAGAGCGGATGTCGCAACAATAAAGCCTGCAAATTTTTGGGTAGAAATTATTAAATATACACGCGCAAAAGACCCGCAATTCTTATTTCTGGCAGAAGCTTCCGACTCCTGGAGAGAACCGCCTAGTATTTATGCGGAATTTACTCCTTATGACAAGCTTTTGCAGGCCGGATTTGACGGATATTATGGAAGCTTCTTTAATCTGAAAGAATGGAATGCGGAAGATTTCTTTGAACATATAAAGTTTAACCAGAAGCTTTTAAAATCATATAAAGAACCCAAAAGTGTTATATTAAGTTTCACAACTCATGATGAAGTAAGTCCTGTTGTTTTGCACGGAGAAAGCTTTTCAATCATGATTTCCTGGCTTGAAGCAACATTACCTTTTAATCCCTATTATATAGACGGTTTTTTTAACGGTGATACATATCTTTACGGCTGGGCTAATACAAAGGCCGGAAAATCAGAGACAGATGATGATTATTATTTTGTTCACCGCGGGAAAATGGATTTATTTAATTTTTCAAGAAAACCTGGCGGGAATAGTGAAACTATTTTGAAAAATTTTAAACAGGCATCTGATTTTAGAAAAGAGAATATAGAACTTGTAACAAAAGGCTGTTTTACACCAATAGATACTAAAAATTCTAAGGTCTTTGCTTTTGTACGGACTTTACACGGCGATACAATAATTGTTACAGGCAATCTGGATTTTAAAAACCCGCAAAACGGCATTTCTATAAAAGACTCTAATATCAAGAAAAACTCCGAATTGGAAATTATTGCCGGAAATGACAATATAAAACTTGTAAGACGTAATATCCATACGGACTTGAATCCGGGAGAAATAAAAGTAATAAGAATTAAGAACGGCAAATAGCAAATATTATTATTTACAGGACTTATATTAATATGAAAATTCAAAATTATGTGAAAATAATCTCTGCCTCATTAGCAATTTCGGCATTACCTCTGACAAAAGCCCCTTTATATGCTCAAACCCAAGCGTCTGGCGATATATTTGAATATTCCGTACCGGCAAAAGGAACCGACAGCAAAGAAATTTTGGAAAAAGCTCCTTCTCCGGAGATTAATATTAATGGTGAAAAGAAAAAAGCTGCAATTATAGTTGATTTAGCGACTAATACACTTTACAAATACAATGAGGACGGCAAAGCCGAAAAAGCATATCTTGTTGCAAGCGGAAAACCTCGTACTCCGACAGATAAAGGTGTTAGAATTGTAACTCATACCGAAAGTTTTCCCTACAGAACTGCTTCCTGGAAAACAAAACGCAGGAGAAACCCGCAGGATTACGGGCCGAGAGTTATCTGCTTAAACAAAATTGACCCTGAGAACGGACGACAAAGCCCGACAGGTGAATTTATACACGGAACTAACAGACCTGAAAAAATAGGAGAGTATGTTTCATTAGGCTGTATAAGAATGGATAATGAAGTTATAAAAGAACTTGCTGATGAAATTGAACGCGGAGATATTGTAATTATCAAATAAATTACTTTTTCTTTTCTGCCCGCTCCCGAACTGCAATCTTTACAGGGGTTCCCTTAAAACCAAAAGCCTCGCGAAGCTTGTTTTCCATATACCTTTTATAGTGATCTTTCATTAAATCTTCGCTGTTAACAAACAGGACAAATGTCGGCGGCTCTATTGATGCCTGTGTTGCATACATTATTTTTAATCTTTTATTTCTGATAGTCTGTGGAGGATTCAGAGCATACGCTTCATTTACAATTTTATTTAATAAACCGGTTGAGACACGTTTAGAACGCTCATTTTGGACATCTACAACATTCGTAAATATCTGATTTAACCTCTGGTGAGTAACTGCACTTATAAAAATTTTTGGTACATAATCTAAAAACGGAAGTTCCTGTGCAAGTTTTTGGGTAAATTTATTAATTGTATTTGATTTTTTATCCTCAATCAAATCCCACTTATTAATTGCAATTACCATTCCTTTGCCTGCTTCTGTTATAATTGAAGCAATTTTTTTATCCTGATCGGAAATTCCCTCCGTTGTTTCAACAGCATCGATCACAAGAAGTGCAACATCGCACTCCCTGATAGAGCGAATAGCTCTGTCCACCGCGAATTTTTCAACTCCGTAATCAACTTTGGCCTTTTTTCTTATTCCGGCAGTATCAATAATAACAAATTCTTTATCTTCATAAATCAGCCTTGAATCAATACTATCACGAGTCGTTCCCGAAATATCCGAAACAATAACACGTTTTTCGCCGAGCAATGCATTCACAATAGAAGATTTACCGGCATTCGGGCGTCCAACAACCGCGATTTTAATAGCTTTATCAACTTCGGCTTCATCCTCAGTGTCAAAATCAGAAGAAACTTCTTCCAGAAGGTCTCCGACTCCGCCGGAACCGTGCAGGGCTGATATGGCAACCGGCTCTCCAACTGCAAGTGAATAAAAATCACTTATAAGCGAGATTTGATTATATGAGTCTACTTTGTTTACAGCAAGAAATACCGGTTTGCCGGACTGTCTTAAAATATTTGCAATATCTTTATCTACTGCAGTAGCACCCTCAACTCCATCAACAATAAATATAATTTTATCCGCCTCATCACAAGCTATTTTTGCCTGATCATAAATTGAAATCATTATATCATCATCTTCGCCCGGAACAATACCGCCGGTATCAATCACAGTAAAAGCTTTATTTTGCCATTCCACATCAAAATATATTCTGTCGCGCGTAACACCCGGCATATCATGTACAATGGACTGACGTCTGCCGACAAGTCTGTTTACAAAAGTTGATTTTCCGACATTAGGCCGGCCTACTACTGCAATAATTGGTTTTCTTTTCATAATAAATTTACTCTAGCATAAAACCGTCAGGATGTATAGTTATCTTAAAGTTCTTGCAATTTTTGCCTGAATAGCATTAGCTCTTGTAATATATTTGGATAATTGTTCATACTTATCTGCAGCTTCTCCGTACGGAGTCTGCATTGTCATCAACTCATCCACACTTTTATTAATATTTTCAAGCTTATTGAGCGACTGTTTCAACTCCTGCACGGATGAAAGGCGTCCGGGCAGGTTTGAAATTACAGAGTCTTTTATAGATTTAAAAACATTCCCTACTCTTTTCAGCCGTTCTTTTACTTTTGGAGATAAAACATTAAATATCCCGCCGGAAATCTTTGAAGAAAGAGTTTTTTCATTATAAATTCGGGCAAGAAGAATCAGATCCTGATAAATTTGTTTTTTACGGTTTACAAGATATTCAACAGTATCATAGTCGCTTATATCTCGTGCCGCCTGAATTTGATTGTCGATATCCTGATACTCCGTCTCCAATCTTGAGATTCTGTACTCCAGTTTAAATACTTCATCTGTAACATCTTTGTATGCATCTTCTTTTAATAAATTAAAATCATAATCATTAAGACGTCTTACCGGCTCTTGAACATTGTTTATGGGAAAATTTTTATCCTGCTGTATAAAAAAATTATTTTCATCAGCAGCCTTAATATTGTGATCGTTATTTTCAAAAATATCGCCAATCATAATATTGATTATACTATCAAAACCATCTTTCTTCAATTTTTTGCAGCTGAAGTCTTGCCGGATAATAATCAGGAATTAGTTTTAAGCATTCCTGAGTATAAAATAAAGCCTTTTCAAAATCGTTTACTCTGAGATAATATCTTGCAAGCATAAATTGTAATTCTGCATCGCCGTAATAGATTTTCTTTGCTTTTTCCATGTATTTCAGGGCAATACTATAAAGTTTATTTTCGTACATTACACGTGCTGCATATTTATAAATTTCCTGATTTATTGCGGCAAATATCTCTAAAGCGCCAAGAAGCTGTTCCACATAATTAAGTTTTTCATTTTTTAACAAAAAATCTAAATCTATTTCAAAAAAATTTCTGATTTGAAAATACGTAGGATACTCTTTCATAACCCCCTTTAATATGGAAACAAATATCCCGCCCCATTTTGCTCTCGGAGAGTCTGTTTTTTTAAATATAAGCTCTGCCGCATCTAAATCATTATTTAATACAGCAAGATAAGCATGCTCAACCGTATCCGGAATTATTTTTATCTTTGAGCAGTTATCATAAAAAAAGAAAAAATTATTACTGCTAAGATTCAACATTCTTTTTATTAACTCTTATAGAGCTTTTTGAGGTTTTTGTATTTTCATCAACAACAACCTCTTCATTTTCCGATGCAACAACACCTTTATCATTAAGATCTTTTCCGTCTTTTATAAGATTTGAAACAGAATCCACGGCAGAAACATTGGTATTTTTGCCAATTAAATTAGCTAATTTTATCTGCAAATAGATTTCTTCTCTGTAAATTTTTACTTCTTTATCAGCTTTTATTGCGACTTTACAAAACCCGTTTTTAGCTTCGACAATAGTTATTTCAATATTGTCGTTAATCATTATTTTTTGACCGTTTTTTCTAGTAATTACGAGCATTTTATTCCTTAAAATTATTGATTTTTAAACATAGGGTAACTAATATTATAGCCGGAGCCGGAAAGTACAACCTGTCCTGCCATTTGTGAATCAAGGTTAAATATCAGCGGGGCTAACAGATTTATTGTTGTCCCCTTCGGGTCATCCTGCGGAATAGACGTAATATTCATAACCAGAATACTGTCCACATTTTGTATTTTTAAAGCTTCTACAACATTATCCGGCAAATCTATTGTATAATCAAAATTTAGTGTTGATACAGATATAATCGGAAACGCAAGCGCCGGATCTTCTATTGACTGAAGCCATTTAAAAAGTGAATCTTTATTCGGTTCCAATATAATAAACTTTTTTAAAACATCAAAACCAATAATAGGCATTACAAAGTCAAATATACGTTTTTCGTCTACATCTATTTCACCGAATCTTAATGTCTCTAATTTCATCCTTTTACTTTCTTAAAAACCCATCTGATTTGTTAACAGAGATTGTATAAGCTGCGGAGAAAATGCTGCTGCATCCTTAGCTGAGAACATATTCAACAACATATCACTATTGCCGCGGCCGTTGTTCAGCAAAGACAATTCTGAAAAATTATTAACATCACTTAATCCTGCTCTTTGAAGAGTTCTTAATGCATTAACTATTTCGTCATTCGTTGGTGCCTGTGATGAAAAATCTTTGTAATCCTTAAATTTTTGCGGCTCAATATCTTTATTGTTGTTTATTTCTCTTTTCAAGCTGTCAATTTGCATTTTTTCATACTGGCTCTGAACTGTCTCAGAGAAACCATTGCCATACGAACCCTGAATAAATTTATCCAATTCCGTTTCAACACTTTCTTCATGGCACATTTCAGGAGTTTCCAGGCATCTCTTGCCTTTCTCTGCATATCTGCTCAACTGAGGATCGGATGACAATGTCAAAACTCTTGAATAATTTTCTATAGCTTCTTTTCTTTTGCCTATTTGTGCGGCTGACATAGCTAAATAATAATACGCAAGAACATTTGACGGATCTCGCTGAACAACATCTGACAATGTATTATAGCATTGTGAATAATTTTGTGCTTTATACATTTTTATAGCAGAGTTTACCGTCGGATTTGAGACTGTTTTCGCTTCTACACAAGCTAACCCTGTTGAAAATATTAACATGCTTAAAATTACTAAAATGTGCTTTTTCATAATCATCCTTCTTATTTACTTACAATATTAAACAGTATACACCGGACACTAATTCTTTATATCCATCATCTAATTGAATTATACTATATTTTTATAATGATAACAAGGCATGTGTCAATAAAAAGTCGCAAACCTCTTTCTCCAGACTGATACCGTAAAGTTCGTTAATTTCTTTTATAAAATAACACGGGCTTGTTACATTTACCTCTATAATTTTTCCGTCAATTACATCGAGTCCGGCGGTTGAAATTCCACGTGAATTTAATCTTGCAGCAACTACCGTAAAATTTTCATATTCTTCATCTGTAAGTTCGGCTTTTTCTATAAAGTTATCATTATGTGTATTAAATTTAAAATCATCTTTAGTCGGCAGTTTTTTTATACAATATTTCAAAACTCTATCCCCGAGAGTCAACACTCTTTTGTCGCCGTTTTTCACTCCCGAAAGAAATTTTTGAACCATAACCAGCGTATTTTCATTGTTTGTCATTGTATTAATAATCGTCCTTGTATTTGGGTCTCCTTCATATAAGTACATGACACCGGAGCCAAAGCATCTGTTCAGGGGTTTTAATACAATTTGCTTGTTTTCCGACAAAAATTCTTCAATTTCTTTTAGAGAAGCTGTAACAATATTTTCTGACATTAAATCTTTGAAATATACACTATGAAGTTTTTCATTAAAACTCCGGATAGCTTTGGGAGAATTTATAACCCGCGGTCTTGTTACAAAATCAAAAATATATGTTGCATTAATATAATCAATGTCAACCGGCGGATCAGGCCGGAACATAACCAGGTCAAAATCATTGATTTTACGTGAGAGTTTTATATCTTTGTAAAAAATATTTCCGTCAGATTCAAAAGTTTCATAACAAGCTGTGTACGCAATATCAGATTTTAGGGAAAGGTTCGGTATTGTGGTTATAAAAACTTCGCATTTTCTATCAAGAAACTCTTTTATAAGCCAAAAATTTGTTACAAGTTTGTTAAATTCAAAATATTTTAATTCAATTTTATCTATTATAAAAAGTATTTTCATATATAAAACTCTATCACTAACCATTGATATATACAAGTTGACTTGATTGGCAAAAATAGATTATGATAAAAAGGTTATGAAAGGTTATAAGAAGAAGAAAAGCGAATCTTTTTTTACAAAATTTGTTAATTTTGTATTAACAATCATAATTGCCTGTGTAATAGGCTCACAGATGTGCACGGCTGCTAATAATAACCTTAGAATAGCGCAGATTAGCGATGCTCACTTTTCTTCATTTGAAGATAATACTTCATATAAATTTCTGAAAAAATCCGGAGAACTTCTTGATGATGCAATATTTCAGATTAATACATCGGGACCTTATGATTTTGTAATTTTTACCGGAGACTTAATTAACACCCCAAAAACAAGCGAACTTGAAAAGTTTATAAAACACGCCAATAATCTTATTTTTCCGTGGTATGCAATTGACGGAAACCATGATATAGATATTGACGGAAAGTTGTCTAAACAAAAATTTTTGCAAGTATTAGCCGAAAATAACGAAAATATGAACCAGAAAAATATATATTACGCATTTACTCCCAAAAAGGGGTTTAGAGTAATTTGTCTGGATTCAATTATAGATTATAAATTGACCGCAAACGGAGAAATTTCTAACGAACAGTTTATGTGGTTAAAGGAAGAATTGGAATCCCATGCCAGAGATACCATTGTTATTTGTACACATGTACCTGTTATAGAGCCTTACTCTAGTTCAAATCATAAGATGCTTAATGATTACGAAGTCAGAAAGCTTCTTGCAGCGCATAAAAATCCAGTAATTGTGCTGCAAGGGCATTATCACGGAGTGAAAGCAAAGCAGGACGGCAATCTTCTCGTTATATCCTGTCCTTCGCTTGTTACATACCCTAATGCATTCAGAGTGATAAACATTAATTCAAATAAAAAAAGAACGCTTGTTGATATATATTTGAAAGAAACTAATCTTAAAGATATTCAATCCCGTTCAAAATTAAGATTATTCGGTTCCGAAAAACTTTACGGCGATGATAAGGACAGAAATGCAACTTTTAAATTAGGAAGGAAGATTTAATGGACGAATTTAAAATAAAATTCAGAGGTGTCAGAGGAAGTTATCCTGTAGCAGATAAAAACTTTTTAAAATACGGCGGCAATACAGCTTGTGTAGAAATTCATGCCGGCGGGCATTTGATAATTTTGGATGCAGGAACAGGGCTTATAAGTCTCGGGAATGAACTTATGCAAAAATATATAGAATCCGGAATTACCATAACCGACCGAACTCCGGTGAAATGTACAATTCTTTTAAGCCACATACATCTTGATCATATTCAGGGATTTCCGTTTTTCAGACCATGCCACCTTGCTTCGACAAGAATGTGCATGCTCGGAGGGGTAAATTATAATGAAACGCTTGAAACAGAACTTTCCAAAATATTATTTACAAAATCATTCCCTCTGGATTTAGGTGATATTGCGGCTGATTTAAAAATAATGGATTTAAACGAAACTAACTACGTAATTTTTAAACAGGGAGAAATGCCGCGCGTGGTAAGAGTAAACGAATTAAAGACAGGTGATTTTACAGAAGATGATGTTGTAATAACCTGCTATAAATCTTACGCTCATCCTCAAAACGGGGTTTTTGTATATAAAATTGCGTACAAAGGCAAAACAATGGTTTACGCTACTGATAAAGAAAGTTATCCGGGCGGAGACAAAAAACTTATTAAATTTGCAAAAGGTTGTGACTTATTAATTCACGATGCACAGTATTCTACAGAAGATTATTTAAGCATATACGTGCCAAAGCAAGGTTTCGGACACTCCACTTTTGAAATGGCTCTTGACTGTAAACAGCAGGTCGGGGCAAAAAAACTGGTATATTTTCACTATGAGCCGGGATATAATGATGAGAAACTCAATATGCTGGCAGAAGAATATGCTTCTGACGATGCTGTATTTGCTTATGAAGGTTTGGAAATTAATCTTTTATGAAAAAACTCTTTTGCTTCCTGCTGTTGTTAACGTTAATCTTTTGTTCGGGATATAAAAAACCTTACAAATACTCTATTGACGCTGAAAAAAATGCCTTTTACCACAATAATCTCGGCCTGAATTATTTAAAAGACCGGATTTATTATGCCGCAATTCAGGAATTTAAAATTGCAATACAATTGAGTCCAAACACACAGGCAACGGCTATTTTTAAAAATAATCTCGGAGAAACGTATGACTTTATCGGGTATCCTGATATGGCAAGAGTTTGTTTTGAGGATGCGATAAAATTATACGGTTTAAATTTCAAATATTACCTCAATCTTGCGGATTGCTACAAAAAACTTGGCATAATAAATACAAAAATTAAAGAACTTTCTTTAAGCAGCAATCCATATGACAAAATTATTCTCGGACTTTTGTATATTAAATCCGGCGAGGTCAGAAAAGGAGTTATTATTTTAGATGAACTTTGTATGTCAGAACCTGATCTTGTAATAACTTCTGCAGTGAAACAATACTTAAAGGAAATAACTGAAAAACTTTAACCTATTTAAAAAAGATTTCCATATTGTGCACTATAAATTTGTTAAAAGCTGCTGCTGTTTTTTCAGGTTTGTTGTTCTGCCATATACTCGCCTGAATAAGATTATGCACACTTCCGATATTGTCGGAAAATTTTAAATAAGACTCCATCATATTTCTTACAACATGTGCATAATCACAATCCGTTTTTATAAGTCCGTTCTGCATAATACGTTTTGTCAGGCTTGCAAGCAGGGTATAAGCTTTAAGTGAAGCTTTTTCTTCTTTTTTGTAAGCTTTCAGATGTCCGCTTGTTTCATATAAATCCTTTAACTCATTACCCAGAAACATTGACCTGCCGTCAAACAGAAAAATTTCTCTTATTCCTCTGATACTTGAATATACTACATTAAGAACATCATTTTTTTCAGGATTTTTTTCAAGTGTACGTATTGAGTTTAACTCTGCTAAATCATTGCCGTCTTTATTATCCAGTTGCATAGTCATAAACATAAGTTTGAACGGCCCGTTTGTAATGTCGTTGTGTATCAGGTTTTTATAACCGTGAAATGATATATTTGGGGGATTATTTATTCTCATATTCTATATAAATCTTATAAATATTTTTTTTGCTATTGTCTTAAAATTATTTTATAATAACAATATGAATAAACAAACTGATTTTGCAGGTGTATTTTATCCGGATAATCCTGAGGAATTAACAAAACTGCTTGATTCTTATAAAGAGCAGCCTTATTGTGATTTTAAAAGCAAGGCGATTATTGTACCGCATGCCGGTTATGTTTACTCCGGTCATGCAGCAATGGCAGGTTTTCAACATCTTGAACCGTGCGAAAATGTTTTTATTATTGCACCGTCTCATCACGTAAATTTCAACAATATTGCGCTTCCGGAATACACTTTTTTTGAAACTCCGCTGGGAACTCTGGAAGTAAACAACCGCTTAATTAAAGAAATTGCGGAAAAATTTCCGTGTACAGTTGATAACGAAATTTTTGAAAAAGAACATTCAATAGAAGTTCAGCTTCCTTTTTTACAAAATATCTTTTTCCCGCAAAGACAGAGTGCTGCTGATTTTGTGAAGAATTTGAAAAAAATCGGACGTAAAATGAGAATAATTCCGGTTTTGACAGGAAATTGCGATTACAGATTAATATCTGATTTGATTTCTACATACTGGGAAACTTCTTCTTTTGTAATTTCATCTGACTTAAGCCACTTTTACCCTCAGGATCAATGCAGGCAGATTGATACATACACAGCTACAATCATTGAAACCGGTAAAATCGAATTTTTAGAAAATGCACAGGCCTGCGGTATTGTTGGAATAAAAGGGCTTGTGGATTTTGCAAATAATAATGATTGCTCTATGATACGTGCGGAAATGTACAATTCCGGCGACATAAGCAATGAAAAAGAACGGGTTGTCGGATACGGCTCCTGGTTTTTATATACGGATACAAGAAACTGCTTTATTGAAAAATATTGTACTGATTATGTTTTAAAAACAGTCCGTCAAAGTATAATATCGGCAATAAATAATGACGAATTTATCCCGCGCCGCATACCAACTGTTTTGACCGAATACGGCGCGACTTTTGTAACACTAAAAACTGACGGAAAACTAAGGGGATGTATAGGTTCCATTTATCCGACAAAACCGTTAATACTTGATATCATTGATAATGCAAGGAATGCAGCTTTTCAGGATTCAAGGTTTAATCCGCTTACAGCAGAGGAATTCGACAACCTGAATTTCTCTGTTTCAATCCTTTCTTCAATTGAGCGGATAAATTTTAAAGATGAGCGGGATTTGTTATCCAAAATTTACCCGCACGGAATTATTTTGATAGAGCGGGATAAACGGGCTGTATATCTTCCGGTTGTGTGGGAACAGCTTCCTGACAGGGAAATTTTCCTTAATTCTCTGAAAGAAAAAGCAGGTCTGCCGGCTCAATACTTCTCTCGCACTCTGGAAGCTTATAAGTTTGATGCAACATATATTACAGATGAAATTCCGGAGTAATACGACTTTTATCCACTGTCACCCGCCATGCTATCAATAAGCAGGTTAGTATGAGTGCAAATTATATTTATGCTTCACTCTCAGCCGGAAGCCGGTTTTTCGGGATATATTCTTCCTCTTCTTCCGGCGGTAAATTAATCGGCAGTCTGAATCCGAAAGTAGAGCCTTCACCTTCTTTTGAATCTACAAAAACCTGACCGTGATGGTGTTTTTCAACGGTTACTTTAACCAGATGAAGCCCTAAGCCCGTTCCCTTAACTGTATGGGTTGCATTTTCGCATCTGTAAAATCTGTCAAACACTTTTTTCTGATCCTTTTCAGGAATTCCCGGACCCTGATCTTCCACGCTTACTTCCACATACTCGCCGTCACGTGAGCGTTCAACGCGGACCTTGATACGTTTTCCGTCAGGTGAATACTTGATTGCGTTTGATAAAATATTCATAAATGCGCGGGAAATGCTTTCAATATTTACAAAAATCTGAGGTAAATCCGGTTCTTTCATAATAGAAATCGTCAAATCGTGCTCTTTTGCAAGAACCTGAACCTGATTTACCGCATCTTCAATAATTTCAATAATATCGGTTTTTGTTTTTTCCATATGAACATTCTGGGCTTCATATCTTGAAAAATCCAGAATATCGTTAACCATACGGTTAAGTCTTATGATTTCCTGATTCATTACTCCTATGAATTCTCTCTGGGTATTGAAGTCAAAATCATTACCGTAACTGTAGAGTGTATCAATATAGCTTCTTAAAACAGTTACAGGTGTCCTGAGTTCGTGCGAGACATTGGAAATGAAGTTAGAGCGAAGCTGATCCATCTCGACGTCTTTTGTAACATCAATCAAAACAATAATATATCCGACATAAGAATTTGAACGGGTAAACATCGGGGATATCAAGCACTTAAGGACTTTTGTATCAATCCGGATGTTAAAAGTAACCGGCGTTCCGTCATCATCAAGCGGAGTGTCTTTAAATTGTGCAATTTTATCCGCAAAACAGAATTCGCCTGATGAGTCGCAGAACTGCTGAATTTGCGTGTTTAAGATATCTTTCTCTTCAACTTCAAGCAGTCTTTGTGCATAATTGTTAACCATAATGACTTTGTCGTGGTTATCACACACAACAACACCGTTAACAATACTCATAAGAACGGATTCAAGCTTGTTACGCTCAAATGTCAGGCTTTCAATAGTCTGTTCATTATAACGGCTTAATTTCTCAGACATATCGTTAAATGCGCCGTAGAGCTCTTTAACTTCACTATCCACATCTTTATCGTCAATCATATACCCGAATTCGCCTGATGAAATCTTTTTAACCCCCTGATAAAGCTTGCGTAGTTCGCGTGTGATAATTGAGGAGTTCATATAAATAATCCCGACAATCACAAGCCATGCAAGCAAAAATACAACGGCAATAGATGTTTTGGATGTCGCAGAAACTCTGTCTATAATACTTCCGCTCAACCCGACTTCAACAGACCCGACATTTTGGGAAGAGCCTAAATTCTTTATAACCATTGGTGAACTAACAGTAATTCTGGCTTTTTCTGCCTGATCAGGATAATCGTCTTTACTGGAGTAAATAATTTTTGAATTATTATCTTTAAAAATAATAAATGCAATATCGTCGTTGCTGTTAAGAACAGATACCGAATTTGTGCGCAAAGCGTCGTATTTTGCGAGTTCCGGAGCAGCCTTTGTGGCTTCAACGCCTTCTATTGCGAGAGTTTTGGATAAAACAAGCGCAAAGTTTTTATAAGCGCTGTTCATGTTCTGGGTAATACTGTATGTTGCAAATCCGGCTGCAAGAAGAATAAACGCAGTACTAACTCCCAAACCAGCAAGTATTAATCTGGTTTGAGCTGTCATCCCCCGCTTTTTAGCCTTCTCTTTTTTCTCCGGTTTCTTAAATTCAGCGCTTGTTTCCATACCGAGATTATAACATGTAAAGTTTTTTGAAGCAATAAATTTAGTGAATAGCTGCTTTATGTTTTATTTTTTAGCTCTATTTTGTTACTGCAGCTTCTTCCGGATGCTCCAGTTCCCGTTTTATATCCTCTACAGACACATGAAGAACCGGAGAATTATCATCTTTTTTCAAATAAACATCAATTATGCCGGACTGCACAATAAACCTTTTGCAAAGAATGCATATAAAGTTGTGTCCGTAAATATACATGGAAGAGCCTGTACATCTGTCCTGTCCGGCCTGAATAATCGCATTCTGTTCAGCATGAATAGAACGGCAGGTTTCATAACAAGTGCCTGACGGAATATTGTTTTTTATCCTGTAACACTCGCCGCGCTCATAACACGACTCAACACCGGACGGAGTACCATTATAACCGGTAGCTTTAATTTTCTTGTCCTGTCCTACAATTACTGCTCCTACCTGTGCACGCAGACAATTTGAACGTGATGAACAGGTTTTTGCCAGATCTAAAAAATAATCTGTCCAGGATTTTATACCCATAATCTAATACCTCCGATATTATTATACTTTAAAAAACCAATATGATATAATTAGCTTATGAAAAAATTCCTCTTATCACTTCTGGATTTAATTTACAGAAAAAAATGTTATTTCTGCTCCTCATCAAAATACTCGGTAAAAATGTGTCCTAAGTGCTATGATGAACTTAAGTTTTCAAACTTTCATCCGGACAGAATTATTGACGGAGTTAACATTTATTCATGCGGAATATATGAAAAATTTTTACAAAAACTTATAAGGGGATTAAAATATCACAGGCAAAAAGAATTAGCATTTTACCTGGCAAAATTTATGTATGAATACTGGTCTGAAATCGGTGATAACAGAATGTTTCAAATCATTCCGGTATCGCTCCACGAAAACAGAATAAAAAAGCGTAAATACAATCACATGGAACTTGTTGCTGAAGAATTCTGCAAAATGAGCGGATATAAATTAAATACCGGATTAATAAAAAGAATAAAAGACACCAAACCACAGTATAAATTATCACGCAAAGAACGTCTCATAAATCTTAATAAAGCTTTCACCGTAGGAACTACTGATAATTCGGATTTACCTGTTTTAATACTGGATGATATATGTACTACCGGAGCAACTTTTGAAGAAATGATAAATACGTTGAAAAGAGCAGGTATAAAAGAAATTGTTTGCCTTGCCTCTGCAAGCCCGCGAGGGTAGGGGTAAGGGGTAAATTTTTGCGGGCGATGCTGCGGAATAAGGGCGGCTGGAGTTGAGAGAAAGGATTCAGCCGTTGCAGATGGATTCGGCAGCAAGAAAAGATTTCCGGCAGGTGCAAATTTTGCAAAATAAAAAAGCGGAGAAGTTTCTCCGCTTTTAATTTTATTTGTCAAATTAATTAGTTTTCAAATGCCCATCTTGCAGCAGCACCGTTAGGAACAGCATAGCCGCCTCTTAATCTTACACCAAACTGGTCTTTGATTACACGGTTTGCTTTAATTGTACAATCTGAACCTGAATCATCCTGAGCTGCACTGTTTAACATACCGGCAGAACCCTGACAGTTAGATAACAGGTTTGGTCCTTTAGAACCGTTGGTATCATATATAGCAGCAATACCATAAACAAGACCGTCTTGTTGTATTGTACTTACTGTTGTATTTGTTACCAGAGTTGAATCATCATTTTTAAATGCCAGAGCAGAACCGTCACGGAAGAATACAACAAAGTTTGATGCACCATTGTTTACAGCATCAGCAGCATCTGTTTCCGAACCTGTTAATTGATAATCAATGTTTGTTCTGTTAGCTAATAAACCATATAATGACTGGGTTTCTGTATTGTTTGTTGAAGTTTCATTGAAAGAAGCATAGTCAAACCCTGCGATTGCATTGTTCATCTGTGCTGCTTCAGTTAACGTGTTAATACCTTTTTTCAAACCTGTTTTTGATTGTTGTTCCTGAGTATTTGTCATCAATGCAGGAAGTGTCAATGTTGCAACTACACCAATGATAGCCAAGGTAATCAAAACTTCCGCAAGAGTAAAACCGTTCTTCTTCATCATAATATTCCTTTCTCTTCTTATATTATATCAGAACCTAATTCTCTACATCTATATTAAGTTTAGCAGATTTATACACACGTGTCAATATAATATTCATATTAAATTAAGCTAAAATTTCAAATTTGTCAGCCCGGGTTCTGATTAATGAAATTGCTGCCTGTGAGTTGAGAAAATTTAAAGCCCCCATAAAACCCTGCTTTTTGCTCAATGCTTCTCTTGCGGATAACATATTATTTTCAATTGCAGCCTGACTGATTTGTTCATTAATAATTCTGCTGCCATTTGTTAATTTTGATTTTATTTCACGAACAGGAAATCCTATATTATTTTCTTTTGCTGCAGAGTCCTCATGTGACTGCACAAGTTTGGTTTCTTCCGGTTGTTTTTCTGCTGCAATTTTTGAGAAAGGATTATTTTGGCTAATAAAAGAATCTCTGGCAATATCCATAATATCCTGCTGCACATCATCGGTCATATTCTCCGAACGCTCGCGAACACGTCTGAATATCATTTCTTTTAATGCATCTGCTTCATGTCTTGTTACTAATGAATCAAATTTATATGACATAGTTTCCTCTCTTATACATATATAAAAACAGAAATGTAAAGAAAATTGACATTTAAGATATAAATAATATATATTTGTTACATAACTTAACATTCCTCTTTTTTTATTTTTTTGCGGTGATAACTGGGTTTTATACGCAATGAAGCATGCAAATAGAGATATAATATGTAAATTTATACTCTGTATCATTTGTATTTTCCGAAATTTTATAGTACAATAATCATGCTATTTATATTTCGGCTAGTGTAAAATCTTAACAGGAAGGATATAACCGACCTGTTTTCTTTTGGCTTATTTCTGAGAATAATATAAAGTTAAAGGGGGCTTAACCCCTGAATCATTGTCCAGTTCTGAATGACAGCACACAAATAGTTTCACTTACGAGCGTTCTGTCATGGCCGGGGTAAATGTTGTTAAATGTAGTGTGATAAGTCAAGCTAACAATAAAAAATGTGCGGGGCAGGCAAAGTATCAACATGCCTGCTAATACAAATATTACAGGCGGGGATGTATTATATAATATTTCTTGGTGCGGGGCTTTGACTAACCTGTTTCCGGCTTTAAGTTCTGGTCAACTCTTCTTTTACTTTTTCGTCCAATTCAAACGATTCCTTCTCAGAAGGAAAAATCTCTTCTTTTACTTCTCTTATATATATTTCTACACCGTTCAAAACCGTATCATGCAAGTTTGCATACTTTTTCACAAATTTTGGTGTAAAATCCGTAAATTTTCCCATAATATCATCACTTACAACGATTTGACCGGAACAATATTTACCCGCGCCGATTCCGATTGTAGGAATTTTCAAATTCTCTGTTATGTATTTAGCGCTCTCTGCCGGCATAAGTTCAAGGACAACGGCAAAACATCCGGCTTCTTCCAGCTTTTTAGCACTTTTCAGAATCTCATCTATCTTATCGGAAGTCTTTCCCTGAATTTTATGCCCGCCGATTGTATTCATCAGCTGCGGCGTAAACCCGAGATGTCCGAGAACCGGAATCCCGGACTCCACACATCTTTTAACAAGTTTAAGAATATGTTCATTGCACCCTTCGAGTTTAACTCCAGAAGCTCCCGCTTTAATCATCTTAGAAGCATTTTCAAGCCCCTGCTCCACTGTAAGATTATAGCTCATAAACGGCATATCTCCGATTATAAATGAATTTGGCGCTCCTCTTGAAACCGCTTTTACAAATATAAGCATTTCATCAATTGAAATGTTGTAAGTATCTTTATACCCCAGAGCCACCATTGCAAGCGAATCTCCGACCAGAATACCGTCAATTTCCGCTTTTTCAAGAACCTGAGCCGTCGAATAATCGTAAGCAGTCAGCATTGCAATTTTTTCGTTATTATCTTTTAATCTTTGAAAAGTATTAACTGTTTTCATAATTTCCTTTCATGCACCCTCGCCCCTCAGCTTGCGTCCGGTTTGTAATTTCACATCAAATCCGGTTATATGTACCCCGGGAGAGGGAAGAATTTCAAGTTGAGCTTGAGCGAAACTTAGAAATTCGGGTGAGGGGGTCAAGATTGCTTCGGGCTATTCCGGCTGTCCCCTCGCAATGACGTAGAACAACTGTTTTGAGTATTACACCCATCACCCTATCGCTTAATTGCCCTTCTGTACCAGTAATATACGGCTCTTGCAACTCTGTGAGAGCTGTGTCTTACAAGTCCCTGAGTATTTTCCAGTATTAATTTTTGTGAAACAACTTCAACCCCTATAGGAGCAATGTTTTCCATATCCAATCTTACAGGATACGAGCCGCTTTTTGCGTACCCGTCCGACATATTATCCGGCAGGCTGTCATTCACAAGTACGGCATCTATAATTTTTTTGCCGTTAGCGTGTGTAATAAGAGCATTAACATGGCTTGCAACAGAATAATTATCAGTCTCTCCCGGCTGGGTCATAATATTACATACGTATATTTTCTTGGCGTGTGAATTAGTTATTGCCTCAACTATTCCGTCAACCAGAAGGTTTGGAATAACACTTGTGTACAAGCTTCCGGGACCCAGTATAATCAAATCCGCTTCATGAATAGCTGCAATAGCCTCCGGTAAAGCGTGGCAGTGTTCAGGCTCGGTAAATAATCTCTTAATTTTTCCGTGAGCTTCCGGAATATTTGATTCACCTCTGACAATTCTTCCGTCCTCAAATTTTGCCGCAAGCTTCATATCATCCAGAGTTGCAGGTAGAACCACGCCGCGGATATTTAAAACATTTGAAGATTCTTTAACCGCTCTTACCATATCACCTGTAATTGAACAGAGCGCTGTTAAGAATAAATTACCGAAACTGTGACCCTCTAGCCCTTCTCCGTTTTTGAATCTGTACTGGAAAAGCTCGGTAATCAAATCTTCATCATCCGCCAGAGCTGCAATACAGTTTCTGATATCACCTGGCGGCAGAACACCCATTTCTTCTCTTAATCTTCCCGAGCTTCCGCCGTCATCACCGACCGTTACGATTGCAGTAATATTATTTGTATATTTTTTTATACCTCTAAGAAGCATTGAAAGCCCCGTACCGCCGCCGATTGCTACAATCTTTGCGCCTTTGTTGAGCTTTCTTCTTCTGTATAATTTTTCTAATATTGAAACATTTCCCTTTTTACTGTCCATATCCATCAGGGATAAAGTTGTTTTCTGCCAGCCTTTAAAGAAAATTACAGCTCCAATCAGGATAAATACAGCTGCTAAAAAGTTTGACGGCAAAACCAGAGCCGCTTTTCTTATGAGTTCAAGAGTTAAGTATATAGGTCTTACGTTCGCAAGAACCATAAACCCGAGAACTATCATAATTGAGCCTAAAAAGATTAGAAAAAACCATCTTTTTACTTCCAAACCCGGCATAAGCCAGCCCACATCTTTTGTAACCTTTACATTATTCTTAAATTTTGAAAACATATTATTCCACCCATCCGGAAGCTTTTGCATTAATGTAATTTACAGGGGCAGGAGTTATATAACTTCTTGCCTGCTGAATTAATTCCAGCGAATTTTTGTACTTATTTGAAAAATGAATTGTATTTGCTTCCACAAAACTCATTCCGCCGAGATTATTGCGGATTTGGGATGTGTGAAGAAAATGCTGGAATCTTTTTATTAATTCATAATTGTTTGTATTATCAGGAATCGAATAATCTATAGTTAAATCAGGATTGTAAGTTTTTTCAAGGCTTATTTCCTGAGCAGCCTGAATCCCCGTATAATCACTGACTTTTGCAGTTATATCACCTGCCGGAGCATAATAAACAAGCCATTGGGAACATTTCTTTATTGCATTTGCAATTGCGCTGGAAAAAGTAAAATCTTCGCCCGCCATTTTATACATAGCGCCATGCGGTCTTACGTGTTCGATACTTAATCCGTAAGCTTTTGCAAAAGACATAATTGCCCCTACCTGGTAAACTACAAGCGCCTCCAGCTCATCCTCTTTGAGTTCTACAGGTCTGTATCCGAAACCCTGAATATCATTAAAGCCGATATGAGCGCCTATTGCAACATTCTTTTCTTTTGCCTTAAGCATCGCTTCTTTTATGGTTACAGGATCTCCCGCATGGAACCCGCAAGAAATGTTTACCGAACTTACATAATCCAATAGTTCATATTCCTGTATGTTTTTGTAAACTCCGTAAGCCTGCGCCAAATCGCAATTGAAATCTATATTCTTAATCGTTTTTTTCTCAATAACTTCCTGCATTATTTTCTCCCTTTTATACAAACAATTATACAACTAAAAAACCCTGTTGCAAACGAAAAACAACGGGATTGCAGTTAATACTAAAAAATGTTAAAATTGTCACACTGAAGCTGTTTCAGAGGCTTACTTCCGGCAAGATTTCATAATAAGTTGGAAATGGTATTATGACTATATTTTGAGCATATCGGGAAGTTGTATATAAGTTCCCACACCATTGTCAAAAAAAGGGGAACTCTTTTTAATAAGAATTCCCATGGTTGTTTTGTTTGCGTGTTTTTCTTTTTACGTTTTCTCTTCTTTTCCTCGTATTTTTCCTCGTGATTAACTAAATCCCCTCCCGGGTGTGAAGATTTACCGGATAATGCTCCGGCCCTCACAAAAACTTATTTTGAATAAGTTTACCCGTCCAGCAGTGCCTCTAAAATTCTTGCGTTCTTATCAGCCAGGGTGTTATTGCGAACTTGAGAACGTGTAATATAACTTCTCAAAGCCTCTCTGATAAGTTCTGAACGTGATCTGCTTTCATTCTCTGCGACTTCATCAATTTTGCCTAAGAAACTTTCAGGCATTGAAATCAATACTCTTGCCATAAATTTACTCCTTTTATTATCCTCTGTATAATTGTTTTACGTTTGATATATATATAAAGTATTTGTGAATTATAAAATTGCCTTTTTTCTTCACAAATATTAAGAAATGTTAACTTAACTTTTCATCTTACATATATCTTTTCTGAAATATACAGATTCAAATGATATATCTCCGGCTTCTTCGTACATCTTCTTAACTGCTCCTGATGCTGTTGCAGAGGCTGTTGTAAGCGAAAGAACCGCGCCCTGATGAGCTTCAAATTCCAGATAACGATTTTTTGTAACCGCAGGGTAAAATACGACTTTTGTCTCTTCATCAATACTGTCCAAACCCTGAATAACATTTTCTTTATTGTTTTTATTTTTGCAGGTGAGAACGAGGGATGAGGCAAACATATCTTTGTTTTTGATATACTCGACTTCATCGCTGAATGAGCCTATGACACATGAATAGAACAAGTTATATAAATCCTCGTCAAGTATCTCAAGAAGTGCCGGCGCGTCACAATCCTGCATAAAAGACTGCCAGCCCAGAATCCGGAGGTTGCCATCTTCTGTTAAAATACCATTTACCCCGAGAATCCCGAGATAAGGGTTTCCTTCAATCTCCAGATAATCAAGTGTCGGGTAAATTACATTATCCATAAGGAAATATTCGTTTTCTACGGATAGCTTGTAATTAGGCACGCAGGAGCCCATTCCGCCAGTAAGCTGCCCGCCCCCGCCTTCAAGAGCGTGTTTGTAAGTTATGGAAGAGCCTATTGGCAAGGCTTTATATCCGTCTGTTATTGTGTAGAATGAAAACGGAGTTCCGTAAACATAATCTTCAATAATTATGCGTTTTCCCTTTTCTATAAAACTTGTTTCAACAAGAGCTTTTGCCGTTTGATATGATGTAAACACCGCCGCGCTGTTGGAATCATCTGTCTTTAATACAAAAGGTGTTTTCTGGTTTTTTATGTAGTCCAGAACCATATTCTGTTTTTCAAAAATCCCGAATTTCGGAGTCGGAATTCTTAGTTTGTAGAGAATTTTTTTTGCAAGAGCTTTGTCAAAAACTATTTTTGCTGCATTCTTATCCGGAGCAAATATTTTCTGGTTATTTTTATTAAAAACTTCTGCAATATCAGTTTTTAAGGCGGTATAAGATACCGGTATCGTCATATCTATGCCGTTTTCCACAACAAATTCCAGAAGCTCTTTTACGCTGTCCTCTCTTATATCAACACACTGCGCAAATTCTTTAAGAGTATCAGAAGCCGGTGTTATATAAATCTCGTGCTTTTCTGATAACTTTTTAGCAAGCGCGTATTCTTTAGCGCCGTTTCCGATAATTAAAATTTTCTTTTGCATAAAAGCATTATATCACAGAAAAGGCTCCTCTGATATTAATATTGCACCATCTTTTTATATTTTTCGGAAAATTTTTCGGAAATATTTACTGCATTTTCCTCCGGACTAGATTGAAACAGGTTTTTTAAAATTTGCCACGAATAATTAGCACGACTGTATGTATTTGTTTCAAGCATATTATCTACAATTGCGTCGATATTCGCATTTCCGACCTTCTTTACAATATCTGTTGGAATAACTTTTTGATAAATATACTCTATTGGTCTTTTATTTCGTGTATAGTGTTTTTGATTTAATGCTGTATCACCGTTTATTATGTGTGTTTCAGGCATTTCATTATCTAATTCAACCCTGCATCTTAAATTTTTTGTGTCCAGATTTTTTGTCGGAATCCTCAATACAACTATTTTAGGCTCTCTGTATGCACTCCTTGAAAATAGTGCCATTGATAATGTAAGCAACCCTTCATATGTTGAAAACCACGTATTACACCAATACTTTAAAAAATTTTTGAGGTCAAATAGAAATACTCCGTTCAAGTTAGACTCCGGATATGCATCAGGAGAAGTCTTAATAATCCCGTCCTTCACTATGGAATTATAATTCTTTTCGTTTGTAACGTGGTACAAATAGCGGGGAATTTTTTTCCCTTTTGATGTAATAAAAGATTTTTCAGATACTGAGTTTAAAATTTGCATAACCTTTATAACAGATTAAAACCCGCTCAAAAAAATTTTTGCTAATGTCTGAAATAAACTGGCGTAAACCTTTAGTTCTCAGCTTTTGGTAATCAGAGATTATCAAAAAATTTTTGTTGCCGTAAATTAAAATTTACCACTAAATACAAACTTGTAGTTTTACCTGCCGGTCTGATTCATTTACCCCATTGAAAGACTTAAGGCTTGTAGTCTTACCTGCCGACCCAATAAATTTACCCCCCCCCCTAATCCGGCAATATATTTTATTTTTCGACTCTATATAATTATTTTGAGATGACAAAGTCAATATACAAAAAAAGGGATATTAATACATTGATTATTTTTGCCCAAAAAGGAGATGCAAAAGCCTTGGAGGAATTAATCAGGCGTGTTCAGAAAAATATATTTACATTATTTAGTTATTTGACGGACAAAAGACAGGATATTGCAGACTTAACGCAGGAAGCACTTTTAAAAATGGCAAAAAATATCCGCTCCTTGAAAGATATAACAAAGTTCAAATCCTGGCTTAATCAAATAGTGACCAATGTTTTTTACGATTACATAAAAAAGCATGCCAGAGATAACACTCTTGATGTGGACAGCGACAAACTAACGGATATAAAGGACAAAATAGGCTGCACTCCTGGGGAAAAGTGTTTATTTTCAGAAATGGAAAAAATTATAAAAGCCGCATTACTGACGCTTCCGGATAATTTACGTATCGTTTTGGTTTTGCGGGAATACGAAGGATTAAGTTATGAAGATATTTCAAAAGTTACAAATACTGCCATAGGCACTGTAAAGTCGCGAATTTCAAGGGCCAGAACAAAATTACAACAAGAATTAAAAGAATTTATCTAAATAGGAGTGAAAAATGAAAATAACTTGCACACAAATGGACGTTTTATTATCTTTTTACGTAGAGGGAGATTTGAGTAAAGCATTGAAACAAAAAGTAGAAGAACATTTACAACAGTGTTCTGTCTGCCGTGAAAAATATGAAATAATAAAAACAATGATTCAAGAGTTAAAGACATCTGTTGCAGAAAAGGAGGAGATATATTCTGCAAACACCGGCTCACAATACAGAGTTTTCAGAAACAATTTATCCGCGTATATAGACAATGAACTTTCTGCTGATGAGAGTATAAAAATCAAAAAATATACAATTAATAATAAACAGGCGAGAAAAGAACTTGAGGATACGTATAACATAAGACGTTTAATGAACGAGTCATTTAAAAAAACAAAGCTTGAAGCAAAACAGGATTTTGCAAGAAATGTTTTAAGACAGCTTAATCCAAATGAGGATTACTCATTCCGGTTTCACCCTATATTAAAACTTGCAGCCGCATTCGTCATGACAGTACTACTTCTCTCAGCATTGGTTGTATTCTCTTTGACATTAGGATAACAATGAACAGAGAAAAGCACATTTGCGAATTTAATAAAAGAAGGGCGCGCATTATGCGCACCCTTCTTTTTTATTCTTGTCCGGAATCTTCCTTTATTTCTTCCGGCGGATTTTCTTCTCCGGCTGCCTTGCGCTCAAAAACAATATTATCGTCTTTAAGCTTCAGCACAATTG
>CALUSN010000007.1 GCA_944323435.1 Candidatus Gastranaerophilales bacterium | reverse complement strand
GAAATTCGGGTGAGGGGCTCAGACAACAAAAAATTACCCCCTCGTCCTTTGTTAGAGAGGGGGATAATCTTACCCATTCCAACATTCCGGGGTAAATGTATTGGTTTGGTATTTAATTCTACAAGCAGGATGTATTTGCAGAGGGAAGGAACACGCGCTGGCGCGCAATTATTTTATTTAACAGCCCCTCTCCCTAACCCTCTCCCCAAAGGGGAGAGGGAACCATTTGAAACCCTCTCCCTGAAAAACGAAAAAAAATTGAAAACCTTGCCCGCAAGAATGCGCGGGAAAAAAATTCGATATTTTCAAACATTTTTATTTAGATTTAAATACAAAACAATTTTATAGTTCAGCTTTTAACATAGTTTTTTTAACAAATGAGAGAGAGGGGGACGGGTAATAAATTAATTACAAGCTATATTATTAAATACACTCATTGACTTATTAATTTTATTAATTAAATAAATAACAGTGAGGTTAACTAATGTTTTTATCAAATTTATTAAAATTAAATCGCAAATGCCGCCATGACCATGTAACTCCCGACAAAAACTGCGGCTATTGTCCGGATTGCGGAAAATTCATAAGAAATGAATGGTATATAACCCGTTGCAAATGCTGTGGAGTTAAGCTTAAAACAATTATTAAAAACGGAGAAATTTTGCCGCAGCATAGATATTGTTCAAACTGCGGAGGAGAAAGTTTTTGTGTTGAAAAAGTTGAACAAATTAATTTCATTGATATTAATTTTGCGGTTCTGATAAAACGTATTGTTGAAAATAATGAAATAATCTGCTCTACAACACGTTGCTGGCAAGAAAAAACATACGAGCCACCCAAATTGACAGTACAATATTGATAAAATCGGCAATCAAACCTGTCAGAAGAGCATATCTGTATTTTTTTATACCAACAGAGCCAAAGTAAACGGCTAAAACATAGAAGGTTGTTTCAGAACTGCCTGTCATAATTGCTGCTAATTTAGCAATATAAGAATCTGCACCAAATTCTTTTACTATATCCGAAAATAAGCCGAGCGCCGCAGAGCCGGACAGGGGTCTTGTAAATATCAGAGGTATAATATCGGGCGGTACAAAATTATTTGCAAAAGTTTTAAAAATATCAAGTATACCCGAGGCTCTAAACATTGAAACCGCAACTATTATAGCAACAAGATACGGAATTATTGAAACAGCAACTTTAAACCCGTCCTTTGCTCCTTCTATAAATTCTTCATATACAGGAACCTTTTTTATGAGTCCGACAGATAAAATAATCAAAATCATAAATGGTAAAAGAAGTAATGAAAACTTTTCAATCATATTTCCTCCAAACTTTTTGAAGGATTAATGCAGTTATAATTGCCGTAATAAATGAGAGTGAGGTTACAATAAAAGTCGGGATAATTATATCTGTCGGATTCGCAGCCCCGAACCCGACTAGAATAGCTATCACAGTTGCAGGAATGATTTGAAAGCCGGCAGTATTCATCCCTAAAAACATGCACATTGCATCGGTAGCTTTTGTTTTATCCGGATTATCTTCCTGTAATTCTTTCATAACCTTTAATCCGATAGGAGTTGCTGCATTCGTTAAACCGAGTGCGTTTGCGGTAACACTCATTGTAATGTCACCAATAGCCGGACTGTCATTTTTTACGTTTTTAAATAAATATTTTGTTGCCGGATACAGAACTTTTGATAGCATGCGCACAAGCCCGCTTTTCTCGGCAATGCGCATAATACCCAGCCAAAAAGCCATTATACCTATTAAAGAAAAGGAAACTTCTACTGCCGTATTGCATGCCCCGAGCATGGAATTAACAACTTTATCAAGCGTATGGTTATAAATTCCTGCAAGTATAGATGCCGTAATAAGAATAAAAAATATATAATTCATACATTAATCTTAAAAAAAAAATTGGTATTTGTCACTATTTTTATATTAGTATATAATAAGTTATGATGTAGAATGTGGGATAGAGTAAGTTTATGGCAGATATAAATAATTTTACGGAGATAACAGAAAATTTTGATACAATAAAAACCCTGCTTAATTCCATACGGGCTCAGGGTATATTAAATACATCGGATGTAGATAAACTATTATCCGGCATAAATTCAAAACTGGAAAAAATAAATACCGATGAAGATATTGAACTTATAAAAATATTCCTGTCCGAATTGAAACAGAATCTGGATGAACGTCACAGCGTGCTTATATCTAAATTTGGAGCAATAGAGTCATTATTTTCTAATTTATTAAAAAACAGTTCAGAAACTTTAAAAACAAGTGAAGTAAAAGAATTATTTGATATTGTCGCCACAAATCTTTCTGTATTTTCGAGAGAAGTCGTTTCTCAAAAAGAAACACTCTCTGATATTATCATGCGCTTAGATGCAATAAGAACTGATGATTCACAGAAAAAAGAAATAGTAAAAAGCGTTTCTTTCCTGAAAAATGATATAGAACATCTTACAAACGGATTTGATTCAATCGTTCTTAACCTGAATGAAAATTTTAAAACAATAATAAAAACTATATCAGGGCTGAATCCTGCAGAGTCAATAGAACATTTCGGCAAAGAACTGACTGATATTGTAAATTCCTCAAATACTATTTTGTCAGCTTTGCAGGTTTTAGATAAGAAAAATATTCAAATAGAAAATGCCATAAAAGAACTTGCGACACGTGATGATTTAATAAGCACAAAGAAGTGGATAAGTGACCTGGCTTCTCAGGAACAGCTACTGACACAATCTATAGACAATCTGGCAGATAAGTATTACAAAATAGATAATCTGGCTGATAAAATAGATGCTTCTGTCGAAATCATAGCAGGACTGAAAACTATTATTGCTGATAAAGACGAACAGGTCTCAGCTGCAATAATAGATAAGTTAAATCAATTGGAAGAATCTGTTGTTTCGATTTCTTCAAACAAGGCTTTTGAAGAGTTTAAATATTCTCTGGAATCAGCTTTAAATAATCTTTATAATAATTTTTCCGATATACAAACTGTTTTTAATGATTCAAACGGAGAAATTCAAAAAATTAACCAGGCAATATCCTCACTCGATATCAATGTTAACTTTAAAACTCTTGCAGCCGATTTGACAAAATCAGAGCAAAATATAAAAGAACAGGTTAACATTCAGGCTGATAAAATTATTCAACTTGTTGATGTAAACGCTACGAGGACGTTAAATGAACTATCTTCTAATGCCGATTCTCTCAGCGAAAAATTGCATCAAGCCCAAACCCTAATTTCAGGGCTTTGCGAAAAGAGTTTTTCTGAAATGGAAGAAAATATTGCAAATCTGAAATCTATGGTTTCTCAAATAGATGAAAACAGTGTATCTGCAAACAATGCAATTTTTTCAAACATAACAGACAGACTGGCTATGTTTGAATCAGGGCTTAAAGAATCTCTTGGAAAACAGGAGAACTATGTTTCAAGCTCTTCTGCCCAGATTTCTGAACAAATTAATAACATAAAAGACTTATCAGGAATTCTTGATTATAAACTTGATTCCTCTGTTATTGAAATCAATAATGCAAAAACAGAATTTTCAGGACTAAAACAAGCTATTAATGATGTATTGGCTCTTGATTTCGTAAACAAGGTAAGTGATTTTAAAGTTGACTTATATGCAGCAAAACAAGAAATAACTGCAGCATTAGAAAGTTCTTCAAATGATTTTTCCGAAAAATTTACAGATGATTTATTCCGCAAATATGAACTTTTAATAAGTAAGTTAGACAATGTTGAAGAAGAGATTAAACAGTCGCAATCAGATGCTCTTGGCAGCTTTAAAACCAATCTTGACAATATTTCATCTTCTCTTATTGACATATTGTCATACGTAAGCTCTGTCAAAGAAGTAAATATAGAGACTGTAGAAGCTAAAGTTGATGATATTGCCAAAGCTATAAGTGATAATAGCATAAGTTACATAGAAAATATAAGAGATATAATTGATTTAACAAGAAAACAGGTTGAAAATAATATACAAACCCTGCAGGATGAACTCGGAAAGCATAAAGAGACTATCAATTCCGTATTAAATCTCAACAGTGAAGCAATAAGAGAAGATATTAAAAATTCATATAATAAACTAATAGAAGTTCAGCAGCGTTTTGATGAATTGAAGGATACTTTAAATTTTAACAATACGGCTGTAAATGAAAATATCAGCAGCGTAATTTCTACTGCAGCAACTTTAAAAGAAGATTTTGATAATAAACTTATTACCTTAAAGAACGCAATTTTAGATAAAGTTGCAGACTTTCAAAAAGAATTTACCTGCGAAAATGCCGATAAAATAAGTGAAATAAAATTCACAACAGAAACTATGCATACAAAAAGCATGCAGGTTTCAGAAAATATAAAAAATGAATTAAAAGGTGAAATTGCCCAGCTAATCGGTACGCTTAAACTTAATATTGAAGAATTAACAGAGCAGCTTGCAGGAACCTCATTAAAATTAGAAAGTGCAAATCATGACATTGTAGATTGCGTAAGGAATGATTTTGTAACAAAAATTGATAATTCTATGACAGAATTCAATTCCCAATTACAGGATTTCTCTTCAGGAATTAATACTAAAGCTGATGAAATTATAACAAAATTCAGTGACGTAGAAACTTCTGTAAATAATATTTCAACAGCAACTACTTCTGCCTTGACTTCTTCTTTAGCCAAAATATTGGATAATTTTGTATCATTAAAGACTCTAATAGGAAACTTAAATGAAAAAACAGCCGGAGATTTACAACAAAGTGCCGACTATATAATTAAGGATTTTGAAAAGTTAAGAAATACAATAGAAACTGTTGATTCTAATATAGATGAAGATTTAACACGTCAATTATCTATAATAGAAACCAATTTTGAAGATTTAAATAAAAATATAACAGCCCTTTTTGAGCAATCCGGCGAAAAACTTGAGGACAGAATAAATAACGGTCTGATAAATATATCTGCTTCTGTAAGAGAGTCTGTTACAAATAGTCTGGAACAATACAAGGTGCAGGTTGAAGGTTTGTTTAATAATATTTCCGGAAGAAATGATGAGCAGGCTAAATTAATAGAGTCAAAAGTTCTGGAATTGAACAATATACTTCAACAAACAATGGATGAACAGAATTTAAAATCTGCAAATAAATTAGCTGAGTTAGCAGAGAACTTGAAGAAAATTCTCTCAGATAATCTTGAAATCTCACTGTCAGATTATAAATCACTAAAAGAAGGTTTGAATAACTTTGCAAGAAACATGGAAGACCAAAATTCTTCTATTGCCGAATATTTAAAAACCAAACTCGGAGATATAGCAAAGTTTATTGATACAGGTCTGAATGTTCAATCACAGGCTATAAGCGAAAAGTTTAATGATATAACACTTGAAGTAAGTGAAATCGCAAGAGCAGCAGCTGGATTAAACATTGAAATAACAAATCGGGTATCTAAATTATCCGGTGAAATTAACAGTTTAAAGACAGCTTTATCAGAAGCGCTTGGTGATAACTCCGACTTGATAATAAGCAAGCTTGAACTTATTTTGGTTCAATTGTCAGATGAATATAATCAGTTATCTGACCTCTCGCTTAAATCAACTGCTGAAACAAGAGAAAGTATAATAGAAAATATTTCCGGAGAAATTAATAATCTAAAAACTGATATAACAACGCTTCTTGGAGAAAGTTCAGATATTTTAATTAACAAACTGGATCACTTTATCACAAGACTGACTGATGGATATAATCAATTATCTGAAGCGTCTGTAAAAACTGTCTCAGAGACGAAAGATGCTTTAATTGAAAATCTTTCAGCTGAATTTAACAGTTTAAAATCAGCGTTATCAATGGCATTAGGCGAAAATTCAGCTCAGATTGCAAATAAATTAGAAGATATTCTTGTAAATTTTGCAGAGATATCGGTAAAACAAAACGAATCTATATTAAATTCAACTGCAGATATTAAGAAGAGCCTGAGTGCAAACTTTGCAGAAACCGCTGCAAAACAAAATGAATCTATATTAAATTCAGCTGCAGATATTAAGAAGAGCTTGAGTGCAAACTTTGCAGAGACCTCTGCAAAACAAAGTGAATATGTGTTAAATTCTGCTGCAGATATTAAGAAGAGCCTAAGCGCAGACTTTGATAATAAGTTGGATGTTTTAAAAGGAGATTTTTCTGCTGTTTTAGTGGATAGTGCCGGCTCGGTTATGAGTAAAATGGATTTAATTTTAGATGAACTTTACACTGAATACAACAAGTTACACACAGGAATTGCCGTTGCAATTTCAGAATCAGGAAATGCCGTAAACGACAATCTTAATAAGACTATCGGCAGTTATTCAGGCATTCTTAACAGCGGTCTTTCTGAGCTAAAAGAACAATTTGCGAATTTAACAGAAGTCCAGCAAAACAATCTTTCTTCCCAAATTACCGGAGTTATGGAAGAAATCAAGAACCTTAATAAGGATACTGAAGATACAATTTTACATATAAAACAGACATTGTCCGGCGACATTTCTGCAGACTTGAAGAGTTTATCAGATAATGTTAGTTCATTGTTTAAAGAACAATCGGCAAATCTTCTGACTGAATATAATGCAAATAATTCAAATTTAGCAGAAGTATTAAATACCAAAATGCAGGATTTTATTTCTGCACTACAGGGTCTGAATGAAAAATTAGAACACGAAGAATTGTCTCAAATAACTGTTTTTCAGGAACAGTTAAAGACTTTGAGTCTTAATTTTAACGATTTGATAGAAGAGACAAAAAATATTACAAAATCAGAAATATCATCTGTAATTGAGACATTATTAGCGAATAACAGAGAAACTTTGCAAGAAGTTGAACATTCCGTTGATGATAAAGTTAATTCAATACTTGCTGTAAACGCTGATATATCGGCAGGTGAACTTCAAGCGATGGAAAGCTTTGTTAATAAAATACTTGAGCAGGTAAATATAAGTAAAGATACAGTCATTGCTTGTCGTGATTTTATAACAGGTTTTGTAAAAAATGAGGTGGAAGTTTTATCAACAAACATTGAAAAAGAAACAGATGTCATTGTAAATGATTTGATAGAACAAATTGGAATCCTTAAAGACTCTCAGAAAGATGAACTTTCAAAATTTGCAATAACTCTGGAAAATGCAATTAGTGATCACATTTTCAATAACATAAATGAACTAAAATCATATATTGATGTAAAAAGTGACTCGTCTATTATCAACAGCAAGCTGGATAATATTGGCAGTGAATTGAGTCGTACTGCAGAAAATATGCTGACAGCATCGGGTAAATTGCTTGAAGCAAGTGTTTTTGAAAATAGTATAGAGGATATGAAAGCTGCTAATAATGTTTTAATATCGTCTATGGCAGATAATTTAAATAAACAGATACAAAACTTTATACAGACGGATATTGCACAAAATTTTGAAACTAGATTTAATCTATTTGACAAAAAATTTGTAGACACTGTTGTTGATAAATATGAAGAGTTAAAACTAATTTCAACCCGGTATAATAAGGCATTTGATACCATAGAAGCAACTACAAAGGATTTACTCGCAAGATTTACTGAATCCAAGGAGGAAATCTACAGAACACTGCTTTCTGTTTTAAATGGTATAAATGGAGAAATTGATGAATTAAACTTAAGCTTTGCGGACTTAAAAGCTCATATTTTAAATAAATCATTTGATGAAGCATTTCAGGCGTCAATAAATACGCAGATAAGCGGAATTCAGGAGCTAATACAAAAACAATTCGGGTATTTAGAAGATATCAGTGAACTATGCTGTAATAATTTGCCTGAATTAACAGAGATGAATGCCCTTGTAAAATATAATATTTTACAAAGCCTGGCTGATGTTAATTCAAAACTAGAAAGTCAAGGAACAAATGTCCGGGAAGATTTGCAGACATTAAAGACGGATATTATTACCCAATTTTTAAATATTTTTAACCAAATTTCTTTTGTTACGGAACAAGAAGAAATTTTGGACTTTATTCAGGAAAAGCATTCCGAGCTGATAACTGTATTAAGCCATATAGTTACAACAACAGAAGATGTCATTAATATAAAAGATAATCTGGCTGTTGTTGATACAAAAGTTGATGATATTAAAGAAGATATTGATTTAATAAATGAAAAAATCACATCAATTATTTCTTCATCAGGAGATATCGATTATGTATATAGTTTGCAAGATTTAGAGTCTGATATTGCAAAACTAAGATTAACATTAAATGAATTAAAGGAAAACAATAATTCTAAGGAACTTCAGGACTTAATTGTCTCTACAAATAATATTTATAATCTGGTAGATTCAATCAAAACCGAATTACCAAAATTTGATACTGAAGAATTTAAACGGGACTTTGAGTCCTTAAATGAAGATATCGTAAGTATTAGTACAAGAACCAATAAGCTTATACTGGCTTCCGATGAATCTTATAAGACTTTACAAGAGAATTTGCAGGACTTTAAGCTCGTTATTAATGATTTGGATGAAAGAACCAAAAATTTCGCTCATGAATCAGGATTAGACAAAATAGACAATAAACTTTGCACCATCAATAAAATGATACAAAGCGGAGCGAAAACAAATCAGGTATTCAATCAAATTTTTGAATACCTTGCGGAATGGGTCGATAATGCAGGAGCTCAAATAACTTCAATTTCCGATAAAGTTGAATCCTTAGATGACATCGGACAAATCAAAGTCATGCTTGAAGATTTAAAAGCTGAAGCTGCCGACAATACTGAAAGTACGGAATTGATAGAAGCATTAAGTAATGTATTTGATAAACAGGCAAAAAGAATAGCTTCTCTGGAAGCTAAACTTGACAGAGTTATTGTTGAAACTACAATAAATAATAAGAATAATAAAATTGATATGTCGCCGTTTGAAGATACTCTGAATAGATTTTTAGTTGCAATTGATGATAAAATGGTGTCACAGCAGGCTAAAATTAATTCTCTGGAGACAAAACTTGAAGATGTTATGTCTATGATGAACCCAAAAGACACAGCACAGCTTACAAAAAAAGTCGGCGGTATGGACAGACAAATTGCAAAGTTGAATAAAAGTATTGAAAAAATAGCTTCACATGTTGTTGAAAAGTAAAATAGGTAATTTAAAAAATATCTTAAATGAATCAAATGTCTTAACTGACGCGGCTGAGTTATATTGCTATGCGGAGGATTCTGCCTGTATATCAGAGAATCTGAAAATTCCTGATGCAGTGGTATTTGTTGAAAGTATACAAGACGTACAAAAAATATTACGTTACGCAAATTCAAATAAGATTCCTGTTATATGCCGCGGGGCAGGTACTAATATGGTTGGTGCTTGCACCTGTCCGGAAGGCGGAATTGTCCTTAATTTTTCAAAAATGAATAAAATTCTTAGGTTTAATCCCGATGATATGACAATGACTGTTCAACCCGGGGTTGTTCTTGGTGATATAAAAGAATTGGCAGAAAGTGAAGGTCTTTACTACCCGCCGGATCCGTCAAATTATAAAGTCTCTACAATAGGCGGAAGTATTGCACAGTCATCGGGCGGAGCATGCGGTTTTAAGTATGGTACAACAAAAGATTATATTTTAAGTTTAACCGTAGTACTTGCTGATGGGACACTGGTTCAGTTGGGCGCAAAAACAATAAAAGATGCTGTCGGATATCATCTTAATCAATTGATAATAGGCAGTGAAGGCACACTGGCCGTTGTAGTTGAAGCAGAGCTAAAATTAATACCAAAACCCGAAGCGCAGAGAACAATTATAGGTTATTTTGATTCATTGGACTCTGTTTCGGAAGGGGTAAATAATATTTTTAAAAACAGAATATTTCCATCATCAATTGATTTCATGGATAACAATTCCATAAAAACAGTAGAACAATTTTATCCCTGCGGCTTGAAAACTGACAAAGCGGCAATGCTTTTAATTAATATAGATGGTTTTGAATCATCAATGCAATATCAGGAACATACTGTAAAAGAAGCTTTAACTGAAGCCGGAGCAGGTGATATTATAACCGCAGTCACACCAGACGAAATAGACAGGGTTTGGACAGCAAGGAGAGCTAGCTTTGCGGCAACAGCAAAACTCGCGCCGGATGTTCTTTCTGATGATATAATAGTCCCGCGTTCAGCTATTAGCAGTATGATAAACGGATGTAAAAAGATCTCCGATAAGTATGATTTAAAGGTTTGCATGGTAGGGCATCTCGGTGATGGTAATTTGCACCCGCAAATAGCATTAAATCTGGATAATGAAACAGAATTTAAAAGATACTTTCAGGCCAAATCAGAAATCTATAATCTGGCAGTATCACTGGGCGGTACTATTTCTGCCGAACACGGAGTAGGGATTGAAAAAATTTCTTATCTGGGTAATATTATTGATAATACAGCTATTGAATATATGAAAAAAATAAAACGCATTTTTGATCCAAATAACATATTAAATCCGGGAAAAGTATTTAAAATATAAGGAGTAGCTATGGATATAATAGTAATTTACTGCACTGTACCAGATAAAAATATTGCCAAAAAGATTACTAAAATTTTAATGAAACATAAATTAGCAGCCTGCGTAAGCATGGTAGACAAGGTTCATTCTGTTTTTTCCTGGGATGGAGAAATTTGTGAAGAAAAAGAAATTTTGCTAATGATAAAAACAAGACGAGCTAACTATGGAAAAATTAAACTTGTTATAGAGGATTTACATCCTTACACAGTGCCGGAAGTAATTGCATTACCAATTGTAGACTGCAGCGAAGATTATTTAAAATGGATGATAAAAGAAACGGGCTCATAGCTTTAGCGGAATATTTAGAGTCATTGGGAATAGAAATCAATATTGGTAAAAATAAGGCAAGGGGGAATAAAGGTGTATTCCTGTCGAAGGGCGGCAAGCATTACAGAATTGATATAGCAAAATCCGCCGGGGATGAAACTTTATCAGTACTGTTACATGAATTTGCTCATTATATCCATTATTGTCATGATAAAAAGCTCGAATCATTAAACTTTGTATTTGAAGATTTAACGGCTGCAGAAACAGAAGAATTAATGAAATTAACAGTGTTAAAAATTCCAAAAGAGTATGCTTTGGCATTTTATTCCACAAAAAACGAATTAAATAACGAAATTAAAATATTAACTTCTTCCATAAAAAACTTTTTACCGGATTTTAGAAAGACCATTCCGTTAAAAACTATAGAACGAACATTGTCAGGCCCTGTAAAATATCTGCTAAAATATGACAGGATAATTTTTAACAACAAAATATATTCAGTAAACAGCCTAATGACAGACATCCCTGATTTAACAAAATTACAGTACGATTATATATTGCTTAAATCTAAACAGCGGCAATTATCAAGATTAAATGCAAAAATAAATAAATTAAATAAGTATTATAATAATCACTCTGAGCTATGGGCAAGATTTTTTGAATTATTTTTTACAAATGAAGAGTTAACCAGAAAAACAGCACCGATGATATGCAAAAAATTTGATATAATTTTGAAAAATGATAAAATAAAAGAGATAACCAATATAAAAAAAATATTACAATTTATTAACTAACACTTTATTTTTTTGCAATGTAGTATATACTATATAATAGAGGAAGAAGAGAGCTATGATTACAGATTTTAAAAAACGAAACCGTGTAGATAACAAGAGCCTTTTAACAGGAATAGTTATTGTATTTTTTATTGTTGTATTTTTTGCAGTTCCGCCAAGAGATAAACTTTCTCAATTATGCTTTTGGGGCAATAATACAAAATTTATGATAGCCAAAATGATGGGTGACAGTAATGCAACTGCATATCTCTTTCATAGAAACAATGCGATATATTTAGCAAAAATGTACCCTAACAGAAAAACCGCGATATCAGAGATGGATAAGTCAATAAAAGCTCTGCCAAGAGCCGCTTCGGAGAGTGAGCTTAAAACTTTATATAAAGACAGAGCAGAAATAAAGCTTTTTCTGGGTGATTATAAAGGTGCTTTAAATGATTTTGTAAAATCAGATTTAATTACTTTTAATGACAGTTTGAAAGTTGCACTGCTATTTAAAGTTAATGGCAATTATAATCAGGCATTGTCATATTGTAATAATATTCTCAACAAAGATAATTCTGCATACGCAGGTTTTGCCTGCATTGCCGATGTTTATAAATCTGCAAATCGTCCGGATGTAGCATTACGAGTCTGGGATTTGGCTCTGGATATGAATAAAAATATGCCGCGGGCTTATGTAGACAGAGCGCTGCTAAAAAAATCTATGGGTGATTTAACCGGATATGATTCAGATATAAAACTTGCCAAGCAATATTCTCCGACAGTTGATTTAAACGCGTCTATTATAGAAGATACATTGCATCCAAAAATGCTTACTCTTAATATCAGATAAATCTTAATAATTATTTTATGCATTGTTCCTATGTTTGTTCTAGAATGGTATTATAGATAATTTTGGAGCGGAGGCATGAAATATTCTGAATACTCGGTAGTAATTGTTGGAAGCGGCGCAGCCGGGCTTTATGCAGCATTAAAAATTTCAGAACAAATAACTTTACCGGATAGTCTTTTATTAATTACAAAATCAGAATTGGGTAATAGCAATTCAATGTACGCACAAGGCGGTATTGTAGGTGTATTACACCAAAATCCGAATGATAGTGTAGAAAAACATATAAATGATACCCTAAAAGCCGGCGCGGGATTAAGTGAAAGAAGTGCCGTTGAATATATATCACAGGCTTCTGATGAAGTAATAAATGATTTAATGAATAACGGAGTAGAATTTGATCGCGATTCAGACGGGAATCTTTTATTTACACTGGAAGCAGCTCATAGTATAAAGAGAATATTGCATTCCGGCGGTGACGCAACAGGCAGAGGAATCACTCAGGCACTTTGTAATGATGTCCGCAGTGATGATAATATATTTGTTATGGAAAACGCTATAGCTGTTGAACTTCTAGTTGATAGTGATAATGAATGCAAAGGTGTTATTTTATACAATGAATTAACCGGTGAGCATGAAATCGTGTATACCTCAGCATTAGTACTTGCAACAGGAGGGGTCGGACAGTTATACAAATATACAACCAATCCTGAAGGGGCTACCGGTGATGGTATAGATTTGGCCTATAATGCCGGAGCTATTATTCAGGATATGGAGTTTATCCAGTTTCATCCGACAGCATTAGCCTTAAGCCCTGAAAGCAAAGACAGATTTCTTATATCAGAAGCCGTACGTGGAGAAGGGGCAAAGCTTATCAATAATCACGGAGAAGAGTTTATGAAAAAATATCACGATAAAAGAGAACTTGCCCCGCGTGATATTGTAACGAGAGCTATTTACAAAGAAATGCAGCACGAAAATAAATTTAATGTTTTCCTGAACGCATCAATGCTTGATTCTATAAAACTCTTTCACAGATTTCCGACTATTTCCAAAAGATGCGGCGAAAAGGGGATAGATATTTCAAAAAATCCGATTCCGGTTGCCCCTGCAGCCCACTATTGTATGGGCGGAATAAGAGCTACTGTTGAAGGTCGGACATCAATACGAGGACTTTACGCTATAGGAGAATGTGCCTCAACAGGACTGCACGGCGCAAACAGGCTGGCAAGTAATTCTTTGCTGGAATGCGTAGTCAGTGCGTATGAACTGGCAGATTATTTATCTTTTGCAAATCTTAAAACTCCTAAAAAAATAGATGAAAATATTCGAGGAATTATAGATTTATACTCCAGCCCGCTAAATGAAACAGATTATGATATTTCGGCTTTAAAATCAGAACTAAAAAATCTTATGTGGAGCAAGGTTGGAATTATACGCAATGAGACAGCGCTAAAACAAGCAAAAACAGAAATTGAAAAATTAAAAAAGAATTTTAATCGAAACAGAAAATGTTTGAATAGAGAAGAGTATGAATACAGAAATATGCTTACAACAGCCGGTATAATCGCAGATGCGGCATTGCAGCGAAAAGAATCCCGCGGCGCGCATTGCCGCTCGGATTATCCTCAAAAAAATACAGAAGCTGTACATTCAAATATTATCAAAAAACATGAAAGGGAAAGTTTATATGTTGAATAGATTTTTTATAGAAGAACATGTAAAAAATGCTTTGAATGAGGACATCGGCTTCGGAGATATAACTACAGATTATTTAACAGGTGAGTCTGATGTACTATGTTGTACATTAAATACAAGAGAAGATGGTATATTTTGCGGAAAGGATGTTTTTGAAACTGTATTTAAAATACTTTCTCCAAAAATAGAGATAAAATTTTATTATAATGATGGTGATCATATAAAAAAAGGAGATAAGATAGCTGAAATAAAAGGTTCTGCCAGATACATTTTAATGGGTGAAAGAACTGCACTAAATTACATTCAAAGAATGAGCGGTATAGCTACAGAAACAAATAAATATCAAAAAGCAATCGGAGATTATAAGGCCAAAATTGTTGATACAAGAAAAACAACTCCTGGCTTCAGAGCTTTTGAAAAATATGCGGTAAAAACAGGAGGCGGCAGCTTGCACAGATATAATCTTTCAGATTGTGCAATGATTAAAGATAATCATATAAAATTTGCAGGTTCATTAACATCTGCCGTAAACAAATTAAAACAAAATATATCACATGCGCATAAAATAGAAGTGGAGTGCGATAGTTTAGAACAGGTTAAAGAAGCTGTATCTTGCGGAGTTGATATTATAATGCTTGATAACATGGATTTAGAAACAATGCGGGAAGGTGTTAAATTAATAGCCGGCAGAGCCGTTGTAGAAGCAAGCGGAAATGTAAAAATAGAAACAATACACGATATTGCGGCAACAGGTGTTGATATTATATCTTCAAGTGCAATAGTTGCAAAGGCTCCTACTATGGATTTAGGTCTTGATATGTAATTACATTCTACGTTTAATTTTATTTAATTCATTATCAAGTTCTCTTTTTTGATTTTTGATATCTTGTAAATCAATATCAAGCTCTCTAACCTGATTTCTAATTCTGTTGAGTTCATTATTGAGTTCTCTTTTTTCATCTTTAATCTTACTGGTTTCATTATCTAAGTCGCGTTTTTGATTTTCTATTGCGCGCTCTTCCTGTGCCAGTGTATTTGCAGAAAATTTAAAATGCGAAGTGCTAAAATTGAGAGTTAGTATTTTCATATAACCTCCTGATTTACATACCTTATTAAAACTTGAAAATAGAAAATTTGCTAATTTACTTTAATACAAATCTATCATAAAATTATAATTTATAGTACAATCTAATATAAGTAAGGGGTTTAATTTAATGAAAAAGCTTTTCTTCATATTATTGACAATATTATCTTCAGCAGCGGCAGGTGCTTCTTATTTTTATTTATCCGGCAAAATGGCTTTTTGTTTTGCATTTTTGTGCGGTGCTCTATCCGGCATATTTTTAATGAATATATTTATTTATTCAAAAAATAAAAAAATCAACTCCTATGCAAGAGAACTGGAAAAAGAATCTGTAATATCTTCTGAAAGTTCTTCCAGAGTAAGAGTTTTGGAATCAAAAATCGAAGTTTTGGAAAAGGCACTGGAAAATGCTTTAAAAAAATGACAGGTGTAATGTAAACAATTATTACTAATTATTTTTAACATTCTTGACACAAATTGACCGCATATTATACGATAATCGTGTAAGAGAAAATCGGACTTGTAATTTGAGAGTTAATTGTAATAAAACGACAGATTATTTTGTTCCAGCAGCACGAAAGTGTTCTTATTTAGTTTTGATAAATAATCTGCCGCGATATCAAACCAACTAAACGGAGGATATAATGATTCAACCTATTTTACCGGCAGTTTACAGAAATTCCAATATTACATTCAAAAATACGGCTGCACACACTAAGAATTCCCTGCCGGCAGAAAAATCAGACTTACTGCTGTATTTGGAATCTAAAGAGAAGAATGAAAAACAAAATCAAATACTATTAAGCGGATTGTCTCTGTTACTTACGGCAGGGACTTTAGCTTTTTTATATGCCCATAATAAAAAGAGTGCAAGAGTTCCAAAAGGAAAGCTAGAGGAGATAAGCGGATTTAAATCATTAAAGAATGATACCGATATTCCAATCCTGCAAAATTGTAACAGTATAAATAGCAAGTTAAAAGATTTTTTGCAGCAGCAGGTTGAGTTTGCAAAAGCCAAACCTGAAGATTTGGCACATGCAGGAAACCCCAATGACGCCAAAAGGCTTTTACTCTACGGTGCTCCGGGCTCAGGCAAATCTTTTTTCGCAAAGGTTTATGCAAAGACTCTTGATGCAGAATATAAGGAAGTTAAGTATTCAGATTTAAATTCTGTATGGGCTGGAGAACATTTGGATAATATTAAAAAAAGCTTTGAAAACATAATATCAACAGCACAGAAAGATAAAAACAAAAAGTATGTAGTTGTTTTAAATGAAATTGATTCAATGGTGCTTCCGGTAGAGCGTGTTTCAAGAGGTGACGGCGGTCATTCGGCGTTTAAAGTAGAAGAGCGCTCTGTATTTTTGAATTATCTGGATGAGGTTGCCCATAATGCTCCGAATGTAACAATTATCGGGACGACTAATATTTCTCCCAAAAACCGTGGGCTTGACGGAGCTGCCATGAGCCGTTTTAAAAACATTATGGAAGTCTCTTATCCGGATAAAAGATGCTTGAATGAAGCTTTAAAAGAGCACTTATTGGCTATGGGCGAAGGCAAAGAGTTTATTGAAAAAAATAAGGAAAAATTAGAAGATTTTGCAGCATTAATGGAAAAACGCGGGTGCTCATACAGAGATTTAAACAACATTGCTAATGCGTCAAAAAGTTTCTACCTGAAAGATTATGTAAATGATAAAAATACAAAATTTACAATAGATTATCTTGAAAAAGCACAAAAAACTATTGATGTTACGGATGGTGAAATGTCAGGAACTGTATAAATATATAAAAAATAGTTATAAAGTATTATTGCAAACAACAATCTTCTGTTTTAACATGAATTTAAATTGGAGGTGTGTGATGAGAGTTGGTTCTGTATCCGGTGTGTCTTATTGTCCCCATTGCCGGAAGGCGGTAGTAAAAAATAAAGAATCTAATACAACAGTCACGGAAAATTCGCCTAATGTTAATTTTAAAGGCAAATTCGGTCAAATAGTAGGCGGAACAATAGGTGCCGGAGCTGTACTGGTAGCGTCCTTTGTAGCAGCTCCGGCGGCGGCATGTCTTGCAGGTGCCGGTCTTATTGTAGGGCTGGTAGGCGGTGATGTTGCAGAAGATGCAATCAATAAAGAAGGGGATTTCAAGAAAAAAGACAATGATAAAAAAGACAGATAATTCGTCTGTACGGTTTATTGCATACATCTTGACTTTATTATAGAATAATTTCAGCAAGAGTAATTTAGTATAAGGAAGAGATGTATGGCAACAGACTATAAAAAGATTTTGAGTTACGTTCCGACAGTTATTGAGGCTTCATCAAGAGGCGAAAGGTCTTTTGATATTTTTTCAAGACTTCTCAGGGAACGTATTATTTTCTTAGGTACAGAAATAGACGATGATGTAGCAAATTCTGTTGTTGCCCAGCTTTTGCTTCTGGATAGCGAAAATCCGGAAAAAGATATTATGCTCTATATCAATTCTCCGGGTGGTGTAATAACTTCCGGCATGGCAATATATGATACAATGAACCTTATTAAGGCTGATGTTCAGACAATTTGTCTCGGCGAGGCTGCTTCTATGGGAGCTTTTCTGTTATCAGCCGGCGCAAAAGGCAAGAGAATGGCTCTTCCGAGTGCAAGAATTATGATTCACCAGCCTCTGGGCGGCGCAAAAGGTCAGGCTACTGATATAGAATTAGAAGCCAAAGAAATCTTAAGAATGAAAGATATGTTAATCGGGATTATGGCAGAAAATTCAGGTCAGCCTTTTGAAAAAGTAAAAGAAGATTGCGAAAGAGACCATTATCTTTCTGCTGCAGAAGCTGTAGAGTACGGTTTAATTGACAAAGTTGTGACTTCTGCTTCTGCAGAATAAACAGTAAAATATTGCAAATGTAACGGGAATAAAATATTATTCCCGTTTTTTGTTGCATTTTAAAATGATTCATACTAAAATGTTGCTAATGTGTACCGGGTCGGAATTAAAAACCTTACCGGAGTAATATAAATTAAGGAGAAAATTATTATGACATCAAAAAGATTTTTGTTTACTTCCGAATCAGTTACGGAAGGACACCCCGACAAAGTTTGCGATCAGATTTCTGACGCTATTTTAGATGAATTCTTAACAAAGGATGTTCATTCGCGTGTTGCGGCAGAAACTACTGCAACTACAGGCATGGTGCTTGTTTGCGGTGAAATTACATCTAATTGTTATGTTGATATCCCGCAGGTTGTAAGAAATAAAATAAGAGATATCGGTTATGTAGGTACTTCCGGCGGCGGCTTTGATTGTGATACCTGTGCTGTTCTTACAAGTATTGACGAACAGTCTGTTGATATTGCAGGCGGTGTAAATAAAGCACTCGAAAGCAGAAGCGAAAATTCAGATACATCAACCACGGAAACTTCTGATATAGGTGCAGGCGATCAGGGTATTATGTTCGGTTATGCCTGCAATGAAACCCCTGAATTAATGCCGCTTCCTATAAGTCTGGCGCATAAACTTGCTTACAGGCTTGCTCAGGTAAGAAAAGAAGGTATTTTGACCTACTTGAGACCTGACGGTAAATCTCAGGTAACAGTAGAGTATGTTGACGGCAAACCTTCAAGAATACATACAATTCTTCTTTCAACCCAGCACGCTGCAGAAATTAACGGCGTAAGCGATAATGCAAAAATCCAGCAAATTATAAGTGAAGATTTGAAGGAATGCGTTATTGATTATGTATTTGAAACTGAATCTATAAAACCTGATTCTGAGACTAAAATTCTTATCAACCCGTCAGGAAGATTTGTTGTTGGTGGACCTCAGGGTGATTCAGGCTTAACGGGAAGAAAGATTATCGTAGATACATATGGCGGATATTCCCGTCACGGCGGCGGTGCATTCTCCGGCAAAGATCCTACGAAAGTTGACAGATCAGCTGCTTACGCAGCAAGATATGTTGCTAAAAACATTGTAGCAGCAGGGCTTGCCGATAAATGTGAGATAGAGCTTGCTTACGCAATCGGAGTTGCTGAACCTGTATCAATTTTTGTTGATACATTTGGTACAGGCAGAATTTCTGACGATGAGATTTCTGAATTGGTTCGCAAAAACTTTGACCTCCGTCCGGCTGCAATTATTTCTAACTTTGATTTAAGAAATCTTCCGGCTAAAAACGGCGGTAAGTTCTATCAAAAGCTTGCTGCATACGGTCATGTCGGAAGAACTGATATGAATATACCTTGGGAACAATTAGACAAGGTTGATGCTTTAAAAAAGTCTTTGTCTAATTCTTGTGCTCTTTGCTAGTATCAGTTAATCAATAATTTAAAAGAGGAAATCTTAGATTTCCTCTTTTTGTGTTTAATATTGTAAATATTATCTTAACGAGTAGTGACATTTTTTTCTGATTCGGATATGATTAAATAGTATAGAGGGGAAAGGAGTTTGGGCTCGTGATTAATAGGAAGATTGAGACTGTAAATCCGATACAGAGTACTTTGTCGAGAGATGATGATTCGTTTACGGCATTATCTACTTCTGCATTGCTTGCAAAAAGTGCAGTTCCGTATTCGCATAGACGAATTGCAGATAATTATGTAATCATAAAAAAAGTTTACAAGTTTCAAGCTGTTCAGAGCCGAATTTCAAACGCGGAGCTGCAGCTTCTTAAAAAATATGATTTTAACACTCTTGAATTTTCTACAATTAAACAGATTAATGAAGAGTTATCATATTTGAAAAAATGGTCAACATCAAGTAATGAGCTTTTGAGAAAAGATGCTGACAATTTGCTTCAAATCCGCTCTAAAGAGTTGAAATATATTGTTGCAAGCAGATATTCAACAGTCACTAACGAAATATATAACGGATACAAGGCTTTAGAGAAATATTTTGAAGAAATTTCAAAATTTTATTCACCTGTTTCTTAATATTTTTTAATAATGGGGCAAAATTATTTCTTCAGGAGTTTTAGAATATCCGGAAGGTAGTATTATGAATATAAGTCCCATAAGTTATAATAATTTACAGAAGACAGCTTTTGGACATCACTCATCAGGTGATAAACAGAAATGCACTCCGCAGGAAAGAGCTATTGTTGCAGCAACTTCTGCTGCCGGTGTTGCGGCAAGTCTTGCGGTATTGGCTAAAACATCAGGGTATTCGCTTAATCCGGCAAAGATGTTCAAGAATTTTAAAAAGTCTTATATTGCAACCACACCTTTTCTGGCAAAAGAAATTTGTTCTATGGGTGTAGGTACCTGTCTTGGCGGACTTGCAGGGGGCTTTATAATTGATCAGGATAAAAATGACCGCAAAGCAAAAATGCGTGAGGCAGTAATGCAAATAGGAAACATTACCATCCCGATTTCAACAGTTGCCGTTTTTAATAAGTTATGTCGCAAACACGGAAAACTCGCTCAATCAGTCGGTTCTCTGGCAGGAATTTTTGCAGGAGTTTATTTGGCTAATTTTTTAATGAATAAACTCGGTAACTTCCTGTTTAACAGTAAAAATGAACGCGGAGTCAAGTTGATAGACTTCTCCGCTCACCTTGATGATTTGCTTGCGGGTGCTTCATATATATCAAGCGCGAATTGGGTACACAATATAGCACGGTTAGTACCGGCTATACTTGTACTTCCCGGAGTGGAAGTCGGAACCAGAAAAGCTCCTCAAACACAAAAAATTCATTAGTTAAAGGACAAAACTAGCAATACCGGCATAGTTTTGTCCTTATCATAATTCTTTCATACTCCCGAAATCCCTTGTAAATAACTCCTATGCTAATCCCAAAGCCTTTCTGTACCAAGAAAATGATTCAATTTCATAACCGTTGAAAGTTGTTTTAATCTGCTGTTTCTTGAGATAGTTTTCGAATTCATCATTGAATGCAGATTTAACTGGTTTTGTCTCTTTAGAAATCAGTTTCATCTTTCTTTCTCCTATTTTTAGTAACACACCAAATCTGATACCATCAGTATACACAAATCTATGTGCCCTATTGTATCATAAAAAAAGACATTTCGCAATTAGTATGTGAAGAAATGTAAGGCTGATTGACAAAAATTATTCTTTAGTATTAGGTATATATAATTATATAAATTATATAGTAAGTTTAAACAAAAAAAGAACGGACATTATGTCCGTTCTTTTTAGTGTAAAAATTATTTTGTTGTTTGAATAAATAAACTAATCAAATCATTTAATGCTGAATACTGTTTTTGGTAGCTTTGGGATTGTTTTTCCAATGCCAGAATTTGTTTTTTGTATTCCTGAATTGAAGCTTGACATTCCCTTGCCGATACTTTTAAATTTTCTTGTACCTGTTGAGCATCTTGAAGTACACTTTTCATTGAAATACCAAGAGCTTCCATAGTTTGCTTGATTATTTGTGCACCGGTATGTCTTGAAACACCGCTTGGTAATTGTGAAATTAATTTTTTCAGAACCGTTATATTGGCAGGCATTTCAAAGGTCTCGCTCATAGTTTCGGAAACTGCTGCCTGGACAGGCTTTTGTTCTGTAAAAAACGGATCTTTATCTTCTACATCATCAAAAAAGTTTGTATTCTTCTTGGTTTTTACCGGTTCTGCAAAAATCTCATCTGATGATGAACTAAAAATATCATCATTCATCGGACTGGTTACAGGAGACGAATCAAAACTTATGTCTTGATTTTCTTGTAAATCCATGTTTTCAGCCTGTTTTTTCAGAGCTTCTACAATTTTCTTTCCAACACTTTCATTATTAGGCATATTCTATACTCCCTCATAGGTTTACTTAAGTTATTATATTTTAAACATGCTAAAAGTCCAATAAAATGTTATGTTTTGTTAATTCTTTTATCTATCTAAACATTAAGCTTTTTTACAATTTCTTCCAGACAAATTTTTACATGTGCATAATTTAGTCCGCCTTGCATATATGCTGCATAAGGCGGACGAATAGGACCATCCGCTGATAGTTCTATGGTAGAACCTTCAATAAATGTACCGCCGGCCATAATTACTTTATCCTCATACCCGGGAATATATTCCGGAATCGGGGTGACATATCCGTTTATCGGAGACAAAGATTGTATTGTTTTACAGAATTCTTCCAGAAATTCTTGCTTCCAGAAAATAATATTTTGTATAATATCTGTCCTGTGCTCGTTATAGGCCGGAGCAGTATTAAATCCTATGTCATCAAAAACTTTTGCAGCAAGAATTGCGCCTTTTACCGCGTCAGCAACTACTGACGGCGCCATAAAAAGACCCTGAAATATGAGCCTGTGCTGATTAAACATAGCTCCTCCTTCCGAACCGATACCGGGCGCGGTAAGCCTGTTTGCAGCTCTTTGGACATAAAGTTCTTTTCCCGCAATATATCCCCCTGCTTCTACGATTCCTCCGCCGGGATTTTTTATAAGAGAACCTGCTATCAAATCTGCTCCGGCTTCCAACGGTTCCCGATTTTCAACAAATTCGCCGTAACAATTATCAACAAAACAAATACATTCAGGATTTTTTGATTTTACAATCCGGCAAATTTCACTTATTGTATTTATAGAGAGAGATTTTCTGGTTGAATAACCTTTTGAGCGCTGAATTAGAACCATTGTCGTTTTATTATCAACCACCTCTTCCAGCTTTTCCAAATCTAAATCTGTATTGTTTTTTAGTGGAACTTCTTCATATAAAATGCCGCTGCCAATAAGAGATGAACGTTTTGTTTCTTCATCTCCTGCCGTGCCGATAACTTCCTGCATTGTATCATATGGAGTTCCGGCAACAGAGATAAGCTTGTCACCGTATTTAAGATTTCCAAATAACGCACAGGCAAGTGTATGCGTACCAGACGCAAAATGTATTCTTACAAGAGCTTTCTCGGCGCAAAAAACCTGCGCAAAAACTTTGTCCAAAACTTCTCTGCCTAAATCGTCATGTCCATATCCGGATACTGTATAAAAATGCTCCGGAGCTACACGATTGTCAAAAAAGGCTTTTAGTACTTTTCTTTGATTATAGTCACGAATATCATTTACTTTTTCAAATTCTTTTTCCAATGTTTTTTCGGCTAGTTTAAAATCGTAATACATAATGGATTTCCTCCGACAAATTATAAAAATAAAATTATTTCAAAGTCAACGCTTTTTATCTGTAAGTTCCGGTACAGGATCATACCCGCCTTGATTTAAAGGATGGCAGCGACAAATTCTTTTTATTCCCAGCCATGAACCTTTTATTATACCAAATCGAATTATTGCAACGCGGGTATATTCTGAACATGTCGGATAAAACCTGCAGCGTGCAGGTGTATGTGCAGATATCTTTTGATAAAAATTTATTAGAGCTAATATAAAATTCTTTATCATATCAATAATATTAGCATGAAACAAATCTCTTTATCTATTTTTAATCTGTAATATCTTTACGTTAATAATCGGTTGTAATATAATATTTTTAAACAAAGGGAGAAAGTATGAAAGAACAAAGAGTCGCTGTTATCGGTTACGGAATGTGGGGACGCAATATTGTCCGCAATTTTTACAACCTCAATGTGCTTGATACTGTTTGTGATTTAGACGATGAATCTTTAAAAACAGTAAAAGAACAGTTTCCGGGGGTAAAAGTTACAAAAGATTTCAATGATATAATTAACAACCCTGATATTACAGGTGTTGCGGTTGTTACACCGAGCCATACCCACTTCAAAATAGTTAAAGCTATGTTAGAAGCGGGTAAAAATGTTTATGTAGAAAAACCGATTTCAACGGTCGCTGAAGAAGCAAAAGTTCTCACCGAACTTGCCGAATCAAAAGGACTTGTTTTAATGGTCGACCATCTGCTTTTATATCATCCTGCCGTAAACAGGCTCAAAATGCTTATTGAAGAAGGTGTTTTAGGCGATTTAGTTTACGCACAAAGTGACAGATTGAATGTAAATTATCATAAAAATGACAGAAGTGTTATGTGGGATTTAGCACCGCACGATGTTTCTATGATTGCTTATGTTACAGGCAAAAATCCGGTCAAGATAATTTCCGCAATCGGATGTTCTTCCGAGAAAAATAACATTATGGATATCACTCATCTCGGAATTGAATTTGAGGACGGTCTTGTTGCACACATTTCAGACAGCTGGATTACTCCGCAAAAACATGTTATGTTGCTTGTTCGCGGAACAAAAGCAACTGCAATCTTTGATGATACCGCGCCTACAGATAAGTTAAAAGTTTATGATAACTTTAAACCGGCAAATACCCAGAATTATGCGCTTGATTATCTTGAAATAGAGCCTTTAAAACTTGCATGCCAGCACTTTGTAAACTGTTGCGCTTCCGGTCAAAAAGCTCGCTCTGACGGCGCTAACGGGTATGAAGTTGTAAGCATTTTAGAAGAAGCAGAAAAAATTATGCTGGGTTCAAAAGTCGAGGATCTGAACAAAAAAGACTTTGCGCTTTCAAGAATGAAAGTTTAGGAAAGTTTAGAAGGGAATAAGTTTAGAAGTTTAGAAGGATTTAAATTCGCTTACGCTCATAACATAATTAATAACTTCTTCTCAACTCCTAAACTGCTAAACTAAAATTGAGGAAATAAAATGGCTAACTTTATATCAATTTTCAGAATTTTTGTAATGTTTTATGCAGTGTATCTGATTTACAGCTATCAGGGAAACACTCAGGCTTATGTGTGGGCGCTTGCGCTTACAATAATCGCATTTGCTCTCGACGGACTTGACGGTTATGTTGCAAGAAAATTCCACGAAGAATCAAAATTCGGTGCGCTTCTTGATATTATGGGCGACAGAATCGTTGAAAACACTTACTGGATTTTATTTGCAGTTATGGGCTGGCTGAATATCTTATTTCCGCTTATTGCAATCACAAGAGGATTTATCACAGATACAATAAGAAGTGCAGCTATGGAAAAAGGGCTAACCCCTTTTGGAATGCAGGTTAATCCGGTTTGCAAATTTATTACAGGCTCAAAGTTTATGAGAATCAGCTACGCGGTTGCAAAAGTTCTTGCATTTGTTTTAATTATCGCCGCAAAAATTCCTGTATGCCCTAACCGGGAAATCATCTGGACAATTGGGTTCTGGGCTGCAGTGTTTGCAATCGTATTTTGCGTTATAAGAGGACTTCCTGTTATAATTGAAGCAAAATATTTATTCAAAAAGGAAGAAAACTAAATAAAATGGCAAAAATTAATATTGTTTTATATGAGCCGGAAATTCCGCAGAACACGGGAAATATCGCGAGATTATGTGTGTGTACCGGCTCTTCTTTATACCTTGTGGGTAAATTAGGGTTTGCGCTTACTGACAAATACACAAAGCGCGCGGGAATGGATTACTGGCAGCACGTTGATTTGCACAGGATTAATTCTATGGACAAATTGTTCGAACAATTTCCTGACGGCAAATTTTATTACCTCACAACAAAATCGAAGAAAAAATATACGGATATTCAATTTGAAGATGAAGTCTTTCTGGTATTCGGTCCGGAATCCAGAGGACTGCCGCAAGAATACGTTACAAGAGACAGCGCAATTACAATCCCGATGGTTAAAGGCGAAAGGAGCCTGAATTTATCGAACTCGGTTGCTATAGTAACTTATGAAGTTATAAGACAACTTAAAATTTTGTAATGTTTATTATATTATAAACTATCGCTTTATACTTCCACATACCCGATATAAGGCAGGTTCCTGTAAAATCCGTCGTAGTCAAGACCGTAGCCTACAAGAAACTTATCGTCCACTTCAAGCCCGTAATAATCAGGGTCAATATCGACTTCCCGCTTAATCTTCTTATCCAGAAGCGAACAGAATTTCAACGACTTTGTCTTAAAATTGTGGTTAATAAAATCTACCAAAAATCTTGCAGTATGCCCTGTATCAATTATATCTTCTATAATCAGAACATTTTTGCCGTTCAAATCCGGAAGAGATATGTCAACCGCATTAACTTTGCCTGATGAAGTAAATCCTGAGCCGTAACTTGAAAGTCTTATAAATTCCATATCAACAGGCATTTTTAAATGCTTTGACAAATCCGTCATAAACATTACAGCACCCTTTAAAACGCATATTAAAAACAGTTCTTCCCCCGCATAATCTTTATTAATTCTATCTCCAAGAATCTTGATAGCTTCTTGAATCTGCTCTTTTGAAAAAAGTATTTTTAAATCATTCTCTGTTATCATAATATCCTCCGTTTTTGAGGTTTACACGACTTCTATCACGTGCGTAGGCTTATCTTTAACAGATATTTTGTTACTCAAGCCGACTCCTACTACCCACAAAACTTCATTATCCGAGCATAAGAGAAGCAGATTGTCTCTCGAATGCCGCGGAACACCCCTGGCGTTTAAATATTTCTTTAATTTCATGCTGCCTGTCATTCCAAACGGGCTAATTACATCTCCGTCTCTTCTTGTTCTTAATGTTAAAGGGAATTTTACCCGCGAAAAATCTACATAAGCAAATTTTGAGGTTGATTCAGGAAAAACAAACAAATCTTTTTCTACAAATTTTTTAAGAGAAAATACTTTGTCGCCAAAAGCGTACCTGCCTTCTCCCCCTACTTCGACTTCAATCATTTTCCTGATTTCTTCCCGAACATCTTTTTTAGGCGGGATTACCTCTATTGTTTTTTCGTCTGCATAAAGCCATTTTGCGGTTGCAAGCGACTTGGTAGAACCGTTTCTTTGAGTTATATTAGCCTCTATAAAATCATATATCTCACAAACTTTTCTGTAATCATAATCTAAATCCAGACTCTGGATAAATTCGTGTAAAAGCCGCATTTTTACAGGTTTAGATAACTCCCTGTATGTTTTAGGACAAATTTTCCCGTCACTTAACAAAACTTTTTCTCTCAAAGGCTTCAAATACTCTTCAATTATCTCGTTATCACTTTTTGCTATGTCTGAAAGCGTATTAATTGCCTCCTTTACATTCAAATTGATTTTCTCTAAAGACGGAATAACATTAAGCCTTAGATAGTTTCTTTTGTACTGAATATCGGCATTTGACGAATCGTTGTTCGGAGAAAGGTTGTTGTCATTGCAGTATTCCAAAATTTCAGAACGCCTTATATAAAGAAGCGGACGGTAAAAATACCCGCGCTTTTCCGCAATACCTTTTAGACCTAAAATACCCGTTCCTTTAATAATTCTATATAAGACAGTTTCCGCATTATCATCATAATTATGCGCCGTAAACACTGCGTCAGCATCGTATTCATCAAATGCTTCTTCAAAAAACTCGTACCGTGCTATTCTGGCATCGTTTTCAGTCTTTTTAATATTATTCTTAGCTGTTTTTGTGAAAAACTCAAACCCTTTAGCACCGGCAAAAAGCCTGCAGACTTCCTGCTCTCTAAGCGCCTCTTCCCCGCGCCAGTTGTGGTTAAAATGAGCCGCAATAACATTTAAGTCATAAAATTCCGGCTGATTCTTAATTTCAGAAAGAGCATCCAGAAGACACATTGAATCGTACCCGCCGGAAAAACCCACCACAATGGTCTTATCCTGCAAATCGTATTTTTTTAGAAAATCAATGACTTTTGAAACAATATTCTGCATTCTGCACTCTAATTGCTTAAATTTTTACTCCGGCTTTGTATTCCATGCCTGATTTCTACAGCATCAACGCCCAGCTGGTCTAAAGCTTTCATCGCAAGAGAATCCGGCACATCAATAATTGCCAGCAATAAATCAACTGCTTCAATTTTTTGCTTGTTAGATTTTTTCGCGGACAACCAGGCTTTTTCCAGAACTTTTTTTGCACGTTTTGTGAATGTAATTTCCCTGTCAAAATACTCATTTCCATATCCGACAAGATTTTCAACTACTATACGCGCGTCTTTTAGAGTAATTTCAAGATCATTAAGAACTTCAAACGCAACACTGGTTCCTTCTGCAATAATTCCTAAGAGAAACATCTCGGTACCTACAATATTGCGCCCGATTCTTCTTGCTTCTTCTTTAGCAAGCTTCATTATTGTAAGCGTCTCAGGCATCTGCTTTTCTATCGGTCTCAAAATATCCTCAGACATCTTTTCACTATTAATTCCCAGTGACTTAATAATATCATAAGCCAGCCCGCGCTTGATTTTTAGTATGCTTAAAACAATATGTTCAGGTGTAATTACAGAAGAGCCAAGCTCTTTTGCGATCTGCAGGGCTGAATTCATAACCAGAAAAGCATTCGGAGTAAATATAATCTTCTTATCCGCATATTCAGCAGAACGTGAACTCTGCTCGGCAAGCTTCTTTTCAAAGACTTCGGAATCCAAGCCGTATTTGTGAATAGTGTTAACAAGCTCTGTATCACCGGATTCCAGAATAGAAGCCATAATCTGCTCTGTTCCTAAAATTTCATAACCTGCAGCAGAAAGCTTTGAAACAGCTCTGTCAAAAACATCCGACAAAGCTTCGCCTTCATATACAGATTCAAAAGAGCTTTTCTCGTCATCTTCTTCCGCTTCAGGATGTTCAAGACGTTTAATTTTTTTCTGAACGAGTTTAGTCAGAATATCACGCGCATTATAGATATCAAACCCGAAGTTATTCAGAATTTCTTGAATATTAGAATTTTTCTCGCTTATAACCGTCAGGAAAATATGCTCAAACAAAATATTTGTATTTCCTGATTTTGCAGCTAAATCCAGCGTATGTTTTAATATATCTTTAAACGAATGGCTGAACGGAATATTTTCTATACATTTCGGGGATTCTTTTACATATTTTTTTACTTCATCTAAAGCTGCATCAAATGTAACATTATACATCCTAAACAGTTTTAAAGAAACTCCTTTTGCATCCTTAATAAGCGCAAGAAACAAATGCTCGGGCATAACTTCACTGCAGCCCATATCTTTTGCAAGATTTTGCGCTTCCGAAACTACATTAACCGCTTTTTCAGTAAATCGTTCAAACAAACTTATTCTTCCTCTTCATCATCTAATGATTCAATATATTCGCAAACCCGCCGGAATTCATTATCATCCTCTATATTCTGAAAATACCCGTCGTCACCGTCTTCTACATATTCCATAACGATAACTTCGGAATTCTCGTCGTTTTCATCCTCTGAAAGCGGCAGAAGCATAGCATAAGTTTTATCCTCAAAATCTACAATATCATAGATTTCACACTTAATAATCTGTCCGTCTTCTCCGAAAATTTCAACGTATTGCTGTTCTGTTTCCTGAATTTCATCACTCATAATCATTTCCCTAAATACTGTTCTAATATTATACAGGCGCTTTCTATATCCACAAGCCCTTTGTTTTTCCTGAAATTAACTTTTCTTTCCCTTAGCCTTTCTTCCGCTTCTTCGGAAGTCAGACGTTCATCTTCTAATATTATATCAAAACCGGTTAATTTTTGTGAAAAATCTATACAATCCTTTGCCTGAGCGCCATACGACCCGTCCATATTGATAGGAACTCCCACAACAATTTTTTCTACACGGTTTTCTTTGGCAATTTTATTAATTTCTTCAAGCGCTTTTGCTTCCGGCTCTCTGTCAATACAAACACACGGAGTCGCAATTACCTGTAAATAGTCGCTTAAAGCAACTCCTATACGTTTTTTTCCGACATCAAGCGCCATAACTTTATGCATTATCAACCCACCTTGCTTCTATACTTGATATTATCATATCAAGCTGCAAAAGTTTAAAATCATCAGCACTTCCCTGAGTTTTTTTCTCAAAAATACTTGAAGCTTTTCTCTGATTTTTGAGTATATAGCGCTTTCCGACATAGTATTCATAAATACTTTTTCTTAGAATATTGGTTAAAAAGCTGTAATTTGAGCCTAAAGAATATAGTATTTGTGCTAAATCTTTATCCCCTTTAAGCATTCTCAAATATGCCGCAATGTTAAAAGTTATCAGCTTATACGCAAGTTCCTGAGCGTTATAAATACTGTCAAAATTGTCAGCAATGAATTTATCCAGATCCACGTTAAAATTATTTGCCCTGAATTCAGCAGAAAGCTTATCAATAAAGGCTTTAAATTCTTCGGAGGTAATCTCGTCAAAGAACCAGTTCTGAACATACTCGCTCAAACATAATTTATCAATATCTTTCTGGTTCAATTCTTTTTTCTCTAAATATATTGCAGGCTTTTCCGACTCAATATCAAGGAGAATACTCTGCCAGCATATGTATTCATAAGGTATTTGCTCTCCGTTCAGATGCGAATTTTCCTCTGCCTGTTCAAGCAAATACTTTGCAACTCCGGCGTTAATCTCGTATTTTTCCTGATAGTTGTAGAATTTATCTACAATTTTATAAAAATCCTGTTCTGTCATTAAATTAAATCCAAATGAATCAAGTATTCCGTATCTTGGATTAATTACAATTGCTAAAAATTGCAGCGTCCTGTTTCCTCTGATTCTGGAAAATATTATCGCCATATTTCCGTGTCCGTCCGGAAAAGAAGTATATACTTTGTAAGGTTTTGACTCTTTTAGGATATTTCTGTAGAATTCCTCTGTATTATCAACTCTTATGCCGGACATCTTAAGCTCTGATATGGCTTTGTTAATTTTATTCTTTAATTCATCAGGAGCAAAGGTTTTAGCATTTTCCAACGCATGATAAGCAAGCTGAGATTTTGTTCTGCCGAGAATATCAAGCGCTGTATACCCGACCTCGGAATCCATATAGTATAAAAATACCGGAATAAGAATATTTGCAAGCGCATCATTAGCATAATCTTCTTCAAGCGACTTTATCAGGATTATTTTATCATTGTCATTTATGGCGTTTAAAAAGTCCATAAAATCAATCTGCGCTTCCGGATTCATAATAGCAGTTTCCAGAAGCTGCTTGGTTTCTTTATTTATAAGCTCATTAAACTGCTCAAAGTATCCGCTTATTACATCGTAGTCGATTTTATTCCCTAAATCCTTGAGCATATTAAACGCAATCATTTTAACATGGTCATTGTATTCCGGCGCCTTGATTACATTCCATAATTCGTCGTTCAGAGTATCTTTGTCGATAAGCTCCATTAAAAGCCAGCATATTAAGACGGCTTTTTGTTCATTTGCGCAGACAAGCTCCCGGATTAAGACTTCAAGAACGGTCTTTTTGTCCTCAATATTTTTCAAATCAGTAATAAGGAATGCCTGCGGCTGGCTTGAAGTCATTAAAGCTGTCAAAGTCGCCAGAATTTCTGCTTTTATTTGGATTTTGTTCATAAAACCTCTCAAACGGACTTAATATTTCTGCATAAAGGGTTTCTATTTACATTTGCCCCAGAATGCGTCAAGAATTTGCTGGGCGTCAGCCGAAAGCATTCTGTCATTAAGAATCAGGTATTGAACCGCAATCATTGTGCACTCGGAGCAAATATTTACCCCCGGACCTTTTACCATCTTAATAACCTGCGTATTAGGTCTGCCGCAGAAACTGCAATATACAGGCTCCTGAATTCCTTCGTGATGATGCTCAACAGACTCGGTCTTTTTAGTTCTGCTTCTTTTACCTAATTTTATGACTTTATCGTCTGACATAAACCTCTCCTCTTTATTTTCTGATTGTAACTTAAAAATAAGGTTTGCGCAAGAAATATTAAGAAGAGTGGGGAAAATATAGGGGTAAATATAGGGGTAAATGATTTGTTTTGATGTAAGACAACAAGTTTATCTCTTTTAGTCAAGAGTAATTGCGTTAATAGAACATCAACGCGCATTCCCTCGCCCCTTGCGGGAGAGGGTGGAATTTCAAGTTGAGCCTGGGCGAAACTTAGAAATTCGGGTGAGGGGTCAATTGTCAGGGGGTAATATTTTGTTTTAGGGATTCTTCACCCTCGAATGGCTATCGGGTTCAGAATAACCGGAGGTTTTGCAATCTCATTCTCATTTGAGTGAAGCGGATTGTCGGCAGAGAGCGAAGGAGCTTTGCGGGAGCAAAGTCCGTAAGCTCGTTTATTGCCGGCAACCAAGCAGGTTCGGATGGGTGAGGTTTTCATGTTTTACCCCCCCTTCGACCTCCGGTCACTTCCCCCGCAAAGGGGGGCAGATACTACGGCGCTCATTGGGCGTGACATGAATCGAGTGACAACGCGTGTTCCCTCTAAAATCGAAGAGTTGAACGCAATTATCGCGACAATAGTTGAACATCAGCGCGCGTCCCCTCGCCCCTTTGGGGAGAGCGGATTTGCGGACGGACGACACGAACGTAAGAGAGTTAGTCCGGATAGCGAACGGATTGAGCCTACAGGAGCTTTGCTCCGATGGCGAAACTCCGTGAGCGTGGAGCAAATCCAAGACGGGGTTAGGGCGAGGGGCTGTAATATTTAACATAAAAATCGAGAGCCCCTCGTCGGGGCTCTCGATTCATATTCGACTAGAATAAATATAACTAAAGGAAAAAGGAAGGAATTTT
>CALUSN010000006.1 GCA_944323435.1 Candidatus Gastranaerophilales bacterium | reverse complement strand
CGGGAACTCTATCCCGCTAAAAACAATTTACTACTCTTCTTCTATATAGGTTTTTAAATTATCCACACGCTCAACTTTCCTCAATTTTTGTAATGCAATATTCTCCAACTGCCTTATCCTCTCTTTTGAAAACCCTAAATCATTACCTATTTGCTCTAAAGTTTTCGGTTCTTCATTTCCTATGCCGAATCTTCTGGTTAAAATTTCCCGCTCTCTGCTGTCAAGCTTATTTAAAAGCCGCTTTACATCTTTTTTTCTTAAATTCATTTGCGCACTGTTTTCCGGTGAAGAATAAGAAGTGTCCTCAACATAATCCTGTATACATAAATCATCCGTTACAAAAGTATCAAGACTAATCGGTTCTTTTTTTAAAGCGTTTTTAACCTCATTAATCTTTTTGCTGTCTAATCCTGAAAGTCTTGAAATAGTTTCATCATCTATATCAATATTTTCATCGAAAGCAGCAATGCTGCAGGCCTTTTTATACTTCCGGATTTTTTCCAGCATATGAACCGGAATCCTTATTGTTCTTGAATGGTTTGATATTGCTCTTATAATTGTTTGCTTAATCCACCAGGTAGCATATGTTGAAAATTTGAAATTCTTTTTATAATCAAATTTTTCAGCGGCCTTGATTAATCCCATTGAACCCTCCTGAACCAGATCCATAAATAAAATTCCCTGACCAATGTATTTTTTTGCAATACTTACAACCAGTCTTAAATTTGCCTGAATAAGTTCTCTTTTGGCCTGTTCCCGCTCCAGCGGCGTTCCTTCCTGTATGCGTCGTCCTAATTCTACTTCTTCGAGTTTTGTTAACATTTTCTTCCTGCCGATTTCTTTCAAATACATTTGTAAAATATCATCATTGTTTACAATCGTACTGAATGTTCGCGGTAAATTTGCTTCTATCTCCGTGCTGTCGATATACTCAGCATTATTAAAAGCTCTGCTCATCTTTTTCGTCTCCTCTCTCAAGCTGTTCCGGTTTTATAGACGAAAAAAAATAAAAAAAGTTCCGTTTGTTACATGTCTTAATATAAACAAGTTATCTGGCAATTTTTGACAAAAAATATACTTTATATTATTGTAGCAGGTTAAGAAGGTAATATTTTCATGTCTCTTGGTTTGTATAACAATCCATATCAATACAGATCATATGTAAATTTTTCGGCAGCATCTCCAAATGCTCCCGAGGTCATTGCCAAACCGATTGAAAAAGTTGAAAATGTTATAAATAATACAGTAGACACCTTTGTAAAAGATCAACAGGATGAAGAAAAGAAAAAATCTCATAAAACAGCTATTGCAGCCGGCAGTTCTGTACTTGTATTATCAACACTGATAGCACTTCTTAACCCGAGATTTTCCGGAAAATTTCTTGGAAAATTGAAGAATTTATCGCACAAGGCTAGTATAAATGTACAAAAAAATAAAGACGATATATTCAAAAGTAAATTTTACAAAGCCAGTGAAAATTTCTTAAAAAAAGTTTTTGATATTTTTCAATTCACAAACTCTGCAAACGCTTCAAAGGATCTGGGCTTTAAGTGGCTCTGCACTGCTGAAAAATTCAACGGAGTTGAAAATGAAACTGCAAGAAAAATTCTTAAAACCTGTGATTCAGGGTTCAGAAAAATAATGACTCCGGTTCATGACGGAATTACAAAATGGTTTGACGGCATAAGTAAAAGTACTGTTTTCCACAAGTACAAATCAGCAAAAACAAAAATGAAAGAACTGGATGATTTAATCTACAGCTATAAAGGAAAATTATCACCGTCAGAACAAAAACAATTAGAACAGAAATTGAGTGAACTAAAGGCGTCACAACAGTATTTTTCCCACAATAATACCCTGGAACGTCTTGCCCTGCAGGAAAAAGCAATGTCGAATCTTGAAAAAGATTTTAAAAACAAGTTATTCAACGGATATTTAAAACAATTTAAAGGCATAAAATCTGAAGGTACTTTCGCTCAAAAAATGCAGCACAACAAACAAATAATAAAAGATAACATGTCCTTCTGGGCTGAAGATATGCTGATGCCTTCCAGAAATACTTTTGAACAGAATGGCAAAAAAGCTGTTGACGAGCTTATGGGAAACGGAAAAGATATACGCGGCAAGTATAATGAGATAATAGATTTGATATCTCCGTATATATCCAAAGAAGAAAAAAATCTTTTAGATGAAAGTTTTAAAACTGCAAAGAAAAAATTAACAAAAGCTAATCATAGCGAATGTATAGATTATTTTGACAAAAAACGTGACTTAGTACTTGGCGGTGCGCCTTCTGACATAATCAGCGGTATCGGCATGATTGGTTTAAGCGGTATTGCTGTCGGAACGGCAGATACTAAAGAGGACAGAGTCTCCAGAGCCTTGACTCTAGGCTTCCCGGCTGTCGCAGGTATCGGAGCATCAATGGCACTTACGGCAATGTTATTTTCCGGAGTCCAGAGTATTATATACGGTTCTCTTGCAAGCGCAGGATTAAGCCAGCTGGGAAGTATAGCTGATAGGACCTTGAACCCCAAAAAGCCTGTAGATACACTTGCTCAGGCAGCCACAAAGCCTGCAGGAACAGCCTGAAATAAGCTATCATAAACTTTGACAATTGAATAAAACTAAATTTCCGCATCCTGAATTTAATGTCAAACCTGAAGTAATAGATCTGTCGTTAGCCCGACATCCAATTCAGGGGCGAAGAATCCATTTAACTTTTATCTTCACCCTTCACACCTCACTCTTCACTAACTTTAGAGATTCTTCGGGCTAACGCCCACTGAATGACGGCAATCTGGTAAGTGGAACCTGCAAATTGGGTGTCATTGCGAGGGAACAGCCAGAGCAGCCCGAAGCAATCCAGAATAAATTTGACAATTAAATAAAAATGGATTACCACGAAAATCAAAGATTTTCTCGCAATGACAGGTGATGGATTGCCACGGCGCTCACGCACCTCGCAATGACACCCGATTAGTAGTCTCACTTACTAACCTAATTCATTTACCCTCGCAATGACACCCTCCGGCTGATAGACCTACAAACTAGCCGTCATTCCGAGTCCGACAGCAGTTCGGGGTGAAGAATCACTTAAACATTTAAAATTAACAAATCAGATAAAAAGGAGATAACTTTAATGATTAACGCAATTTTTCAACAATTTTTAGAACATTTTTTCTCAATGTTTCGTAATCCTTGTTATTGTCGATTAGAAAATCCCAATCCTGAATATTATCTAAATCGACCTCTGTAACATCATCTTCTCCGACAAGTTTTCCGCCGCGGGCTTCTCTTATTTCTCTTGCGGCTTCAATTCTTATTGAAATTGCTCCAGATTTTTTGAAAACTTCATATTCGTGCTTAATCCGGACATCTGTTACAACAATATTACCCTCCTGCGCTACAATTTTTTCTAACCAGTAATCCGGATTCTGCGCCCTTCCCCAATTACCTAAATCAATTAAACCCTGACGGTACTTAGGTTTATTCGCTTCTATTTCTTCAAAAGTCAGATTATGCTTTTTGGCGTATTCTATTTTGATAATATCACCCATAGCACAACGCTTAAACTCCGGCATCGCTTCCATCAGAATCTTTGCTGCGGTATCTTTGCCCGAATATTGTTTGCCCGAAAAAATTATAATCCTATCTGCCATAGCCCGGCTACTTATCCTCATCTAGACTCAAAACTGCCATAAAAGCTTCCTGCGGGACTTCTACACGCCCGATTGCTTTCATGCGCTTTTTACCCTTCTTCTGTTTTTCCAGAAGTTTGCGCTTACGGGTAATATCACCGCCGTAGCATTTATCCAGAACGCTTTTCCTTAAAGCTTTAATGTTGGTTCTTGCAATAACTCTTCCGCCGATTGCCGCCTGAATCGGGACTTCAAACATCTGGCGCGGAATAATTGTTTTTAATTTTTCAGTCAATTTCTGCCCGATATAATAAGCATTGTCCTCATGACAGATTACCGAAAGCGCGTCAACGACTTCGCCCGCAAGCATTACATCAAGTTTGATAAGCTTTGAACGCTTGTAATCCTCAAATTCATAATCCAGACTTGCATATCCTTTTGAACGTGATTTTAACTGGTCATAAAAATCAGTAATAACTTCACTCAAAGGCAAGTGGTAGATTAAATCAACACGGACTTTGTCCAGATAATTCATGTTAATAAAAATACCGCGTTTTGTCTGGCATAAATCCATCAGAGTCCCGACATAATCATTCGGAGTAATTATCGAGACCTTTACATACGGTTCTTCTATATAGTCTCTGTATTGCGCAGCAGGCAGATTTGCCGGATTATCGATTTCCACAACCTCGCCGTTTGTTTTATGGACTCTATATACAACAGAAGGTGCGGTGGTAACAATAGAGAGAGCATATTCTCTCTCCAGACGTTCCTGAGCAATTTCCATATGGAGCATACCAAGGAATCCGCAGCGGAATCCAAAACCAAGCGCACTTGAGGTTTCCGGCTCAAATGTAATTGAACTGTCAGAAAGTTTGAGTTTTTCCAGCGCCTCTTTAAGTTCGTGGTAATCTTCATTATCAACGGGATACATGCCCGAAAATACCATTGGAAGCGCTTCTTTGTAACCGGGTAAAGGCTCTCCTGCGGGATTTTCAACGTGTGTTACCGTATCACCTACAAATCTTGTAATCTCTTTGATTGAGCCTGCAAAATACCCTACATCCCCGCAGACAAGCTCCCGTACCTGAACTCTGTGAGGTGTTAAATACCCGAGTTCAACAATTTCATACTCTTTTCCGGACGCCATAAATTTAACTTTATCCCCGAGTTTCATTTTGCCGTCCATAATCTTAAAGAAGCACAAAGTTCCGAGATAAGGGTCGTAAGCACTGTCAAAAACAAGCGCCCTTAGAGGTTTTTCAGAAGTATCAACAGGCGGCGGAACGTATTTTACAATAGCTTCCAGAACCTGATCAATATTTAAACCGGTTTTTGCACTTACAGGAATTGCCATAGAAGTATCAATTCCTAATATTTCTTCAATTTCTTCTTTAACCCTTTCGACATCGGCAGACGGAAGGTCAATTTTATTGATAACAGGAATTATTTCCAGATTCTGCTCTATTGCCATATAAACATTGGCTAACGTTTGCGCCTCAACCCCCTGAGTAGCGTCCACGATAAGCAAAGCACCTTCGCAAGCAGCAAGCGAGCGGGAAACTTCATACGAAAAATCAACATGCCCCGGAGTGTCAATCAGGTTAAAAATATACTTTTCGCCGTTTTGTGCCTCATAATTCATTCTTGCGGCATTCAATTTGATAGTAATACCCCGCTCCCGTTCAATATCCATTGTATCCAGAAGCTGATCCTGCATATCTCTTTCTGCAATTGTTCCTGTCGCTTCCAATAACCTGTCGGCAAGTGTTGATTTCCCATGATCAATATGTGCTATTATACAAAAATTCCGAACATTTTCTCTATATTTCATAACTGCTTTATTATAAATGAAATATAAACAACCGGCAACCTGCTGAAAATAACAATCAATATAAAACCGTCCGGATATAGACCGGACGGTTTTATGTTTTTTTATTAATTGACAAAACTACTTAACTTCAGTATTGTCCATGGCTTGAAGCTGTTTTGACTTGTAATTGTGGATGACAGCGTCAACCAGTAAGTCGTAAGAAGAACTCTTTTCAATGTTCGGAAACTCTTCTTTTAATTGTTGTCTGACCATTGCTTCCAGCCTCTGTTCGTCAGCTTTTATTTTTAGTTCATTGCTTGACAATGACTCTATATAACTCTCATTCATCTGCCTTTGACCGCTAGAGAATGTTAATAAGTTTGCTTTTGTATCTAATGCTTGTTTCAGTGACTTTAAAAATTTCAGGTTGAACATAACGACCTCTTTGTTTTTACTACCTTCACTTGTACTTTTATAAAGTCTCCTCAAGATAAAAATTGACTGTTTTTACGGAACTTGTTACAATTTTTTACAATCTTGAGAAATCTGTTAGTATTATATACTTATTTTTCAAACTCTTCAATAGTGCAAGCCTGTTATTTTTAATTTTTTCGTCTTTGTCCATTACAAGAACATCGTCAAAGAATTTTGTAACAACAGGATTTATGTCTGTTAATTCTTTGAGATATTTTTTGTAATCACCGTCAAATTTTACGCCTTCAATTGCCTTGTACAAATCCTTTTCTGCATCAAGTACAAAGAGTTCCGGCTTAATTTCACCGGCTTCTTCTTTTAATATTCTAAGAACTCTGTTGGCGTTTTCAACGAGCTTTTCATCGACTCCGCCTGAAATTGCTTTTACTCTTTCAGAATAATCGCAGAAGTCTTTGCAAGGATTATTTGTTGAGCATGCTTCCAGAATATTTTTTGAGTAATCGTTATTCATAAAAATAATCAATCTTTGAACAAAAAACTCTTCCACGTCTTTTTTAACATCAGCCTTCATCGGAAGAAGTTCTAATGTTTCATCAATCAATTTTGAAATATCAAGTTTTAAGTTATGTTCAAGAATTGTTTTAATAATACCTAAAGCTGCACGTCTTACGCCCAGCGGGTCGGAAGAGCCTGTTGGTTTTTTACCTGATACAAATACTGCACAAATTGTATCGATTTTATCTGCAATACCTACAATCTGACCTTCGATTGATTTTGCGGTTTCGCTGTCGGCATTGAGCGGGAAATAATGTTCTTTAATACCTTCCGCAACTTCAGCATCTTCTCCGGATACTCTTGCATAATCTGCCCCGATAAACCCTTGAAGCTCCGTAAATTCAAATACAAGGTTTGTCGCTAAATCGGCTTTGCAAAGCTCTGCCGTTCTCTTGATTGAAGGCTTGTTTACTCCAAGCTCTGACGAGATCTTTTCGGAAAGCTTAATTATTCTCTGAGTTTTATCGTAAACAGAGCCCATTCCCTTCTGGAAAGTCATGCCTTTTAAATTCTCAACATAAGATTCAAGAGGTTTTTTAGTATCTTCGTTAAAGAAAAATACCGCATCATCCAGCCTTGCCTTGATTACTCTCAAGTTACCGGCTTTAATGTTTTCAAACTCATCACCTACATAGTTTGTAATAGTAATAAATTTGTTTATTAATTTACCTTCTTTAGTGTAGAGCGCAAAATATCTCTGATGAGTTTCCATGACCGTAACCGCAACTTCTTGCGGAATTGTAAGGAAAGCTTCATCAAAATTGCATACTACAGCAACCGGCCATTCGCAGAGAAAAGTTACTTCTTCCAACAAGTCATCGGAAATCTTAGTAATTGCATTAAGTTTATCTGCTTCTTTTTTAGTTAATTCTAAAATACGCTCTTTTCTTTCTTCCTGATCGACTATAACTTTTGCATCTCTTAATTTATTTACATATTCATCAGGATTATTGATTACAATATTCTGTTTAGAGAATCTGTGTCCATTTGTAATATTAGAAGAGTCTTTATCAATAATTCTGACTTTGACTTCTTCCCCGTCAAGGAGCGAAAGAACCCATCTAATCGGACGTGAGAATTTAACATCGTTGTTTCCCCATCTCATAAAATGCGGTCCCTGAAGTTTTGAAAATATTAAAGGAACATTTTCCTGAAGCAAATCTTTTGTGTTTTTACCTTTGATAAATATTTTTGCGTATACGTAGTTATCTTCTACATAAAGGTCATTTACTCCGACGCCGTTTTTGTTTGCAAAACCTTCCGCTGCTTTTGTAGGTTTATTGTTCTCATCAAATGCAGCTTTTGCAATAGGACCCTTAACAACTTTTTCCACATCCGGCTGGGAAGAAGATAACCCGTCAACAATGACAGCCAGACGCCTTGGTGTTGCCATGACTTTAATCTTATCAAATTTTACTTTGTTATCATCCAGAAAAGTTTTAAAACCGTTTTCTAATTGTGAAATTGCCATAGGTATAAATTTATAAGGCAATTCCTCAACACCGACTTCCAATAAATATTTACTCATTTATATTTCTCCGTTTCTCTTATAAATTATACATGATAAAGAGAAAATATAAATTTTTTAAAAAAGTTTTTACTGATTCTTTTTTAATCCGGCTGCATTTCTTTCAAAACATCATCAAATACACTTTTCCAATCCCCGATTTTATGCTGGCGGAAAAGTTTTACGCTGTTATACCAGTCACAAACACTCAAATCGGTATGCCATCTCCAATTAACTTCATAAGGCAATAAGACCCAGCAAGGAATACCCATGGCACCTGCAAGGTGAACAAGAGATGTATCATTACAGATGACTAAATCCAAATTACTTAAAGCTGCCGCAGTTTGTCCGAAATCAATCAAATCTTTTCCGATATCAATAATTCCGTCCAAATCTTTAGTATCTTCCGAACCTTCAAAGGTCTGAAATGAATAATATTGCGTATTTTCAATTTCCATAAGCGGTTTAAAATATTTGACAGGAATCACTCTGTCCTGATCATAATACGTATTTCCCTGCCATTTTATTCCGACTTTTATTTTGTCATTATCAAAAAATTTCTTTTTATACTCAGCCGCAAGCTCTTTATTTGCTCTCAAATACCCTTCCGGATATGCAAAAACTTTATTCCCTTTCAGACCTAAAAGATAAGGAAGGCTCAATAACGGAACGTGTACATCAAAATCTATATCACTTTCCGGAATGAATTTATCAATTATTACGTCTATCCCGAGCGGGTTTTCGCGAAACAGCGGGACAAGCGGTTTTTGCGGTAAAAATAGTATTTTTTTACACCGATTTGCAAGAAGCGGAATATATCGTGCAAACATTATTACATCACCGAAACCAGCTTCATAGTATACATAAACCGTTTTATCCTGTATATTTTCACCTCTCCAGAGCTTTTCTTTAGAGGCTTTATTAGGATATGTTTTGTTTTGAAGTGCTGTTGCTGTTTCCCTGCACAATCTTGTTTCAAATAGTTTCAAACCCTTGTCATAATTTTTTATACGCATATACGCAAGGCTCAAAAAATAATCTATATCAATATCTTTCGGCCGGATTTTTTTACATATTTCAAGTGCAGAAACTGCATTATCAGTTTCCGCTTCGATACTGTACAGGTGTGATAAATTAAACCATCCGTCATAAGAGCCGGGATTAATTTTCAGCGCTTTATCATAAAATTTTATTGCAGCTTTTATGTTTTTTGTCTTTGTATTTGCAAGCGCTATATTGAACAAAAGTGAAAAATTTTCCGGAAATAATTTCAAAACCTCATTTTCACGTTTCACAATCTGTTTATAGAGTCCTGCTCTTACATACGCCTGAAAAAGAGTCTCGTAAAAATACGCTTCAGGCTTTCGCTCTACTGCTTTTTCAATCCAATTTATCGCAGAAATAACATCTTGCTGCTGGAGTTTTAAAACACCCAGAAGGTTGTAAATCTCGGCATTCTCATTATCCAGCACCAATGCTTCCTGATAAGCATCCTCAGCCTCTTCAAACTTTCCTGCTTCATGGAGTGAAAAACCTATATTAATTAATCTGTTAACATCTTGCAGCACTGTCATTTTTTTCTCTTCTTTATACCGGAAAATATCTAATTAAATTGTACTTGTTTATGTAATTTATTTCAAGCAGTTTTCAAATGTATTTTTTGCATGATATGAACTTCTGACAAGAGGTCCTATCTGAAAGTTTTTAAACCCTATTTTGCGCGCAAGATTTTTCAGATTTTCAAACTCATCCGGAGTATAATATTTTGCAACTTTAAGGTGTAATTTTGACGGCTGAATATATTGTCCTATAGTTAAAATATCTACTCCGGATTTTTTTAAATCAATCAGAGTTTCTTCAATATCCTCTAAATTTTCTCCTAAACCTACCATGAGACCGGATTTTGTAACAATTGAAGAGTTTTCTTTTATATATTGCAGAACTCCAAGAGAGCAGTCATAATCTCCCAGCGGTCTTGCGGTTTTAAAAATTCTTCTCACTGTTTCAATATTGTGATTAAAAACCTCCGGAAATGCAGCGATTATAGTATCGAGCGAGTGTTTATTTCCCTTAAAATCCGGCGTCAGAATTTCAATTTTTGCATCTGAAATTTTCCGTATCTCTTCAATACAGTTTTTGAAATGTCCGGCTCCTCCGTCCGGAAGGTCATCACGTGTAACAGATGTAATCACGGCATATTTTAAGCCGAGTTCCTGCACAGCTTCCGCAACATGCTTTGGCTCATCTATATCCAAAGGTTCCGGATGTGCAGGAGAAATATTGCAATACCTGCAATTTCTTGTGCAAACAGCCCCCATAATCAAAAATGTTGCTGTATTGTGAGCATAACATTCACTCTTATTCGGACATCTTGCTCCTTCGCAAACAGTATTAAGACATTTTGCTTTGAGAATATGCCGGACTTTTTTTGTTTTTTCCGTATCTATAATTGGACGTCTCAAATATTTTGGCAGACGCAGCATTTTTCCTCCGTTATAATATCCTTGTTAAACTAAAATAGGACACATACCCTATTTTTATTCTTATTATTTTACTATATCATTGCAAAAGCAAAATGAAAATGCTATCATTGATAAATAATTTTTGCAAACAAATAATATGCTGGGAGTATCTCAATCATGTTGATGAAAACATTATTAATTGACCTCGACGGAGTTTTAAATACATATGAAGGAAACTACTGTGAACACGAGATTTCGCCGCCAAGGGAAGGCGCAAAAGAATTTTTGGAAAATATTGCCAAAGAATACCGGATAGAAATTTTCACAGCAAGAGATAAAAATCTGGCAAAAAAATGGCTGGAGAAATACAATTTAACTGCATTCATAAGTAATATTACAAACATAAAAAGTCCTTACACAAGTATTATAATAGATGACAGAGCGCTGCGCTTTAACGGAAATTTTAAAGACACATTTGAAGATATCAGAAACTTTCGACCTTTCTGGAAAAAATTATAACAACTGTTTTTCTTTAATATATCTCGGTCTTGCCTTAACTTCATTAAAAATCTGCCCGATATATTCACCTATTATTCCCAGACAGAATATCTGAACGCCTCCGAAAAACGCCATCAGAACAACAAGTGTTGCCCAGCCGCTCGGCATATCATGCAGAAAATATTTTTCAAATATAACTTCAAGCGCCAGAAGAAAGCTCCCCAGAACTGTAAGCACCCCGAGAACTGCAATTATTCTCAATGGGACTATGCTGAATGCTGTTATTCCGTTGAGCGCAAGACTTGTAAGCGAGAAGAAATTAAACTTCGATTTTCCCGCCATTCTTGGTTTTACATCAAAATGCACATAAGATGTTTTTAGTCCGAGTTCGTGAAAAAATCCTCTAAGAAACAAACCTTCTTCATGGTATTTTTCAAAAATTTCCAGTGCTTTATTACTTACAAGCCTGAAATCAGAATGGTTTTGCGGAATTTTTACCCCCAGAAGATTCATCAATTTATAAAAACAAATTGCGGTGAATCTTTTAAAAAATGAATCTGTTTTTCTGTCATTTCTAATACCGGAGACTATTTCAGCCCCTTTGTAAAACTCATCTATAAAAATTTCTATTGCATTTTCATCCTGCTGCAAGTCGGCATCAATTGAGACAGCACAGTCACATCCGATTTCTTTTACCGCCAGAAGCCCTGCTATCAAAGCTTTTTGATTCCCGTAATTACGGATAAATTTCAATGCTTTTACGCGTTTTCCATATGATAAATGAAGTTCTTCAATAATATCCCATGTTCTGTCTTTTGAGCCGTCATCTACAAGATAAACGTAGCTGTCTTTTGAAATTTTATCTTTAAAAATTAGTTTATCCAAAACTTTAATAAGAGTTTCAACCGTTGATTTTATTACCAACTCTTCATTAAAACACGGAACTATAATAGCAAGTCTCGTTTTCTTGTTAATCATTGTATTCCTCTTAAAATTATAATACAATAAATAATGCGATTAGTGAAGAGTTCGGCATAGCGGCTGTCTGGCGAAAGCTAAAATGCGGGAGAGAGAATATGCGTTATTGTTCAACCATCGCTATGCCAGCATAAACATACCTGCTTTTCAATACACCTGTCTGTTATCATCAATTTAACGTCCTCGCCTTGCCGTTATACTTTTGGAGAAACAACTATTTAGTTCCTGACCTTTCGCAAAATTTATTGACACTTGACAAATTTACATATGATTAACAAATTTATTCACTATTTAACTAACAAATACTGTTTCCAATGCCTCCTGAATCCTTCTGAAACAAATTGTAAACTTTAATTAAAATTGACATAAAAAGTGTTCACAAAAAGAGTTTAGATGTGTATTATAAATAATATGTTTATAAACTTAGAGGATTTATATTCACAGGTACCGCCGACAAAGTTAAGGAATATTGACGAGAAGTTCCGTCCGGCGCAAACTTCACCGTTCTGGTTGTGGGTAGCTGACAGATTTTTCTACGGAATGCTGGAAAACCGATTCTATGCGTTCAGGTACAAAGGGGCTGAAAATTTTTATTTAAGAGATATGAATACTCCTATAATTTTATTTGCTCCTCACAGCAACTGGTGGGACGGAATTGTCGGGTATAATATCTGTAACAGAATTTTCAAAAAAGAAATCCGATTGATGGTGGAAGAGCTTAACCGGTTTCCGCTTTTAAGAAGGGGCGGAGCATTTAATGTTAACAAAAAATCTCCGCAGGCATCTATGGAGGCTATAAAATATTCTGTTAATGTTCTGGGAGATTTAAATAACATTCTTTACCTGTTTCCGCAGGGAATAATTAAACCGCCTAATTACAGACCTATTGAGCTTCAATCAGGCTTAACTTATATAGCGGAAAAAGCCGCTAAAAAATACGGCAAAGTTCATCTCATGCCGGTTGCGGTTAATTATATGTTCCTCAGAGACAACAGACCGGAGGTTCTTGTTGAGATGGGTAAAGTAATAGAACTTACAAGTGACAAGCCTGACAGAAAAGAATATACGCATTTTCTCGGCAAAACGCTTGAAGAATTATGCGACAAACAGTTCTATGATATAAGTCATGCTAATTTTAAAGGGTATGAAACTCTTTTCCAGAGAAAATTAAAATGGTACAGAAGAATTGAACAGCGTTTGAAAAAAATTGAAGTCAAAGGTTCAGGAGTTTAGATTTTATAATCGATTCCGTGTTTTTCAAACAAATCATTAAACCTGTCTTTTTGCTGTAAAATATCATTTTTATTGAGTTTCATATCAAACCCTTCTTTAAACAGAAACATTTTCTGTTCCTGAATTTGCAGATTTTTAACTTTTTGCAGATATTCATCAGCAAGTTTTGAGGTAAGCCGGCAAAGGTTTCGCAGCTCTTCACCGCTGGTACTTGATTTAACTTTATTAATCAGGAATTTTGCTTTTTGAGAAAGCTCTTCAAACCTTATGTCTTCTGATATTGTTTTAAGTGTCATGTCCCTGTGCAGAAACCTTTTTATGTCAGGACGAAATCCGTATTTTGCATGAAAATTGATAGCGGTTTCACGTGAATATAATTCCATAAATTCAAGATTATTTTCAAACATTTCCATAATGCTTATAAGACGCATAAGTTCGCCCAAACGGAATTTCCCTCTGAAAAACGGCAGCGTTGTTATATCAAAATCGAACATCCGCTTTTCCTCCGGATACATACCAAAACTATCCGTTCCGAGAGTTTTGCCGTCTTTAGCGGTGAGTGTTGTTAAATAATAATTATCACGCCTATGGGAAACTTTGGCGCTTATTTCACCCAGCCCCTGTTTATTAAGCGAAAAAGAGCAGAGCTTCACATCAGAAAAATTTTTCCATACAGGTTTTGATAAGAAATTCATTTTTACCATACAAAATAAAAACCCTGTAAATTTTGTTTTTTGTTAGTTTAAAACCCTTAGATTTTCAACTATTTCATTAATTTCTTTTTCCCACGAGATACAATCCTGCTGCTTAAAGATTTCAACACTTCGGTACCACGGGGTTGTTTTTGTATCTCTGAACCATCTCCAATCAGCGGCATAAGGAAGCATCAGATAAGTTTTAACCCCTAGAGCGCCTGCAAGATGCGCAACTGAAGTGTCAACAGTCACTACAACATCCATTGCCTTAAGAGCAGATGCCGTATCGGAAAAATTCTTAAAATCTTTTGCCAGATTAATCATCTGCGGATATCTGCCGTTGCCGTCCAGTGTGTCATCTACTTGAAAAGAATAAACTTGTATGTTTTCCAGATCCAGCATTTTCTCAAAGAATTTTATATTGATTGTCCGGTTAATCATAGTCCTGATTCCGGCGCTTCCGGCTTCCCAGCAGAATCCGACTTTGGGTTTGGAATTTTCAATTACAGCTTTTTCCGCATTCAAATACCCTTCCGCAAACGGAATATTATCAAAATCCATATTTAAAGCGTACGCAAGGTCTGTTATAAAAAGCGTTTGATTATCCGGATTCAACTCTTCATGAGGAATAAAATCTACTTCTGCATAATTTTTGGAAAACAGTTCTCTCAGGCTCTCACGGCAGCCTGCAGTAATTTTTTTATCTTTCAAAAATGGTAAGTATCTTGCAAACATAATATGATCGCCGTAACCCTGGTCGCATATTATATTGATTTCATCATCAATTTTATCTCCGGGTTTCCAGAAATTATTTGATAAGTCTTTAAACTTAGATTTATCCCGTCTGAAAAACAGGTCATAACCTTCTTTAAACTTTTTTTGAGTCAAATAGCACATGCCGAGCGAAGTTATTGTATTAATATCATTAGGAAATCTTTGAAGCATTATTTTGTAATGCTTTTCCGCCTCTTCAAACTCTCCGAGTTTCTGGGCGCTTACTGCAATATTATAATCAGCCTCCGGATTTCCAAGGTCAGAGGCAATTTGATAACATTCTTTTGCCTGCTTATCGTTACAATAGATAAGTTCCTTTAAGAACCCGAGATGAAACCATAAAGACGCGGCTTCCTGATTCTTCTTAAGTGCCTCAACACAAAGCTTTTCCGCTTCGATAAGTTTCCCTGTCCGGGTTAAAGCCTTGACTTTGTTTGCAACTGCTCTCACATCGTCAGGATACAGTTCGTACATTTTATCCGCATACTCAACTGCCTTCTTGTAACTTCTGATTTCAAAAAGACTCATTACAAGTTTGTTGTAAATATCCGGATTTTCGCCTAAAGTAATAGCTTTTTCCAGAATTTGTGCAGCTTCAAGATAATTTCCCCGTTCAAATTCCGCAAACCCGAGGGCTGATATAGTCCCGAAAGTTTCATTAATTTCACACGCCCGTCTCAAGAGTTCGCACGCCTTATCATAATCCCCGATGTTTACATAAAAAAGCCCGTAGACAGATAATAAATTTCCGTCATCGGGATTTTTTTTAAGTAAATCTTCGTAAATTTCTTTTGCTTCCTGAACTTTCCCGCTCTGAGTTAAAGCTATAGCCTTTTGTATAAGCTCAATATCTATCATAAGCCTAACCCTTGCAAGAATCCGCAAATAACTCCCTGAAGAACCATTAATAAAATTATTGCTAAAATCGGAGATATATCAAGCATTCCAATTGGCGGAATCACATTTCTGAAAATATTCAAAAACGGATCCGTGATTGAGCGCAAACCATAAAACGGCTGCTGACTCCAGTCAATATTCGGAAGCCAGGTTAAGAAAATTCTTATAATCAACAGCAAATAATAGAAATAAAATAATTTTGCCACTATAAACGATATCATTTTTTCTCCTTAGTCTCGTTTCCTATCCTTACAAAAGAGGGTTCGGGTGAGGTCTTAATATTTGAAATTACAGCTGCGAATGTTTTCTTGTCTGTGCGCATTCGCAATTGTTATTTTCAGCAGGAATTTTTTCTATCATAGTAAATAAAAGCTTTTTCAAATTATCCAGATTGTTATTAAATACCTGAATAACTTCATGGTGAGAAACCGGAGGAACATCTCCTACAAGACCTGCATCATAATCAGTTATAAGAGAAATATTCAACGGGCACATATCCATTTCTTTCACAAGATAAGCTTCCGGAAACGCTGTCATGTTAATAACTTCCCAACCTTGAGACGTAAAGAACTTTGATTCTGCCTTTGTTGAAAATCTAGGACCGTTTATTACAACAACAGTACCTGTTTCGTGAACTTTTATTCCCAGATCTTTTGCTGTATCAATTGCTAATTTTCTAAGTTCAGGACAGTAAGTCTCGGCAGCGGACGGGTGAGTTACAATCGGACCTTCAAAGAAAGTTGTCTTTCTGCCGTCTGTCCAGTCTACAAACTGGTCGCAGATTACAAAATGCCCCGGCTCAACATGTTTTTGCAAACTTCCTGCAGCACAAGGAGAAATTACCCTCTTGCAGCCGACTTCTTTCATTGCCCAAACATTTGCCCTGTAGTTAATTAAATGAGGAAGAATTGTGTGACTTCTTCCATGACGCGGCATAAACGCTACATTGTGTGAGCCGATTTTTCCGATAAACAAGCTGTCAGACGGCATGCCGTAAGGTGTTTCAACTTTAACTTCTTTTATATCCTCCAAAAATTTATAAAACCCCGAGCCGCCAAATACGCCAATATCTGCTAATTTTTCCATCATTTAATTCCTTTCATTTATCCCTTATGTTGCATATTTCTTATTTTAGCATGAATATTTTTTAACAAAACTATATATTTTATTACCTCTTAAACAGTGTTTGTACTATAATTTAAATGTGGTTTTTAAAAACAAGAAAGGAAGAGACTAATGAACGTTTTAGACAAAATCATGAAACCAAAATCAATTGCGGTTATTGGTGCTTCTACCAAAGAACACACAATTGGTTCAGATATTATGAAAAGATTACAGGAATACAATTTTAACGGTAAAATTTATCCTGTTAACCCGAAAGGGGGTATAATTGAAGGATTACAGGCTTACACTTCTGTACTGGAAGTTCCCGGAGAAGTTGATCTGGCAATCATTGTTGTTAATGCAAAATTTGTACTTTCAACAATTGATCAATGCCACGAAAAAGGTATCAAAGGCTTATGCATAATTACAGCCGGTTTTAAAGAAACAGGCGCTGAAGGTGCTGAACTTGAAAAACAATTGTTGGCAAAAGTCCGTGAATACGGTATGAGATGTGTTGGTCCTAACTGCTTAGGTGTTGTAAACACTCACCCTGACATCAGAATGGACGGCTGCTTTGCAGAATCTCTGCCTGAGAGAGGAAACATCGGTTTCGTATCTCAATCAGGAGCTTTAGGCGGCGGTATTTTAAACATCTTAAAAGACCTCAACCTTGGTTTTGCACAATTTATTTCAATCGGTAATCAGGCTGATGTTAACGCTGAAACCGCTCTTGAATACTGGGAAAATGATTCTGACGTTGAACAAATTCTTCTCTATATGGAATCAATTCAAAACCCTGCAAACTTTAGAAAATTAGCTACCAGAATTTCTAAGAAAAAACCTATTCTTGCACTTAAAGCTGGACGTTCTGCAGCAGGTGCAAGCGCTGCATCGTCTCACACCGGCTCTTTAGCAGGTGCTGATAAGGCTGCCAATGCTTTGTTGCAGCAATCAGGTGTAATCAGAGAATACTCTCTTAAAGACCTGTTCGCAACCGCTAAAGTTTTTGCAAACTGCCCTATTCCTAAAGGAAACAGAGTTGCTATTATTACAAACTCAGGCGGTCCCGGTATTATGGCAACAGATGCTGTTTGCGAACACGGCATGCAGATGGCTAAATTAACAGACGCTACAAAAGAAAAGTTAAGAAGCTTCTTACCGGCTGCAGCTTCTGTTAAAAACCCTGTAGATATGATTGCTTCTGCTCCAATCGAGCACTACAAGCAAACATTAGAAACAGTTATAGCTGATGAAAATGTTGATATGATTATCACAATCTATCTTCCGTTCCTTGGCTTGAAAGATATTGATGTTGCTCAGGCACTTATGGAAATCAAGGCTAAGAATCCGCAAAAACCTGTTATCGGTGTATTTATGACCAAGAGCGAATTCTTCAACAAGATTTCTGATATGGATGTTAATATGCCGTTCTTTATGTACGCAGAAGAAGCTGCTGACGGCTTAAACAGATTGAATCAGCAGAGATTATGGATGGAAAGAGCAGAAGGCAAAATCCCTGCATTTGATGTTGATTACAAAAAAGCTCAGGAAATCATTGCAAAATCAGTTAACGAAGGAAGAGATCAGTTAACTACAAGAGAATCAATTGATGTACTTGACGCTTACGGAATCAGAGTATGTAAATCAGGTTTTGCAAAATCCGAAGACGAAGCTGTATCAATAGCTGATTCTATTGGATATCCGGTTGTTATGAAAATGACTTCAAAAACAACTTCTCACAAAACTGACGTAGGCGGTGTTAGAGTTAACATTCAATCTGCTGAACAATTGAGAGCTGAATATAAAGACTTGATTTCTAAGCTCGAAGCAAAAGGACTTCTTGAAGGTCTTGAAGGCGTTATCATTCAAGAAATGGTAAAAGGCAACAGAGAAATGGTTTGCGGTATTGCAACCGACCCTCAATACGGACCTATGATGATGTTCGGTTTAGGCGGCGTATTCATTGAAGTTATGAAGGACGTAACTTTCAGAATTGCTCCGCTGACTGACGTTGACGCTAAAGAAATGATTAAGTCAGTTAAGGCTTATAAATTGCTTGAAGGCGCAAGAGGTACTAAACCTGCTCAGATGGAACAAATTGAAGAAACTTTATTGAGATTATCTCAATTAGTTAACGACTTCAAATTCATCGACGAATTAGATATCAACCCGTTGTTGATTTCTGAAAAAACAGGTGAAGGTATTGCAGTAGACGGTCGTATTAAAGTAAGAATGGCAGAAGCTCAGGAAGCTCTGAACTACTGCTGCAAAGACGGCGTTTGCGCTTGCAATGTATAGGGGATAATTTATAGAAAATAAAAAAGGTCGGGCACACGTATGTGTGCCCGACCTTTTTAATAAAAAAATTTACAAATCTTGGACAAATAAAATTTTTAGGTCAGATTTTACGTCATTACGGGGGGGGGGTAAATGTTTTGGGTTGGTAAATGACACTACCAGCTTGTTGTCATTGCAGGGGTAAATATTTGGGCTGGTAGATGAGATTTCTGGTAGGGCGTCATTGCGAGAAAATCTCTGATTTTCGTGGCAATCCATATATTTATCGTTGGGTTTCACCCAACCTGCATTTTTTATTTGTGGAATTTGTTCAAGATTGCTTCGGGCTGTTTTGGCTGTTCCCTCGCTATGACATAAATTTTACAGAATATAGGATACTGGACGGGAATTTTGAGTTTTTCTGTTTAGAAAATGAGACCTGTCATTATGAATCGTGCAGTCACCGCAGCAGTAACTGCTGCGGTGACTTTATTCTTTGATGCGATAAATCTACTGATTATAAAAGATAAGTTGTAACATTGGATTTTTTACCTTGTTTTACTTCCTGAAGCTTTTGTGCGCCTTTAGAAGTAAATCCTGACATGCCCAGCCATTGTTTTTTCACAACTTCCGGATTATTCAGGTTTTCTTTTATTGTCTCCAGTCCCTGTTCCAGTTTTTTCAAGACTTTAGACCATGGGGTATAGAATTTTTTATAGTAGTCAATAATTTCGCCTGATTTATTGTCTATTACAAGTTCGGTTTTGCCTACATCAATCATACTTTCTTTTATCAGCTGATCTTCCTGAGGAACTTTATCCAGTAACATCCTGCCATCTGTTACTTTTACATTTTCATTCTTTAGAGCGACAGATTTAATAAATTCAGAGCTCCAGCAGAAATCATTCTTTTTCATTGTTGTTTCCGCATTAATATTTTTCAAAATTGTTTTAAGATTTTCGTGTCCGTTTTTTGACAAAAATCTCGGCTTGCCGTCAAATGAAACGCTATTTACTGCTGTAATATTCATCAATCCTTTACCCCTTTCCCCCTACATTTACCCCTACCCCTAGGCTTCAAAGTTATTGGTAATTGTATGTATATATTCTAAAATCTGCGAAAAATAAGCCAGATTGGAATCTCCGTTAATTATAATATCAGCCTCAGCTCTGTATGGTTTTACATACTTTTCTCCGGCTCCCAGTATATATTCCCAGTGTTTTTTAGCATTTTCTAAATCCTGATTACGCTCCGTATAAGCTCTTGTGAGGAAACGTTCTTTTCTTATATCCAAATCTGTTTCCACATAGACTTTTATATCGAAAATATCCTTGTTATCGCCGAACATAGAAGCCATACCTTCTACAACAACGATTTTGTTAGAAGGTACAAATTTAGCCTTAGGAACAGAAACACCGGTTCCGTTAAGCAAATATTCCGGAGAATAAATATCTTCACCATGTGAAATCTTGTCTAAATCTTCTTTTAAGACATCAAGCTGGAAACTATTTGGGGAATCTACATCGTAGCCGTTATCTCTTAAATTATCAAATGTTCCGTATTCTTTAATTAAACCGGAGATATCATTGAAATAATTATCTGTAGTTAAAATTGTCACCGGCATATTAAAACGTTCAATAACGTTTTCGATTTCCTTACATATAGTTGACTTGCCGGAAGCTGATTCTCCTGTAACACCAATCATAATACGCTTTTCGGGATTTTGAATCAGCCTTTTTGAAAACCTCTGAATAAAATCATACCGAACCTCAATAAAAATCGGTTCGGCAGCTTTATTATCATATGCCAATAACTGTTTAAATTTTGACTGCAAATAAAACGCCAGAAGCTCACGACCTGTTTTCTGGTTAAAATCAGGCTTTAATATTTTATCAGAAGAGTTTAACTCTTTTTGAATTAAATGAGATATTCCGATTTTATCTTCTTCAGTCATACTTTAATTCCGGTATTGTTACATTATACATGTAAGAAAATTTCAGGTAAAGGGGTATAAATTAAGATTCAAAAAGTTCGCTTATCTTATCTGCTATATCCCTAGGGTCAATTTCCTGAGTTATTTTGTTAATATCCTGAGCCATCTGGTATAATTTTGCAGCTTCAACCTTATCTCCGACAATAGAAGTTGCTCTTGCAAGATTAAAGTGGGCTAAAGCATAATTAGGATTTGTTTCCACGGCCTTTTTGAATAACTCTATAGCTTTATTAACACGTCCTAAGTCATCCAGATAAATTACCCCGAGATTATTGTATGCAATATCATAGTTCTGGTTATACTTAATTGCTAATTCATAAGATTTGATAGCCTCTTCCGTATCACCCTTGCCCCAGTACAGGAAACCAAGATTACAATGTATTTTTGCATTGTGCGGCTGCAGCTCAAGCGCCTGCCTGTATACAGCAAGAGCATTATTATAATCTTCTTTGTCATAAAATGCACTTCCTAGATTAACATATATGTCAATATCGTCAGGAGTTAGTACATACGCCGTCTGATAAGCAGATATTGCTGCATCAGGATCAGATTTATTTTCCTGATATACAAATCCCATAGTCTGGGCAATAACACTTGTCCAGGATTTGTTTGGATTTAACGTAATTGCTGTCTGATAATTTGATATAGCAAGATCAAATTCCCCTTTAATATAGTAAATATTAGCAAGATTAGAATACAAATCCGGCATATTCGGCGCCATTGCAATAAGTTTATTATAAACTTCTATTGCCTGATTATAGTCCCCCTGTTCTTCATAAGCACGGCATAAATGACGGTATGCTGCAATATTAAACGAATCCAGCCATATTGCCATTTTATATTCCGTAATTGCATCTTCAAAGTAGCCGGTAGAAAGATAAATATCTCCCAAAACACAGTATAATGGGGCAAATCCGGAAGCCTTTTCTATTGCATTTTTGTATAGCTGAATTGCTTTTGCAAAATCTTTTACCTGTATTGCATAAAAACCCTTGATAAAAAGCGGCAAAAATTTTAAATAAAAAATATTTTTCAGTATGTTTGTTTGTGCTGTTTTATCAAACGGAACTAAAATAATTGAAATTAGTTTTTCACCAAAGGCTTTCAGTTTTGTTTTATAATCTTTAAATGAAGATGCCTCATACAACTTACAAAGCAAATAATGTGCGCTGGAGGACTTTAATGCCGAGCATTGTATTGCGGCCTGCGCCGCATCGATAGCGTCTGTAAAATGTGCTTTTTTTACAAAAGTTTCCGCAAGCATATAGTATGCTTCATAATAGTTATTTTTCTTTTCCAAAGCCATTGTAAAATAATTTATGGCTTTATCCAGCTCTCCTTTATGGTAAAAAGCAACGCCTATTTTATAATATATTTCATAAGAATCAATCAATGATTCCATTGCAAGCTGATATTCCGTAATAGCTTCATCAATATATTGACAGGCATTATATATATCCAGATGCCATTTTATGTATAAATCTCCCAGTCTTATGTGAAGCGCAGGATTTGTCGGATCTTTCTGCAAATCCAAACGGCATCTTTCAATTTGATCATACATTTTATTTTTAGAACTTTTTGTTCTGTTTGTCTCATTATCTGCTAATTTTTTCATATTCATTCCTAATCAGAACTATTGGTGTATAAATACATATAATATAATAAGTTTTGCCTGTCATCTTCTGTCATATTTGAGTATGAAATCTTAAATTCATTATCATACACCGGGTCTACATAAATAACTGTACCCCTAAATCTTATTATACCACAGTTTTTAGGTAAATTTAACTCACAGTTAAAAGATTCGTTTAGTTGAAACTCGTAGTCGCTGTAGAATTTTAAATATTCAGTAGCTATTTCAAAAGTGTTTACCTTAAAAAATCTGGAATCATCAGTAGTTATATTGAGCGTTTCCACTGCATTTACAACCGGAATTTCTTCATTCGGAGTCAACTTCATTGCATTATAATCCAACTCAACCGAAAAATCATTTTCTAACGGTGACGAAATTACTATTGTATTAAAATCAACCGTACCGATTTTTGAAAATACTTTTACCGTAAGCTTGCAGCCAACATCAAGATATTCTATATATCTCATAAAATATTGCGGAAGTTCTATTATAATACGATCTTCCAATACTTCTGATATTACGCAGGATATTTCAACTAACTTTGTATTTTTCTGAAAAAATATACTAATCTTCTGCCCTGTTTTTAATAAATCCATAGATTATATTATAAACTAAAAATATGCCCCGTAGTAATCATATAAATAGATTAATTTAGTTTGGCAATGATTCAATAAAATCAGGAATTTTTATATTTGTCATCGGAACATCCTTTTGTCTGTACGATTTTTCGGAATAAGAAACCCAGTTAAACATAATAACAGAACTCGGCTTATCAACAATACCATTGATGACACTCCTGAATTCTTTTGTATATTTAGTCGGCAGCTGCGGCAGATTCTCAAAATCCTGCGGCAAAAGATTATACTTATTTTCTTCTCCTGTCAGCATTATCATAAGTTTATTAAGTGAAAAATCTCCAAAAACACCAAGTCCGGATATTATTTCATCAGACAAACGTCCTAAAATAATAAGCTTCGCATAATCTGTATCTGGATTGTACGCACCTTTTATAAACAATGACATAAGAGGTCCCTGCGATTGTAAAAATGCAATATCAGCTATTCCGTCTTTGAGTTCTATATCTCCCCGCAGGTATTTAAATAAGCCGGTATCTTTCAATATAATTGCTTTTGTTACAACGCTTAGAGATGTCCTGAGCATATTATCGGCAATTACGTTCTGGGCATACAATAAATGTTCAAGTTTTCCCAGGGTTCCCATTCTGCCGTTATTTACAATAAACTTTATTTTGCCGTTTAAAGATTGCTTTGAACTTAAATTTCCGCCTAATATTGTATCAAAATCCATAATTCCGCTCACGGAATCTTTCCTTGTTGAAATTATGTCAAATATCGGTGCCGCACTTACACCTCGTGCCTGTATTGAAGAATTAAAATGTTCATCCTTAAGATTAAAATCAAATGCTCCGGCTAATTTGCCGTTAAACAATTCAGAAGAAATATTGCTTAAGGATAAAACATTGTCTTTCAAAGCTATATCAGCGGACAATGCTGAAAGATAAAGCGGAGAATTATATATATTTGCCAGTACTTTTTCAGAATATATGCTGCCCTGATTGATTGTAACAGGCATAAAGTTAAATGCAGGGCTGTCTTTGTACATTAAAAATGTATCTGTATTCAGATATTTAGATTTTATATTTAAATTTTTTACAACCACCCCGCGTGAAATATCTGTAGAGAGAGTAGAATTTATACCCATAACAGAATCTCCAATCTTAAATTGCGGGGCATTTAAGATTGCAATAGACTTATTAAAATCTATTGTTAAGTTGTTTACCGCAAGCTGTAAAAACTGATTAATTATGTTTTGTGCAGTTAATTGCCCGACAATTTCAGGCTTGTCGATACTTCCGTTTATAAACAAGTCGCCTTTTAGCTGAGCAATAGTGTTAAAAAACGAAATATTCAACTGCTGCGGAATATAAATTCTGATATTTTTCAGGACAGGTTTTGTCAAACTCTCAATATTTCCGGAAACTATAAGCTTCTTTTGCCCTTTAAGATTTGCTTTAAATTCATTTGATAGTTTTCCGGTAAAAGATGAAATGCTTAAATCTTCAATCTTAGCATTATTGCCTTCTATTCTGGAAACAACATTTATTATAGCCGGCTCATCTAAAATTAAAGCCTTTTCCATTAAAATCTGAACCCAAAGATTTTGGACTTTGCTGTCTCCGTTTACTGACAGTTTAACCGGATATGCCGCAAAATTTGACTTAATACATTTTATGTCACGGGAATTTATAAAACCGTTTAAACTCAGATTAAAGGACAAATCCTTTGTATTGTAATTTGTTATATCTGCCTTTGCTTTTAATTTTGAATTCGGCATAAAAATGTTCGTTTCCGGAACGGTTATAGCATCTCTGTCTATATACAATTTTAAAAGAGGCAATTTAATCATTTCGGTTTTATCTGTATTGATTGTTATATTGTTGACATAAGCAGTATTTTCTTTATTCGTGTCAATTTTAAGATTTGAAAATGCAAGGCTGTTTTTATTTTTTGTACATTTAAAATTTTCTATCTGTATATTTTCTTTATGAATTATATTTTCCGGTGTACCGCTTAAATTGGCAACAATGGAAGCAATGCCGCTTTTTATACCAAGAGATGAAGGCAGGAGGTGTTTTAACTCAACCTTGTTCATCAAAAGCTCAATATCAATGTTTTTATTTATACTGCCCTTTACCATTATAGGCGCATTATTTACATAGCCGACTGCATTTGTAATATTTATAATATTATTTGAAAAATCTATTTCTGAAGAAATATTGTTTATATCAATACCGTTTGCTTTGATAGTACCTTCTTTTACAGTCAAAAAGCCGGAGGATTTCAGCTTACTGAAATCGCCTTTTACCGAAAAATCCGCTTTTACTTTTCCGTCTATTGTACTTATTGCTTTGAAGCGTGATAAATCAGCCATAAGTTTAATTTTTGGATATAAATCCTGTATTTTTATTTCATCTGTTTTTACTTTTAAATCAACGCTTTTTTTCTTTGAATTATTTATAACACCGTCAATATATACCCTTTTATCTTTTGCCGCATATATATTAGATAAGACTCCGACTTTATCGCCTAAAAAAGTCAAATAAATAAAACTTTTAGGTGATTTTCTGACCGGATCAAGTACAGAAATGTTATCAATGTTAACAAGACCCGAAATCTGTGTCTCACCGCTCAGAGTGCTATATAATTTTAAATCAGCAATTATGTCGGAATAAAAATCCAAATCTTCCATCTGGTTCAGGAATGATATAATATCAAACTGAAAACTTTTCGCAGGTATTTTTATGTTAGGAAGTACTGATATGTCATAGGAAATATATTTCTTATCATTTATAAAAAATTCTCCCAAAGTTTTAAGCTGAAAATTTTGATAACTTGCAACTTTAGTTAAGTTTAAAGCGGTTCCGCTTAATTTATATTGCTTTTTAGAATCACAATCACAGTACGAAATGCTGTACCCCTTTAGTCTCAAATTCGGAACCTCGTCAAAATCTTTGGAATTTAATTTTGCTGTTAATTTATTCAGGTATTTATCATCTGACTTTAATTTCAGAACAAATTTATCTGCATATAATCTTTTTATTATGAATTCATTTTTAAACAGTGATGACCAGGGAATAAAAAATTTTACATTTGTAAACTGTCCGAATTTTTGTCCGTCCTCATACATAATATGCATAGCAGGTGCTTTTACTTTTAATGACGGACCTAAACGCAAAATTAAACGTTCTATATGTATATTAATTCCTAAATCTTTTGTAACTTGTTTTTCAATTGAAGGTATAAAACGTGTTGCGTCAATCGGAATAAAACAAACCGATACACAAAATGCAAGTATAATAACTACTGTAATTATTAAATTTCTATATTTTTTTTTCATATTAAATAACTTCTCCTGTTTTCTTATCAAAGAAATACATGTCATTCACAGAAATTTTCAACTGAACAGATTCTCCTATCGGATAATCTAGAGGAAGTCTTGCAGAGCATTTACTCCCGTTCAGGTTAAAATAAATAATTCTTTCTCCGCCAGTCATTTCAATAATTTCAGGACAAACAGATATTACCTCATTTCCGTTAATCATCTTTTCGGCTCTTATAGCGACAGTTACAGCCCCCTGTATATCTTTTTGAATATAAAACTCCTTATCCAGAATTTTAAACCTTCCATTTTCTATATTGGTATCAATAAAATTCATCTGCCCTATAAATCCTGCTACAAATTTATTTTTAGGCTTGTTATAAATAATATCAGGAGTATCAGCCTGTTGAATTTTTCCTTTATCTAAAACAACAATTCTGTCACCCATTGTCAAAGCTTCTGTTTGATCGTGGGTAACGTAGATAAATGTTGTTTGAAGTTTTTGATGCAGTTTTTTTATTTCGGAACGCATTTGTATACGCAAGTTTGCGTCCAGATTTGAAAGCGGCTCGTCCATCAAAAAAACTTGAGGATTTCTTACAATAGCCCGCCCGAGTGCAACTCTCTGTCTTTGACCGCCGGAAAGCTGCCGGGGTTTTCTGTCCAAAAGCTCGTCCAAATTAAGTGATTTTGCAACCTCCCTGACTTTTGTATAAATTTCAGATTTCGGATACTTACGCATTTTTAAACCAAATGCAATGTTATCATACACGCTCATATGCGGATATAGTGCATAACTCTGAAAAACAAACGCAATATCTCTGTCTTTTGGATGAATATTGTTAACAACTCTTTCATTAATCAAAATTTCACCGGCAGTAATTTCTTCAAGCCCGGCAATAAGTCTTAAAATTGTAGACTTTCCGCAGCCTGAAGAGCCGACCAGCACAATAAATTCTTTATCCCTGATTTCAAGATTAATATTGTCTATTACATTTTTAGTTCCGTCATAACTCTTTACAAGATTTTTCAGCAATACACCGCTCATAAACTTTATTACCCGCTCCCCTAACGCTTATCAGGAATTAATACATTGAAAGTTGTATTTTTTAAAATTTTAGATTCCACCCAGACAATACCGCCAATTGATTGAACCATATTCTTTACTCCGGACAGAATAATTGCTCTTAAAATATTTTTTTTGTTTGAAGTATCAATTATTTTATAAGGATCAAACATACATTCTAAATCATTTTCAGCAAGAAGTAAAGAATTGCTTGCAAAATTTATAAGTGTATAACTTGCCGGTGTAAGATTCTTTGAAGAAATAAATTCATCATCCGGATTTGAAAGTGTAATAGTAACTTCTCCCATATCAATTGCTTTGTATATAACTTCTAACAAATTCTGAACAATTTGTTTAATTATTTCGTCATCATTTGTAATTGTTTTACTAAAGTTTTCCTGTGTACATATACTAATCTTTATTTCTTTATCGGAAAAAAGTTGTTCATTGAATTTTACTACGGACTGTACAAGACTTAAGATATCAAAAATTTTTTTATCTGGCTTTTTTAAATCAGACTCTGTTTGTGAAAGCTCCAGCAGCTTGTCTATAAAATACATTAAATCAGAAGAATTTTTATTAATTATTTTAATATATTTTTCCTGTTGTGCGTTCAACTCACCGCCCAGACCGTCTGCCATTGCCTGAGAAAAACCTACAATTGATTGAATCGGAGATTTTAAATCATTAGACAGTTTAAGCAAAAATTTATTCTTTTCCCTATTCACATTATTGTTTTCCGACCAGTTAGCATCTTTAGGCTCCGGAACAAAAGAATCTCTGAAATCTAAAACATATCCCTCTTCAATTTCGCGGGCTGTCATATCAAAATAAACTTCCCTGTCAATTTTTTTTGTTATAACAGGGCGATGCATAATAATAGAATTGTTGATAAGATTAACAGGATTTTCAATAAAATCAGAAATTTTTGAGGTTAACAAATGCATTTTTGAGGTTTCAAAAATTTCTGCAGCAGCATCATTAACCCATTGAATTTTTCCGTCTTTTGAACAAAGCACAAGTGCATCCGGAAGAGCTTTCTCCACATCTATAGAATTAGTTTTAAACAATATCTTTTTTATATCCATGATTCTTAAATCCTTTGAATGTATTTTATCACAAATAAAGAATTGTATTATTAAAAAAAAATTAACTTTGACCGGTTTTACATATTTTTGTATTAATATTTAAATATAAAGAAATATGAAGGATTAACAATGAAATATAAAGATTATTATGAAATACTCGGAGTTTCAAGAGATGCTGACGCTGCAGCAATTAAGTCCGCATACCGGAAACTTGCAAGAAAATATCATCCTGACGTAAATAAAACAAAAGAAGCTGAAGAGAAATTCAAAGACATAAACGAAGCTTATGAAGTTTTATCAGATAAAGCGAAACGGCAGCGTTACGACAGTTTGGGCTCTAACTGGCAGGGCGGGGCAGATTATACCCCTCCTCCCGGATTTGAAAACTTCAGTTTTAATTTTAATCAGGGCGGGGCTCAAAGCTTTGATTTCGGCGGAAGCGGCTTCTCAGACTTTTTCAGTTCTTTATTCGGCGATATGATGGGAAATATGGGAAACCAGAGAGCCGGACGCAATTACGGAGGTTTTGATTTTACCGGAGGGGGCGGCTCTGCAGGACAGAAAAGAACAAGACAACCAAAGCCTGAAGACTTAGATATAACTAAAAATCTTAATGTGACAGCAAAAGAAATTTTTGACGGAAAACCAATATCAGTTACATTTAATGATATAGAAAAGTGCACCCAGTGTAACGGAAACGGATACTGCTCAAATTGCGGCGGGACTGGTATAGTATCACACCCCAAAACCGTAAAAGTAAAATTACCGAAGGGAATCACTGAAGGTAAAAAAGTTCGTCTTAAAGGCGAGGGAAAATCTGATGCTTACGGCAATAAAGGCGATTTGTATTTTGTAGTTCACTTTAAAGACAGCGAATATGATTTTGATGGAGAAAATCTTGTAAAAGAAGTAGAAATAACTCCTCCTGAGGCTGTTCTGGGTTGTTCTAAAGAAATAGCCACTTTGCATGGGAAAATAAATATTAAAATTCCTGCCGGAGTTTCAAGCGGACAGTCGTTGAGACTTAAACAAATGGGGTTGCCGAAAACCTCCGGCTACAGTGATTTAAACGCAAAAATTAAAATAGTTATTCCCAAAAATATGACAAAAGAAGTTGTTGATTTATATAAAAAGATTCAGAAATTAAGCTAAAAAAAAACTTCTCTTGGAGGAGAAGCTGGAAAATTAGTTAGGAAGGGATTTAGGGATTAAATCTTTTATGTAACTCACATCTTACATATATATAAAGTATTTAAAAAATATGCAATTTCAAAAGAAGAAAAATTTGTTACAAAACTTAATATTTATTGCGGGGTGGATTCAAGAAACAATCGCAACGGTATTGAGCGGTTACTGCCGTACCAAAAAATAAATAATCGACCGCCAGCGCGCCTTCCCCTCGCTTTTTGTGAAAGGTTTTCAACTTTTTCCCTCTTTCCTTTGGGAGTTTTTTTAATTTTTCCCCTCGCTTTGCGGGAGAGGTTTTCAACTTTTCGCTCTCCCCAATGGGGCGAGCGGGAAAGTTTTGCACTGCCCTACAACAACTGCAGTGCAATTGCAGGCGTCTGATTGGCAGTTGCAAGAAGGGTTGCAGAAGCTTGCTGGAGAATCTGGTTGCAGATATATTCGCTCGAAACCTCCGCAATATCCGCATCACGCAGGGTTGTACGCGAGGAGACAAGGTTTTCATATTTGGTAGATATTTCCTCCAGAACTGATTCAAACCGATTTTCTACTGCGCCTATTTCTGTTTGTTTTGCTTGAACTGCAGAAAGCGCGCGGTCAATATTTTCTATTCCGATTCTGGCTGTCTCATCTGTTGAAACGTCAATGTCAAGAACAAAATCAAAGCTTAAATCAATTTGAATAAAATCATCAGGATTTCCGCCTATAACGTTAAAAATAATCCCGCCATTATATTCCGGTTTTTCCGGCGGTTTTGTATCTCCACCCGACTGAGAGCCACCCTGATTGTCGGAATAAGATAAATATTTTGAACCAGAGTTGTTATATAAGATATTTTCTGTATGCTGCGCCGAACCTATATGTAATACATCTAATATGTTGCTTCCTCCGTTAGCTGAATCAAGGGTTGTATTTCCCGGAGCTTCAAATGAAAGCAGTCCGTTCTGGAGTGTTCCTGTTATACCATAGTTTGAAAGTTTTGAAATCAAATCCGCGATAGTGTCTGTTGTGCTCAATGTAACTGTTGCATATACTTTTCCATCTTTATTAATAACAACTTCTCCATTACCGTTTGAATACCCGTCCAAACTGCCAAGTGTAGAAGAATTGGTTATTGTTTGTGTAGTATTTTGTGACAAGTTGGAAGATGTTGTGTTGGAATAGATTGTGGAATAATTTATTATATGATCGGAAATTAATACCCAGGCATTAGATGCTGTATTCATAATATAAGTATCATCTTTATCAAAATACCAATCCCCTTCACACGAGAAAATTATATTTTGGTTACTTATGGTTCCTTTTATATCGTACGCTTCCAATTCGCTAAAAAATTCTGATATCGTTTTTGAGCCATAAATATCATAAATATCAAAACTATCATTACCAGATTTTATATTTTTGTTAAGTATCATTATATCTCCATTAGTTATACCTATATCAGATAATGTGGAATTTAAATTTATTTGATTTACACCCCAGTTATAAATAAGCGGGTTAGATGAATTTGCAGAGTTCACAGAAGATATATTTACATTTGCCGGCGTAGGACATACTCCTGCTATAGTTCCTGCTTTGTCGCTTTTTGAACCTGTAAAAGCTCCATCAAAATATGCATTTGAAAGCGTTAACGTATTTTTAGAGATATAGGCACCTATAATACCACCTGCTGCATTTATATTGTCTGTATTAATTGTTCCTGTAAATCTCACATTTGATATATTAACCTCCCCGATATCATTTTTTAAACCGGCAGTAGAAGAAAAACCGACCAATCCTACTATGCCGCCTATTTGTGCTATACCTTGTCCGGCTGACATTGTAATTCTTGCATTAGAATAGCAATTTGATATATCTACTTTCCGATTTGCGTTAATTATACCAGCTATGCCTCCTATATGCACATTTTCTATATCTCCAAAAGGATTACCCTCATCTACAGGAGTCCATTGAATAGACAGATCTGTGTAACAATTAGAAATTTTTGTATCATCATTAGGAGTGTCAGTAATCCCTCCTATATATACATCACCTGTTGTTATTGAACCCGTAACAAAGCAATTGTCTACTAAAGTAGCTGCATCGCTTTGCAAATAACCTATATCAAAAAGAGCTCCCACAGTACCTGTATAATCACCTGTTTTATCAATATTAATGTTAACAAGTCCTAAATTTTTAATCTCTATATCAGTATTATCATCCCGTTCATTAACCTCTAAAAAAGCACCCTGTGTTGATGTTAAATTGGAGATAGTATATCCATTGCCATCAAAAGAGTTAGCAATGCTCAACGGTTCCCAATCGTCAATACTTGAAGCATTAATATTATTAGCAAGAACAAGTTTACATTCGACAGTACCACTGCAATTCTGCAAACGTTCTAAGTCCTCTGTTGTTGATATCTTAACCGTTGCATTCGGATCCTCTAATATTGTTCTATAAAAATTTGTGTCCCACACTGAAAGAACATCTGATACTGATTTGATACCTGAAGTATTAATCCTGCTAACTGATTTCATAAACTTTCCAGAAGTTACCGTATTAACACCTGTTGTACCGGACATAGCCGGCTGAGCCTGAGATATTGGTAAATTTAGCGTTTGGGTATAAGATGATTCAATGGTTTCTGTTTTTTGCGTTATTCCTAAAATCCCTGCAAGTTCCCCTGTTATTGTATAATTATCAGCCGAGGTCAGTGACAAAACCCCGTTAGTCATTGAAGCAGTAATACTGTTTGCTGCCAGTGTATTTATAAGTCCGCCTATTGTTTCTGTTGAACTTACCTGAACCGTTTTAACGGCATTATTATTTTTATCCGCAATAACAAAAGAACTGTTTGAAATTCCCAAATCTGCAAGAGTTGCAGACACATCCGCCGTTGTTGATACCGTTTGACCAATCATTAATGTTGAGGAGTAACTTGTATCCTGAATAATTGTTCTGGTATTTGTACTGATACCCAGCTCATCTGCAAGATCTCCCTGAATATATCCGCCATTTGTCGATACGATACTTATAACACCGTCTGTGATTGAAGCAGTTAAACCATTTGTTTGAAGTATATCGAAAAAATCCTGCAATGTATCATTCTGATTTATACTAAAACTTCCAACACGACTTCCTGACGCGTCATAAATTTCAAAAGATTCAGATGTTATGCCCAGATCTTTAAATGTAGTATCAATTTCTGCGACTATCTCACTGTAAAGGTTTATACCCGCAGCTTCATCTGCCAGAGTTTGAATTGAGTCAAACAACCTTATGTCATTATATTCAGCATTTTCAACTATTCTTTCAATTTCAGCTTTTCTTGCATCGATTTCTGCCTGCACGGCATCTCTTGATTGTTTTGAATAAGTTCCATTAGAAGCTGTTACTGCCAAATCCCTTATTCTCTGCAAATGTGAGTTAACGAGTTCCAACGTCGAATCCGCAGTAGATAGCAGGTCTAATGCCATACTAGCATTATCCTCTGCAACTTCTAGAGAACGGATTTGCGTATCCATATCGGTTACGATACTGTAGTTTGCTGCGTTGTCTTTAGCGCCGTTGATTTTGAAACCTGTTGTCATGCGCTCGATTGCGGTATTAAGGGCGTTTGTGGATTTTTTTAAGTTCGATTGGACGATTAAAGAGCCCAGGTTGGTGTTAATGCTTATCATGCACACACCTCCATGGGTTGGTTTAACCCCTCACCCGAATTTCTAAGCTCGCACAGCTCGCTAACAAATTCTGCCCT
>CALUSN010000005.1 GCA_944323435.1 Candidatus Gastranaerophilales bacterium | reverse complement strand
GCAAATATGAGAAAAGATATTGTCTTTAACGAATGGGGCTGCGAGCACTACGGGCGTGTTAACTGGATGAAAGGCGCCATAAATTATTCCGACAGAATTGTTGCGGTTTCTCCGAATTATGCCAGAGAAATTTTGACAGGAGAGTATGGTGAAGGTATGGATTACACTTTAAGAGGACATACAGGCAAGCTTTTGGGAATAGTTAACGGCATTGACTATGACGTGTTTAACCCTAAGACAGATAAAAATCTTTTCAAAAACTATGATGTAAAAAATATTCAAAATAAAGAAGAAAACAAAAAGAAGATTCTTGAATATTTCGGACTTAAATACAATCCTGAAAGACCTCTTGTTGCACTAATTTCACGGCTTGTTGACCAGAAGGGGCTTGATTTAATCCGTGAAGTTGAGAACGATTTGAGAAATCTTGAAGCGGACTTTATATTCTTAGGTTCCGGTGATAAGTCTTATGAGAATCTGTTTATCTGGCTGTCTAACAATACTCCGAATATAAGGGCTTATGTCGGATATAGAGGAGATTTAGCGAATCAGATTTATGCCGGCAGCGACTTTTTCTTAATGCCTTCAAAATTTGAGCCTTGCGGACTCTCTCAATTAATTGCAATGCACTACGGCTCACTTCCGATAGTCCGTGCAACCGGCGGGCTGGAAGATACGGTGATAGGATATCCTCTGGATAATTCAACCGGCTTTAAATTCTGGGGGTACAACGGTCAGGCAATGAAAGACGCAATTCTCACAGCAATGTATGTATATAAGGACAAATACACTTTGAACGCAATGCGAAAATCTGCAATGGAAGCTGATTTTAGCTGGAAGGAAAGCGCTAAAAAGTATTTGGAAATGTACAAATCACTGGTTTGAGGTTTGTAGAGTTTTACTTATTCCAATTCTTCACTTTGGAATTCTTCTTCCGGAGAATATATATGTTTGTTTGATAAACCTCCTGTTTTTTTATATAATCTAATTATGAGAAGATTTTTAATTACAGCTTTATTATTATTTTCAACTGCATGTTTTGCATCTGAGGATTTGTCAAAACAGGCAACGGCATTTTATAGCGATAACAATTTTCAAAAAACTATGGATTTGATTCTTCAGATTGATGAAAAAGAACGTACAGCACAGGATTGGCTGATTTTGGGCAATGTTCTTGAAGATAAAGGCGAGCAGGAAAATGCGGTTTTTATGTATCAGAAAGCAATATCTACGGATCCAAAATATTACAAGGCTTACTACAATCTTGCCAATTATAATATGCAAAATAACCGGTTAAATTTGGCAGTACAGAATTATAAGAAAGCGGCTTCCTTAAATAAAGAAAATCCTTACGTTTTGTATAATCTCAGCTGTGCTTATATAAAACTCGGAGAAATTAAAAAAGCAAAGACGGCATTAAATAAAGCAATAATGCTGCGTTCTGATATACCTGAATTTCACTATAATCTGGCGTATGTATACAAGCAGCTTGATAAACCGAAACTTGCCCAGACTTATCTGGATAATTTTAACAAACTTACAAATCAATAAAAGTTGATAACATTTCAGATTTCCTGTATACTCAAGTAGTATGAATACGCGTGTTAAGAAACTTTCTCTTGCGGTTTACTGGCATATGCACCAGCCTGTATATGAACTTGAAGGCACTTATTTAATGCCATGGGTAAGGCTGCACGCCGTTAAGGACTATCTGGATATGGTTTTAATTCTGGAAAAGTTTCCGAAATTGAAACTGAATTTTAATGTTGTTCCTGCGCTTATAGATGCAATTATCGATTACTCTGGAAACGGATATAATGATATACATTCACAGCTTTCTGTTTCAGATACGGATAAACTTACGAGTGAAGAAAAAGCGTTTATTATAAATAATTTTTTCAGCTCCAGATATGAAACAATGATTTACCGGAGTGAAACTTATAAAAACCTCTTTCAGAAACGTTTTTCAAAAGAATCTGTAAGTTATGAAGAATTTTCACCTCAGGAACTGTCCGACCTTATGGCTTTGTTTAATCTTGTATGGATTGATCCCGTTCATTTTGAAAGATATCCTGAATTACAGGCGCTGTGGAATAAACAAACCGGATATACACAGGACGACCGTATAAGAATTCTTGAAATTCAGAAACAAATTATAAAAGAAATTATTCCGGCCTATAAAAAATATATTCAAACAGGCAGAATAGAACTTACAACCAGCCCTTATTATCATTCGATACTTCCGATTCTGGTTGATTTAAAAGCATCTTTAAAATCAGTTATTACAACGGAAGGGCTTCCGTCAACGCTGGGTATGCTTGATGATGCAAAGTATCAGGTAAAAAGCGCTCTGGACAGGGTGGAAGAAGTTTTTGGCATTCGTCCGAAAGGAATGTGGCCTCCGGAATTATGTCTTGGGCCAAAAACGTTAAATCTGCTTGCAAAAGAAGGAATTAGATGGACGATTTCGGATGAAGGGATTCTTGCAAGTTCTATAAATTTTGATTTTATACGCGATTTTAAAGGTAATTTGAATGACCCTTATCATCTTTTGAAAGTTTACAATTACAAGACCAGAGATTCTGATATAGATATAATTTTCAGAGACAGATCTATCCCGAATCTTATAAATTTTGAATATGCCGGAATAAATTCTAAGATGGCAGCCGGTGATTTGTATGAAAAGATTAAAATGATACAAAATAAACTTCTGGTTTCTCCGGATGAAAATCACCTTTTTACTATAGCTTCTGACTGCGAGAATTGTTGGGAAAATTATCAGAATGATGGTAAAGAATTTTTAGAAACAATTTATTCCTTAATAGAAAATGACGAAACGCTAGAAACGGTGCTGATAAGTGATTACATAGAAAATGATAATCACAAAAAGCCGCTCAATAAGATATACTCAGGCTCCTGGATTGATAAAACATTTCAGTTCTGGATAGGCGAGCCTGAAAAAAATAAAGCCTGGTCGTATTTGAAGAAAACAAAAGAAGATTTTGAAAATTTTGTCAAACAGGAAGGTGCAAATCCTAATATCAATTATGCAAAACGCGAGCTTTTGATAGCCGAGGGCAGTGACTGGTTCTGGTGGTACGGGGAACCTAATAATTCAGGTCAGGATTTTGTTTTTGATTATATGTACAGAGAACGTTTGAAAAATGTGTACACTATATTGGGCAAAAATTATCCGGAATATCTGGACAATACAATTATAACAGCAGTAGAAGCGCCGTTTAAGTATCCGAGACGGAGTATTACACCAAAACTTGACGGGTTGAATTCAAGTATTGATGACTGGTATAATGCGGGCTCTCTGACGCTTATTGACGGGCCTGTTTACAGGGAAAATAAAAATGTAGATAAAATTAATTTTGGCTGTGACAATGAAAATATTTATTTCCGGCTCCATGTGAACAAAGGCTCCGGCGAGATTAGTTTTACAGACAGGATTAACCAGTTTTATATATATACAAGAAATGCTACCGAGGTTTCTAACCGGGCTTATATCCGCCTGATAAGTAAAACAGATAATCCATATCCTATTTTACTTGAAAAGTTTGAACACGAACTTACACTAACGCTTGTCGGTGATACGCTTTATCCGCCGCGGCTGGCTTCTGTTCTTCATCCGAATATGTGGACGCTTGATAATCCGGAAGGGATTAAAATAGTGTATGAAGATGTTATTGATATTTGTATTCCGTTCGACCTTATCGGAGTTAAGTCCGGCGAGAGTTTAGAATTCTTTCTTGCAAATACGGATTCCGGAGTCAAAAATACTTATATTCCGCAGGAAATTTTGTTATCAATGACGAGAGAATAAATGTGTTTGATATACGAAAAACGGTTTGAAATTAATCAAACCGTTAGCAATTGCCGGATTTTGCCGACAGGGTATGTGTATTTTTGAGTCTTAATGTGTATAGCGGGGTATTAAACCTTTATTTCTTCTTTAAAATAGTCTACAACTGTATCCATTACATTATCAAAGAAAAAATCCAGTTCCTGTGATAACGACATTTCAAAATTATTCATTGACTTGTCCTCCGTTTTGTTAAATCTTGATAACATTTCATTTTCGATACGCATATACTGTTAATCCTTTCCTAAATAATTCTCTGAACAGCTTATGTTTTTTATATCGGCATTTTTTTTTAAAACTTTAGGGGTTGGCGTGTTTTTGTTACAAATATTTACATTGTCTCTTTGATGAATATTTAATGTAAAACTCCGCAAAGTCAAATACTATATTGTAAATAAATCACTTTTATATTAAAATTAGCAGGTGAAAAGAGTTTTTTGGGGGTGTATAATATGAAGTTTGTTGCAAATAAAGACGATTTATTAAACGGTATAAGAATTGTAGAAAGAGCAACCGTTGTTAAAGGGTTACAGCCGGTTCTTGCTAATGTTCTCATAGAGACATCCGGTTCTAATCAAATAAAGTTGACTGCAACGGATTTTGACCTTTCAATTATCACCCTTATTAATGCTAATGTTGAGACAGAAGGCCGATTTACACTTCCGGCAAAAAAACTCGGAGAAATATTATCAAGATTGAATGATGAGTTAATTAATCTTGAAGTGAACGGTTCTACTGCAACAATTACCTGCAAAAATTCTAAATTTGATATTATAGGTATTTCAGCAAATGAGTTTCCGCAGGTTGAAGAAAATATTGCAGAAACCGACTGTATGGAAATAGAAACACGTCCTTTTACAAAGGCTATAAGAGAAGTCGTCTCAGCGGCAGCGGGATATGAAACTAATAATCTTTTGTCAGGTGTTGTATGCGAAGTCAATAAAAATATTCTGGAAATGGCTGCAACTGACGGAAACAGACTTGCAAGAGTCAGAGAAGTTGTAAAAAATAACTCTACCGATGAGGGTAATCCGTTTGAAATGCTGATTTCTTCAAAGGTTCTTTCTGAACTTTCAAAAATATCACTTATTGCAGAAGCTGATACAATAAAAATTTGTAAAGAAATGAAGAAAATTGTAATCACAATTGATAAAACAAAGATTGTGACCAGATTAATGCACGGTCAGTTCCCGAAATATAATCAGCTGATTCCGCAAAGTTTTCCGAAAGAAGCGCTGGTTAAGAAAAATGATCTTATTTCCGCACTTGAAAGAGTTGCAGTTATGGTTAACGAAAAAAACAGTATTGTTAAGTTTGAATTTGCGGATAATACATTAAAACTTTCCGGCGACTCTCCCGATGCGGGGAATTCTCAGGATGAAATCGATATTAAGTATACAAGCGAACCGCTTGCTATTGCTTTTAACTATAAATTTATTCTGGAATTTTTGAAAATAGCCGAGTCCGAAGATATAAAAATTAATCTGAATTCATCGCTTTCGGCAACAATATTTGAACCTGTATCAGATGAAGATTACCTGTATCTTGTAATGCCGGTTCAACTGAGAGGATAGAAGGTGTTGGTATGAGAGGAAAAGCATTTAAATTCGGTGACAACATTTCAACTGACCATATTGCTCCGGGCAGGTTATTCCACCTTCGCTCGGATTTGCAGGAGTTTGCAAAACATGTTCTTGAAGACGCAGATGAAAATTTTGCAAAAAATATGAAAAAAGGCGACTTTGTCGTTGCCGGAAACAACTTTGGACTGGGTTCTTCAAGAGAACACGCTCCGCAGATTATTAAAATTGCCGGAGTCGGTGCCGTAATTGCTAAATCTTTTGCAAGAATTTTTTACAGAAACGCAATTAATATCGGACTTCTGGCAATCGAATGCGACACAGACGGAATTGATGCCGGAGATGAGTTGGATTTAGATATTAAAGCCGGAACTTTAAAGAATTTGACCAAGGGTACAATTACGACAATTGAACCGCTTCCTGATGTAATGATTAAACTCTTAGAGGATGGCGGGCTTATTGAACACATTAAAAAACACGGTGATTTAGTCCTTGGCTAGATGTAATGGTGTTGACGGGTCTGATACAAACTTGTATCACGCCAAATGGGTGACAGCACGCAAATCCCCTCGCCCCTTTGTGGGAGAGGGTTAGGGAGAGGGGCTGATATTAAAATGGATTGCCACGAAAATCAAAGATTTTCTCGCAATGACAGCACATTGGTAAGTCTCAATACCGGAAATGTAGATTGGGTGAAACCAACAATAACCTGCAGGATTGCCACGACCCTTACGGGTCTCGCAATGACGCCAAACCGGTAGCTTTACTTACCAGCCCAAACATTTACCCCCAGAAATAAATTTTACTCACTACTATTGAACACATAAGAAAGGAGATTTTATGGATAACAAAACAACAATTACGTGCCCGGCATGCGGAAAAGAAATGACAAAAATTTTACTTCCGGAAGCAGGTATAGAGGTGGATATTTGTCTCGACGGCTGCGGCGGCATGTTTTTTGATAACAGAGAGCTTCAAAAAGTTGACGGGCCGGAGGATAATATCGAAAAAATTCTTGAAGCAATCAAGAACAAAGAGTTTGAAAAAGTTGACACAAGTGCAAAAAGAATTTGTCCTTTATGTAAAGTTCCAATGGTTAAATTAGGGTCTGAAACAGAAGTTGAAATAGATTCCTGCAATCTATGCGGTGCGACTTTCCTTGATAACGGCGAACTATCAAAGCTAAGAGAACTGAGAAATAAAGATGGTGAGGAAATTGTAAATAATGCGCTCAAAAAAGTGGAAGCTTCTATGCCAAAACTTTCCGGTACCCCTTCAAGAGACCGGCTCGGGTTTCAGAATTTTATAACAAATTTGTTACTTAAATAGAATGGTAAATTAAAAAGTGGGGCGCGGTTGAAAACCGCGCCCCACTTTGTTCTGTTAAAGCCCTTTATTTACTAATGTAAATATTTTACATTAATATAAATTGAACTTATTATAAGTGAAATAGCTACAACGATTACCCCGTATTTCATAAATCTCATGAAAAACATCGGATGTCCGTGTTTTGCAGAGGTTTCTGAAACAATAACGTTTGCAGCCGCACCAATCATTGTCATGTTTCCGCCTAAGCATGCGCCTAAAGACAAGCACCACCAGAGCGGATAAGTATAATCTGCACCCATTGTTTTTTCAATTTCAACAAGCATAGGTGACATTGTTGCGGTATAAGGAATATTATCAATGATACCTGAAATAATACCGGAAGCCCAGAGAATAAGCATAGAAGCAGCTTCCTGAGAGCCCTGGGTAATTTTCAATATCCATTCTGCCAGCAATCTGATACCGCCTGAAGCTTCAACCCCGCCGATTATAATGAATAAGCCGACGAAGAAGAAAATTGTATTCCATTCAACATCACGCAAAATATCGGTCGGTTTTTCAAACAACAACAGAACGCTTGCGCCGAGCATTGCGGCAACACTTGTTTCAATATGTGTCTGGTCGTGTGTTACAAAACCGAGAATAACAAGACCTAAAACAATCAGAGAACGAACCATGTGAACTTTGTCAGTGATTGTATTTGAGTTGTCAATACTTGCTGCTTCTTTCATTTTTTCAGGAGTGGTCTGTAATTTCTTTTTGAAAAATAACATCATAACTAAAATTACAGCAATGAGAATTATTGCAACAACAAGAGTTAAGTTGTTTACAAAATCCATAAATGAGAAGCCTGCAGCGCTTCCGATAATAATGTTAGGCGGATCGCCGATAAGTGTTGCAGTACCGCCGATATTGGAAGCAAAAACTTCTGTAAGTAAATAAGGTATCGGATCAATATCCAGTTTGTTTGCAATAGCAAAAGTAATAGGCATAATAAGAATAACCGTTGTTACGTTATCCAGAAAAGCACTTACTACAGCGGTAAAAATACCGAGTGCTGCAAGGATAATTACCGGATGACCTTTTGTCATTTTCAAAAGTTCATTAGCTAAAAAGCTAAAAATACCGCTTCTTGTAGTGATATTAACAATAATCATCATGGAAACCAGAAGGAAGATTACGTTAAAATCAACATACTGTACAAAATAAATCGGGTTTAAAGCTCCGCCTTCCAGAACTCTTGTCTGGCTTACAAGCCCTAAAATAATAGTGATTGCTGCGCCCAGAAGTGCGATTGTAACCTTAGGGATTTTTTCCGTTGCGATAAAGATATACGCAAGGATTAATAATCCGGCAGATATCATCACATTGTGCGCCGCGACAAAATTGTGAATGAATTCCATATCTTTTCTCTCCTTTACATAAAAATTTTAACATAAAAGAAAATAAACTGTGTTTATAAGTTGTGCGTCATAGCCGGAGGAGGGTAAATGTATTTAAATAGTTGTTATTGTTGGGCTGAAAATCCAACCTTTTTAAATCCCTTGTGCTATAATTATAGCACAAGGGATTTAAAGGGTAGTCTTTATGAAAAAAATTTTTATATTAGCCTTAATATTATGTGCAGTCATTGCTGCACCGTCTTTTGCAAAAAAGCAGGACAATGTTCAAAATAATATTGAATATATGAACCTTGAATGGTGGAAAAAGTTTAATGATGAAAATTTAAACAATAATCTTCTAAAACTTTATGAAAAGAATTATGACCTGAAAAATGCAGCACTAAAAGTAAAAGAAAACGAGCAGCTTGTAAAAATGCAATTCGCGAACGAACTTCCGCAAATATCGTTTTCCGGTGAATTATCAAGGGATATAAGAGGTGCGCGCAAGCAGTACGGAAACATGAGTATTCCTAATTATTCCCAATATAACTATTATCTGCCGCTTACTGCAGGATATGAAGTTGATATCTGGGGAACAAACAGACTCAGGACAAAAAGCGTAAAAGAACAGCTTGAAATTGTTAAGCAGGCGGAGCGTGCAACTTATATTGCCCTGACTTCCGATTTTGCTGCTGATTATTTTAACCTTATTAAAGCCGATGAATTTTTGAGGATTCAGGAAGATTTAATAAAAGCGCAGGAAGATATAGTTTCAAAAATTTCTGACAAATACGGAATCGGACTTTGTTCAATAAATGAACTTCTTGCGGAGGAGAGAATGCTTACAAACCTGCGGGAAGAAAGAAACAAAAATATAAAAACCAGAGATACACTAATAAGCAGCATGCTTGTTTATCTTTCAGAATCAGGCGGAAATATTGAAAGAGGAAGTTATAAAGATGTTTCGGTTTTAACCGGTATTCCGGATAAATTCACAACAGAAGCCGTAACAAAAAGACCGGACTTTTTGCAGGAAGAAGCAAATATAAGACGTATCGGATTTGATGTTAAGGCTGCCAGAAGGGAATTTCTGCCAAAGTTTATTATTTTCGGGCAAATCGGTCTCAATGCTTACCATTTTGACTCGCTTTTTAATTCGGCGTCTCAATTCTTTAATGCCGGAATTTTACCGTCAATGGATTTATTTTCGGGCGGAAGAAAGGCTGCACTTTTGAAATTAAAGAAGTTTGAATATCAGGAAGCACTGAACAGTTATCAAAAGACTATTCTTAACGGGATAAAGGAAATAAATACGGGGCTTATTGCATATAATGAGACATCAGAAAATTATAACGAGAGTGTGAAGCGCTTAAAGCTTCAAAATCAAACTTTTTCGCTTATGAATGACAGACATTCAATCGGTGCGGCAAGCGATTTAGATGTTTTATACGCCAGAGAAGCATATTTGATGGTAAGCCAAGAAGAAGTTTCAAACAAAATTAATACACTGATTTCAGCAATAGGTCTCTATAAAGCCGCGGGCGGAGTTGATTTATTAAGTAATAATTTATAAATTGTTCTTGAAATATTTATTTTATACAGTAAAATTGAATAAAAATGAATATAAAAGTTTTCTAGGGTTCCGCAATAAAATTTAATTGGTCAGGTCCGAGAGAAAACCCGCAAAATGCGGACACGGAAGGATAAAAACCCGGGAGATTAATATCTTCGGGTTTTTTTATGCAGAAAGGAGAAATATGCACTGGATTTATTTATTAATTGCCGGATTGTTTGAGATAAGCTGGGCAGTAGGATTGAAATTTACCCATGGATTTACGCGCATAGCACCGTCAGTTTTGACAGTCGCAGGAATGATTTTGAGCTTTTATTTTCTCTCCCTTGCGCTCAAAAACCTCCCGCTCGGAACTGCATACGCTATCTGGACAGGAATAGGAACTATAGGAACAGTGCTCTTCGGAATTATACTTTTTGAAGAGCCTGTAACCGCAATGCGATTAATATGTATTGCGCTTATAATAAGCGGAATAACAGGACTAAAACTGCTTACACAATAATTTTATATAATTTCTTTTCCGACAATCGGCGCAATTTGTTTAATCTGCTTATACAAAAGGTCATACTGCCACGGATAAAGTGATTGTGCCCCGTCACAGACAGCTCTGTCCGGATCATAGTGAACTTCTATAATCAATCCGTCGCAGCCCGCTGCAACAGCGGCTCTTGACATAGGTTCAACCTTATCTCTTAATCCTGTTGCGTGGGAAGGATCAACAATAATAGGCAGATGGCTGAGTTTTTTAATAACCGGAATTGCAGTTAAATCAAGCGTATTTCTTGTGTATTTTTCAAAAGTTCTTATACCTCTTTCACAGAGAATTACCTGATTGTTTCCTCCAGCCATAATGTATTCGGCAGACATAAGCCACTCTTCATATGTAGAAGAGAGACCGCGTTTGAGAATAACCGGTTTATGAGCATGTCCAAGCTCTTTGAGAAGGTTGAAATTTTGCATATTTCTTGCTCCAACCTGCAAAATGTCAACGTATTTTTCAAATATTTCCAACTGTGAAACTTCCATAATTTCAGATGTTACAGCCATACCGTGATTATCGGCAACGCTTCTTATAATTTTCAAACCTTCTTCACCCAGCCCCTGAAAAGCGTAAGGGCTTGTTCTCGGTTTAAACGCTCCGCCTCTTATAATTTTTACATTGGATTCCGCAAGCTCCTGCGCTGTTTCATCCATCTGGTCATATGATTCAATAGTACAAGGACCGGCTATAAGTCCTGTATATTTGTCTCCGAATTTTACTCCGTTAACCTCTACAATAGTATCTTTTCCCTGACTTGCGCGGGCCGCAAGTTTGTAATTTGTTGACAGTCTGATTACTTCATCTACACCGTGCAGAAGCTCAAAATCTCTCTGGTCAACTTCATCTTTTACACCTATAGCATGAACGACTGTTCTGGCTTCTCCGTGTGATATAAGGGTTTTAAAACCTTTTGATTCTATAAATAACGCTACACGCTGAATATCTTTTTCTGTTGCGTGGCTGTTCATTACGACGAGCATTTACTTCATACCTCCGATAATTAATATTATATACAAAAAAATATTGTAAATGTTCAAAAATTTTGTAATATATGTTATAATATTTAATATTATGACAATATTTGATGAGAGTTTAATCCTTGAAACCATAAATATGATTAAGCTTCACAATTTTGATATAAGAACTGTGACGCTTACAATAAGTTTAAGGGACTGTTTGTCAGAAGATGTAAATATTGGTTGTGACAAAATTCGCAAAAAGCTGGATAAATATGCCGGAAATCTTGTACAATACGCAAATGATATAGAAAATGACTACTCTATCCCGATAGTAAATAAGCGGATTGCCGTAACACCGGTTTCGCTGGTCGGAGAATCCTGCATTCAAAAGGATTACATAAAAATTGCAAAAACACTTGACGAGTGCGCAAAAAATCTCGGTATAGATTTTATCGGCGGATTTTCTGCGCTTGTGGAAAAAGGGTGTACACAGGGCGATTTAGCTCTGATTGAATCAATACCGGAAGCACTGGCTTCAACCGGCAGGCTATGTTCTTCCGTAAATGTTGCAAGTTCAAAAGCCGGAATCAATATGGATGCAGTGTTGAAAATGGCAGAGACTGTTAAAAAATCGGCAGAACTTACGGCTGATAAAGACGGGCTCGGGGCAGCAAAACTTGTAGTATTCTGTAATTCTGTAAGTGACAATCCGTTTATGGCAGGCGCATATTGCGGATACGGAGAACCGGAATGTGCATTGAATATAGGTGTTTCAGGGCCGGGAGTTGTAAGAGCCGCAATAAATGATCTGGATAAAAAGGCTGATTTTGGAGTTCTTGCAAATAAAATTAAGCAAACTGCGTATAAAATTACAACAACAGGCGAACTTGTCGGAAGAAAACTTGCTGCTAAACTGAATGTTCCGTTTGGCGTAGTTGACCTTTCACTTGCGCCGACTCCGGCAGTCGGAGACAGCGTTGCACAAATATTTCAGGCAATGGGACTTGAGCATGCCGGCGCTCACGGAACAACAGCTGCTCTTGCAATGCTAAACGATGCGGTCAAAAAAGGCGGAATTATGGCAAGTTCATATGTAGGAGGACTTTCAGGAGCATTTATTCCTGTTTCCGAGGATGCCGGAATGATTGAAGCAGCAGCAAGCGGATGTTTGACTTTTGACAAACTCGAAGCAATGACATGCGTTTGTTCTGTAGGGCTTGATATGATTGCAATCCCCGGTGATACTCCGGTTTCAACGATTGCCGGTATGATAGCAGATGAGATGGCTATAGGTATGATTAATAAGAAAACAACTGCTGTCAGAATTATTCCGGCACCGGATAAAAAGGCCGGAGATAAAGTTGTATTCGGAGGACTTCTCGGAGAAGCTCCGGTGATGAAAATTAACACACTTTCATCAGAAAATTTTGTAAACAGAGGGGGCAGAATTCCTGCACCTGTACACAGTTTGAATAACTAGAGGCGTAATAATGAAAACATTTAAAGATCTTGAAGACCATTTGAAAAAATTTATGATTGATGAACAATCTGACGCGCACAACGTCAAGAGTATTAACCTTGCAAAATACAATAATATAAGGATTTGGATGGATGCCGCAAAATACCAGCAGCCTCACTTTTTTGTCAGAATTTCTATTTCAGAAGCGGTATTTTCTATATCTGACTGTTCAAAAATTAACGGCGGTTTAGGATATGAAGAGCGGCTTGTTATCAAATGGTTTGGCAGAATGGGAGTTAAAAACCAATTGAGAGAACTCTGGGATACTTCCGCCAAGAATAAAGATGAAGAAAATTCTCCCGGCACAGCAGGAAATTAAAATAATATATGCAATACAAAGATTTAGCAGTAAATCCGGTAAGTGTGGTTTTGCAGCTTATCGGAGCAAGATGGAAAATACTTATAATACAAGAGCTGCTTAAAAAAGAAATGCGGTTTCTGGAGTTGAAAAACAAACTTGGCTGTACTGCAAAAGTGCTTACAAACTGCTTGCGGGAACTGGAAGAGGACGGGCTTATCATTCGTAAAGAATATGATACATTACAGCCGAAAGTTGAATATTATCTTACAGATATTGGTTATACATTGCGGCCGGTTATTGAATGTATGCAAAAGTGGGGAAAAGAATATAAAAAGCTGCGCAAATTACAGGAAAAATACAGCCGGCTGTCTGATTAGGAGAAAAACATGATAAAACGAGCAATAATTATAGTAATAGATTCCATGGGAATCGGCGCTATGCCGGATTGCGAAGAATTTGGCGATATAAAAGAATGTAACACATTAAAAAATGTGTGTGAATTTAACGGCGGGCTTAATCTTCCTAACCTTGAAAAAATGGGGCTTGGAAATATTCAGGATTTTAAAGGGATTAATAAGACTGAAAGCCCGATAGCGCAATACGGAACTTTGAGAGAAAAATCCAAAGGCAAAGACACGACAACCGGTCACTGGGAAATTGCGGGGCTTGTGTCGGAAAAACCGTTTGCAACTTTTCCGGAGGGTTTTCCGAAGGAACTTATTGATAAATTTATAGAAGAAACCGGATGCGGCGGTGTTCTTGCTAATATTCCTGCAAGCGGAACGGCAATTATAGAAAAATTAAACGACGAACATCACAGAACAAAATATCCGATTGTTTATACTTCTGCAGACAGTGTGTTTCAGATAGCTCTTGATACGGATATGATACCATTAGAAACTTTATATAACTGGTGCAAAATTGCAAGAAGAATTCTCGATGAAGGCAGATATAATGTTGCAAGGGTTATTGCACGTCCTTACAAAGTTATTGACGGCAAGCCGACAAGGATTTCCAAGGATAGAAGGGATTATTCCATGGCGCCGCCTGAGGATACAGTGCTGGACAAAGTTAAAAAAGCCGGCGCAAAAGTTATCGGAATCGGGAAGATTGAAGATATTTTTTCAAAAGCAGGCATAACTCACGCTATCCATACGGGTTCAAACAGGGAAGGCTTAGAGCTTACAATAAAAGCGCTGGACGGAACTCTTGATTTGGATGGCATCAAGTATCAGGGTGTAAATATTACCGATAATGACAGAGAAATAATTTTTACAAACCTTGTAGACACTGATATGCTTTTCGGTCATAGAAACAACGCAAAAGGTTACGGAGAAGCGATTGAAGAAATCGACAGGTATTTGACAAAAATTCTGCCGCTAATCGGTAAGGATGACCTTTTGATAATAACTGCAGACCATGGCTGCGACCCTACTGTTCCGGGTACAGACCACACAAGGGAGCAGGTTCCGGTACTTTATTACTCGCCGTCAATCGAGCCGAAAAATCTCGGAATAACAACGGGCTTTGATTCAATAGCAGAGAGGGTATCCGGTTGGTTATTTTAATTTTTCGGATTTGAGTGTATAATTAAGTAAGTTTAGAAGGAGATAGGTTTAGAAGTTTAAAAGAAATATAACTTCTTTCCAACTCCTCAACTGAATTTAATAAAAAAGGAGAAAACAAATGAACGTAACAATTAATGATTCATGTATCGGATGCGGCGCTTGCGAATCAATCTGCGACGCGGTTTTTCACGTAGAAGATAGAGCAGAAGTAACTCCTGCAGGCATTGCAGGAAACGAAGAATGCGTTAAAGAAGCAGCTAACGCCTGCCCTGTTTCTGCAATCGAAGTTGAATAGTTTTAAACATATTTATCAAATCTTGTCCGGTAGTTTTATCGGGCAAGATTTTTTTACTCATCTTGGAATTACATATCCCCAAATCGGCGGTTTGTCACAACTCTCTAAAAGACAAATGTAAGTTATTCTGATTTTTTTGCATTTCGGACGCTTCATATACCCGACACCGTAAACAATTGATGAAACAAAATTATCACCTATTTTTTGTTCATATTTGTCGATATGTTCATCTTTCGATATAATTCGAACTTTTGTATTGTATTCTTTTGAATACAAATCCTCCAAATATTCACTGCAGCAGGTTGCATTTGCGGCGGGTATTGAAAACAAAATTAAAGTTAATAATAAAAGCTTTCTCATAAAATAATAATAACATGATTTACAGCCGGCATGCAAATGTATAATAAAATACATAAAGTTTTTATTTTCTATACATTTCTCTCTGTTTGTGGTAAAATTTAATCAATCTACAGGAAGGAGAAAAATATAAATGGCACAGAGAATTGGTATTGACGTAGGCGGAACCAATGTTAAAATCGCTCTTGTAAGCGATAAAGGAAAGATTATTTACTCAAATTCCATTCCTACAAGAGCAGAGATGGGATATGAATATACAATAAACAGCATGAAAGATGCAATCAGAGATTTACTTAAAGAAACCAAGATGAAGGCTTCTGATATAGAAGGTATGGGATTTGGTTTTCCGGGACAGATTGATTGCAAAAAAGGTGTAGTAAGACTGGCTCCTAATATTCCGGGCTGGGTTGATGTTCCAATAGCAAGTATTATGGAAAAAGAGTTTGGGATTCCGACGCGTGTTGATAATGATGTAAGAACAGCAGCTCTAGGAGAATTAAACTACGGCGCCGGTGTAGGATGTGAAAACTTAGTTTGTATAACTGTCGGAACAGGAATCGGCTCCGGACTGGTAATTAACGGTAAGCTTGTCCGCGGTGCAGATAACGCTGCCGGTGAAATCGGACATATTAAACTTAATATGCAGGGCGGCCCGCTCTGCGGCTGCGGTGACAGGGGATGTCTGGAAGCTTATGCTTCAGGCCCGAGCATTGTTGCAATGGCAGAAGAATACATTAAAGGCGGAAAATCCACGAAGTACAGAGAACTCGCTAACCCTGATATTACGCCGTATATCGTTGCAGTTGCCGCAAAAGAAGGCGACCCGGTTGCAAAACAGATTTTCAGAATTATGGGCGAATATATTGGTATGGGGCTTGTAAGTGTAGTTAATCTTTTGAATCCTGAAAAAATCATAATCGGCGGAGGAGTAGCTGATGCAGGCGATATTCTTCTTGACCCGATTAAGGAAACTATTCAAAAACGCGCAATGACTATTCAGAGAGAAGTCAAAGTTGTTCCTGCACAACTGGGCAACACCGCGGGAGTAATCGGCGCAAGTTTGCTGATTAAATCATAGTTATATCTTTGTAAATTTTCCATTAATTACGGTACGGCGTTTTTCTCCGCTGTACCCTTTCTTTATGTTATGTTATTACTATGTTTTACTTTGATGAGATTAATAAAAAAAGAGTTTTAAAAAGTTCACTGCTTGATTGTGCGTATTTTACCACCCGCGGGTTTAAGCCGGAGGATATTTCGCATACTGAGGGGAGATTGATAAAACCTGAACAAACTCACAGCGATAATGTGGAATTTATTGACAAAAAATCCAAATATCCTGATACTGACGGGTTAATCCTTACAAATACTAAAGACACAATATATCTGCGATTTGCAGATTGTACGCCGCTTGTTTTTTATGATAAAAAACAAAAAACCGGCGCGATTTCCCACGCCGGTTGGAGAGGAACAGCCGCAGGCATCGGAGTTAAAACCGTTGAAAAAATGAATTCAAATCCTGAAGATATTATTGCAATCATCGGTCCTGCAATTTCAATCTGCTGTTATGAAGTCTCGGAAGATGTCAGAGATAAATTGCTGGAAACAGTTAAAAATCCTGCAGGGCTGTATAATAACAGAAATGTCGATTTAAAAAGAATTAATGCGCGACAGCTTGAAGAAATCGGGGTTCATACAATAGACATTTGTCCTTATTGTACAAGCTGCAACAATGATATATTTTATTCCTACAGGAAAGAAAACGGAACAAAAGAACGTCACTTTGCCGTCCTGAAACTAATTAATTCTTTTTAATTATTGAAAATTTAAAAAAGTATGATATAATTTGTATATAATTTAATAATACAGAAAGGTGTAATATGGCAGACGGATTATCACTGGATTTACAGTTATTACAAAATTTAGCTGTTTCTAACGGATTTAATAATAATCATGCACAAAATAATAAACCGGCAGTATATGCAAAAGAGGGCGAGCCAAGATATAACGAAGAAATGGATCTTGACAGTGACGGCGTAGTTACAATGGAAGAGTATCAGCAATACTGTGAGGAAAATAATATAAGTACAGAAGAACAGACTCAAAATGTTCAAAATTTGGCTGATTCTATGATTAACAAACAGACTTCAGAATCAGAAAGTATCTCATATACTGATTATATTAAATATTGCGAGGAGAATGCTGTTTCCAGGCCGTCAACCCGGGCTGCAATAAAACCGGAAAACATTGAAACAAATGAAGCAGGACTTATTATCCGTAACATAGGCCGCGCGCTAACCAGTTACTCTAACAATGCTGTAACTTTTCCGGAACCAAAGATTGAACGCAATGCTTAATTACTTAGATTTTACGGCTGCTATTTTAATCCTCTGCTGTCGCTTGCGTTGCAAAGCCGGTAAATCTTGAGATGTTTTTATGTCTTAGAATGCAGGGCTGGCAAATTTGTTATGGATTGGTCAGGGCTGTTTGGGCAGTCTGCTAATAATATTTAACTTGTAATTTATTGTCAGGCAGAGCCTGATCTACATTTTTATATTCTCAGTCACTTAATCACTCCATTGTTATATTCCTGTCATTCTGAACCCGATAATATTTTAAGGGTGAAGAATCTCTTTAACAGGTGAATTGTTTCATTAATATTTTGAATTGTATTATAATATTTTATTAGAATACGATTTTAATTGCAGGAGAGAAATTGTCTTACATATCAATAATATTGCTTGCAATAGCTTTATCAATAGATGCTTGTGCAGTGTCTTTTTCGTACGGGCTGATTTTTACAAAAAAAAGGTTTAAAAACGCAATGCTTCTTGCCTGCTGTACGGGGTTGTTTCAGGGAATAATGCCTGTAATCGGTTATTTTTTGACAGGTTTTGTTAAATCTTATATTGAGCCGTTTGCCGGATGGATTGTTTTTCTTATATTCATTTATCTGGGGGGTAAGTTTATTATAGAAGCATTTGAAAATAAAAAAGAAAAGCCCGTTTGCATTGATTTTAAATGCCTGCTGATGGTCGGAATTGCAACCAGTATAGATGCTTTTTCAGTCGGAATTTCGCTTTCTCTTTTCGGAAATCATATTTTGAAACCGGCTGTTCTAATAGCTTTTATTACGTTTGTTAACTCTTCTACGGGATTTTATCTCGGCGGGAGGTTGAAACATTTACCAACCGGAGGGTTAGAAATATTTGCAGGAATTTTATTGGTAATACTGGGTTTTAAAGCACTTATCTGATGTTAAATATTGTAACTATATTTAGTTGCGATATGCATACTTATCATTACCATTCCTGTTATTAAAAAATTTATTCCTGCCAGAAGTCCTACTACCCATAGTGCCGTTGCAGGCAGTCCTATGATTATAATAAGTCCTGCCAGAAATTGCATTATAGCTATCGGGATGTCTGCCCACCAGAAATAAAGAGTTTTCCGGTTTTGAATGGCGAATGCGCAGGAGGAAATACTTTCTAATAAAAAATAAATACCTATTGCGCTTGTTATTATTACCAGATTGAACATGGGCGCGGTAAACAAAAAAAATCCGATACCTGCAAGAATTATTCCGAGTATTATATTTAAAAGAAAATGTCTGATATAGTTTCTTGACATAAAGGCATTGATTGCTTTATATCCGCCATAAATAATAAATGCAAGACTTACCATCATTCCAAAAGTTATTGTTGTTAATTTAGGCAGCAGCAGCATTGCTATTCCCAGAGTTGTCAAAAGAATGCCTTCAGTTAAAACGCAGCTTAAGAATTTTTTTTCTGTCATTTTAAATATCTCCTTTTCGGTTACAGAATAATAAATAAAAAAATTTTTTACTCCCCCTGTCGGACAAAAAATCAGGTATTAATTAATAACGGAATATATTAATTAATAAGTATTATTGTTTCCTGAGTCCACTCCGGATAATTTTGTAAAAATTTATTAAAATCACGTATAAATTTGTATGCACATGTTATATAATATAAATAATAGGTGTATATGTATATCGTCAAAAATTTAAAGGATTATAATTTATCCCACAAGCAGAGAATTTTCGCGGGCTACTTGAAGGATAATGTGGATTCGTTTGTTTGTTACGAAAAAGTGACAAACAGAAGTGCTATGAGAAAATATTTTGCTCCGGACACTGATTTTATTATATACAGCACTGCTGTTGCGGAACCGGCAGAGCTTCTGGCAAGGGCTATGTAGATTTTACGGGAAACATACAGCTTAATTATTGAAAATCAGTGTGAAATAAATCTTAATGATTTGCAATAATATGACTATATCTGGTAGTATAAAACCGGAATATAGTCTTTTTTAAGGAAAAATAAATGAAATTTTTAAATATAAAAAAGTGGGGAGCGTGTATTTGCGGGCTGATATTAACATTGTTACCGTCAGAAGCTGCAATGACATTTCCTAATATTAATATAGGACTCCAGAATGCAAGCACTCCCCAGGATTTTACAAATGGTTTGCAAATTCTTATCTGGTTAACAATATTAACACTTGCGCCGAGTATATTAATAATGACTACGTCTTTTATACGTCTGGTTGTTGTTCTGTCTTTGACAAGACAGGCGCTTGGCGCGGGCACATTACCGCCGAATCAGGTTATTACAAGTTTAGCGTTAATCTTGACATTTTTTATAATGGCGCCGACTTTTAATGAAATTAATGAAAAAGCGCTGCAGCCGTATATGCAGAATCAAATAACCCAGCAGGCTGCAATAGACCGGGGTATAGTACCGGTAAGAAATTTTATGTTTAAGCAGACGCATGAAAAAGAGCTGGCACTTTTTGTAAGAATGGCAAAAATAGAAAAACCAAAGAATAAAGATGATGTTCCTACTTATGTACTTTTGCCGGCATTCATTTTAAGCGAACTTAAAACGGCATTTACGATAGGGTTTGTTGTATATTTGCCGTTTCTTGTAATTGATATTGTGGTATCATCAGTTCTTGTGTCAATGGGTATGATGTTTTTGCCGCCGACAATGATTGCTTTGCCGTTTAAGCTTATAATGTTTGTAATGGTTGACGGCTGGTATCTGGTTGTAAAATCTCTTGTCGAAAGTTTTGTCAGGTGAGGTTATTTTATAAATGAATCAGGATATTGTAATTACTCTTTTGCAAAAAATGTTTATATTAACGCTTGAAATATCTGTTCCGATATTGCTTGTGGGTGTAATTTTAGGTTTAATAGTCAGTATTTTTCAAACGGTTACACAAATACAGGAATCAACGCTTACTTTTGTGCCTAAGATTGTCGGCTGCGTAATATTGCTTATATTTTTAATGCCATGGATATTTAGTATTTTTATAACAACGGTTAATGAATTTATGGATGCGATTCCGCAGTTAATAGGCGCCGGGTAGGAAATAAACCTCGCATCCGTAACTTTTACCTGACGGTTCCGGAACGGCTGCTCCCTTGCCCCCTTGCGGGTGAGGGTTAGGATAGGAGAGCAATGTTTAATCTGGATGTATTATTTTCAGTATCAAATATAATTCTTTTTATGGCAATTTTAACACGGCTGTCAGGACTTTTTATGTCTGCTCCGGTTTTTTCTACTTACCCGATTCCTATGCAGGTTAAAATCTGGCTTGCGGCTCTGATTGCATTTATACTGTTTCCTATTGTTCAGTATAATACGGATTTTGTTGTCCCTAATTCTGTTCCTGCATTAACTCTTGTTTTGCTTAAAGAATTTCTTATCGGATTTGCCATGGGATTCTGTGCAAATATATTATTTGTCGGAATTGAACTAGGGGTAAATATGTTTGCAATTCAGATGGGCTTGTCTGCAGATCAGGCGTTGAACCCGACATCAGGAGGGCAGTCTCCGGTTATTACACAGGCTTTTACATATCTTGCCTGTATGTTGTTTATATCTCTCGGGGCTCACCAGTGGTTGTTTTCCGCGATTTACAACAGTTTTAAAACCTTGCCTGTCGGTTATGCCTTTTTATTTACTCCGGAGCTTGTCGGGCATATTGTTACTGTTACAGGACAAATGTTTAGTATTGGTTTAAGCATTTCTTTGCCTATTTTCGGGATATTATTTATAACGGATGTTCTTCTCGGTTTTACCTCCAAAATGATGCCGCAAATGAATATTTTTATGGTTTCGCTGCCTTTAAAGATTTATTTGGGGCTGCTGCTTTCGCTTATATTTATGCGCCCGACTGCAGAGTATATTTCATTGCTGATACAACGTTTTATGGAAAATATTGCTCTGATATTTTAATAACAAATATGATATAATATAAGCTATGGGAAATGACGGAGCAGAAAGAACCGAAGAAGCGACCACCCGACGGCGTAACAAAGAGCGGGAACGGGGCAATGTATCCAAAAGCAGGGATATGGATGCGGCTCTTGTTATGGTTGCAGGGATTGCTCTTTTGGGCGTCTTTGCCGGAAGTATGTACGATAATATTACAGGAATGATGAGAGAAACTTTTTCTCATCTGGATTATGTTAATCTCGATGTCTCCAACATTATGGGGCTGCTCTTGCCGTATTTTAAATATCTTGCAATTATTGTACTTCCGTTTTTTGTGCTGCTGGTTATTGCTGCAATATTTATTATAAGACTTGATGTCGGGCATGTGTTTGCATTGGAAAAAGCAAAATTTAATCCGGAGAATCTCTCTCCAAGAAGAATGCTTCAAAATGCAAAGAGAATGTTTAACCCCTTTGAGCCCCGGTCAATGGTCGAATTTGCAAAATCAATTCTTAAAATTGTTGTTGTAGGGGCCTGCGGCTATTCTGCTATTAATAGCAGAAAAGGTGATTTATTGGGGCTTGTCGGGTTGGAAATTCCTGTTGCGTTAAATATAATCCTTTCAATTTTAATTAATATGATAATTAATATGTGTCTTGCTATGCTCGTATTGGGGTATTTGGATAAAAAATATCAGAATTATGAATATGAAAAATCTATCAAGATGACGAAACAGGAAATTAAGGATGAATATAAAGACACCGAAGGGGATCCAAAGGTTAAGGCAAGGATAAAATCTATTCAGATGCAGATGGCGCGGCAGAGGATGATGTCTGCTGTACCTAATGCTGATGTTGTTGTAACAAACCCTACTCATTATGCTGTGGCAATCAAATATGATAAAACAAAGGCGCCGGCGCCGATGGTAGTAGCAAAAGGTGTAGATTATCTGGCATTCCAGATAAGAGAAATTGCTAAAGAGAACAATGTTCCGATAGTAGAAAACCGTCCGGTTGCGCGTGCTCTATATAATACAGTACCAATTGACGGAGTTATTCCTTCCGATATGTATGTTGCTGTCGCTGAAATTCTTGCTTATGTTTTCAGACAAAAGAATGAGAATAATTTATAAATTTATTTTCCTGACAAACATTTTCCCCGCGCGTATTGCATCCTGCTCCTCGTATAAAGACAAATATGAGGCGGCTGAAGAAGGATATTTTGTCTTTGTAACTTTCTTTGCATACCGGTAAAAATCTCCTCCTTTTATTGTTCCTGAATATATTCCCAACGAATTCATCATTCTGTCTTTTTGATTCATCCTGGTTTTAGCAAATTCTTTAATAGCACTTTCTGAAGGGTAAAATTTGTCTGAATATTTATTTGAAGATTTAAAGTACGATTTTATAAATAGTATGTCATTTCCGACTCTTTCTTCATATGATTGCGAAGCCTTATATGCAAGTAATTCCTGCTTTATGTGATGTAATTCATGCACTAAAGTTTCCATTATTTTGTTACGATCTTTACTTGAAACTAAATGAAGTTCGTAGACTTGTTTTGAATAATCCGGTGTAACCCAGCCGTTAGCTTTTAAACTTGAGATATCAGAGCTTGTATTTCTGTCTGAATTTATCAGCTTGATAGGAATATTATTTAATTTGTAATCTTTCGTTAAACTATTAAAAAGTACCCGTATAAAATTTTCTTTATCAGATATTTTCATAATGTCTTTATATTGATTTATGATGTTTTTTGATTCTTGAGCAGAATAATTCTCTAAAAAAACATTTTTACAAATCTTCTGAGAGTGTGTCAGATTACGATCCCTGACAGGATCAATAAGAATTGGATCAAACTCTTTTAAGTTGCGTTCTAAAAAAATATTTGGCAATGCACCGCAGAATCCGCAAAGAGCGCCAAGCAATGAGAGAAATGGATTGCCTGATGCAAACCCTATTATAGTGAGTGTACAGGCACCTAAAAATGCAATTTGTTGTTTCCTGTCCAAAAAGTCTTTAAAAATATTATTTAACTTCGGGACAGGGTTTGTTTTAAAATTTTTATATCCTGTAAAACATTGACTGGTGGAAGCCTGCTTTACAAAATTATGTTTAGTATAACTGGTTACTGGAAAAATTTTCATGTTTTATCCTTTCAGATAATAAATTTTAATTAAAAATGTTCGGATACGTCTCTGATAAATAAATGTTAAAAGCATTACCGGTGCGTTCATGCTCATATTTCAGCTGTTCCATAATATTGCGGTTATTTAATATCAGAGGTGATGATAAGTATTTATCCAACAGAGGAAGCTTGGTTTTATCTTTAGTACGGATTATATTTACAAGTTCTTCTACATTATTAAAGTTTATATTGTTTATCTGTTCTTTAAAGTTTTTATCGCTGATATTTGTGTATACAAAGTCGAGTTCCGGCAAATATTTTATACCGCTGTCCTTAACAACTTCCAGAAGTTCATAGTTTTCGGCATTCATTATTTTCTCAATTACGGAAATATCATAACTGTCTTTTTTGTCATAGTTTATTTGCTTTAAATTTTTAAGCAAACTTATCATTTCTTTGTACTTTGTTTTATTATTTTCCAACGGTACAATATCAGCAATTGAATTAATAATGTCGTCATTAAAATTAAGGATATATCCGTCTGTATTTATAACATCCGGCTTGTTTAAGTATTTTATAACGTTGTCAATATCTGTATAATTTCCTTTTGGCGGTAATTTATATTCTTCTCCGGTGAAAGATTTTACAATTCCGGAATCAAAATCCGGAGTAAAATCTATATAGTTATATTTTTCCCGCAGAAACTTTAGATAGTTGTTTGAAGAAATTGTATGACTATTATTGGGGAATTTTGCCAGATAATTTTGTAAATCTTTTACTATATCATCCAGCGGTCTGAATGTATCATTATTTTTATATTCTTCCATATTTTCGAATATAAAATCGTAAATCTGCCCAAGTGTTACTGCCGAAAATTTAATTCTTTGTTCTTCTTTAAGATTCTTATCTTCAAGACATTTTATAAGTTCTGATACTTCATTGATATCCTGTTTTTTTATTTTTTTATCTAACCAGCTGTTTCCGTTATATTCCGGTAAAAATCTGCTTAAAAGCCTGTCTAATTTACTGTTGCCTACGTGTCTTGGCAGATACAATTTGAAAATATATTCCGGCTGATTATTATCAATAAAAATTTGTCTTATTATTTTTGCTTCATCATCAGGTGCATTTACGAGAGGCGAAACTTTCGTTAAATTACTGAATTGTTCATATATGAATTGCTTAAATATTTTATCCGGCAGTTTAAAATCACCGGCATTTTTGTCAGCAATGAATACACGGGAAGGTGCTATGGTTACAGTGTTTCTTACTAATGATTCAATAAATCGGGACGGAGCTTCTTTATTTGCATACTCTTTCGTCAGATATATAAGCATTCTGTCAGCACGATTTTCCTGAATCTCATCGGAAGTTTCCTCAAATGCCGCATCTCTTTTAAGTTTTATGTCTTTTATAACCCGTACGAGTTCTTCTGTAAATTTGTCATCTTTAAGCTCATTCGGGTACATTTTTGCAAGTGCGTATATACTTTCCAGAATTCTGTCGTAATATTCAAATTTCCGGTCTTTTGTTACATTTTTACTTTCTATTCCGAGTAATATATCCTGAAGTGCTGAAAGGTCATGATTTTTTAAATCTTTAAAAAATGTACTGTATGATTTATCCAGATACAATTCGGGTATATATTCCGGCTTATTATTTGCGATTAAAGTTTTTCTAATAATTTGATTATTTTCTTTAGTTTCGTTGTATATTTTGGGAGGGATTTGTGATTTACCCTTTTGCTGTTGTAAATATTTCTCCAATTCTTCCGGCAGCATTTTATAATTCTCCTGCTCGGAATTTCTGAATGCCTTATTTGTTCCGTATGCAGCAGTTATTCCGCCGGCTGTAATTGTACTTTCCCAAACAACTTTGCCAATTTTTTCGGTATTGAATTTTGAGGTAAAGTTCGGCTGTAAATAAGAGGGTTTTTTATATGTTGAACATTGCATAACAGGTAAAATTTTCATTGTTTGTCCTTTCAAAAATAGAACTCTTTATTGTTGTTATCTTTTTTATTAAGTACTGTAAATATATTTTTTGACAGTTCAAAATAAATTGTAAAAAAAATTTACATAAAATCTGAATTTTGATATTTCAATAAGTGATGTTAAAATGTTATTTGGAGAGGATTGCCTGATAAAGGCTGAATGAATAATGGAACTTGGCAAATTATCAAAACTTTTAAGCAATAACGATATCGTCCTTGCCATAGGCTTGGTCGTAATTGTGTGCATGATGGTAATTCCTCTTCCCGCTCCGCTGCTGGATTTGCTGCTTACAATAAATATCTCGCTTGCGGTAGTAATACTTTTAGTATGTTTATATACACAGGAACCCCTTGATTATTCATCCTTTCCAACAGTGTTACTTATTGCAACTCTTTTCCGTCTGGGGTTGAACGTGAGTTCTACTCGTCTGATTCTTCTCTATGGCGAGGCGGGAAATGTTATTAATTCCTTCGGCGAATTTGTTGTCGGAGGTAATTATGTAGTCGGTGCGGTAATCTTCTGTATCCTTGTATTAATCAACTTTATGGTTATTACAGGCGGTGCAACCCGTGTTGCAGAAGTTTCAGCAAGGTTTACATTGGATAAGATGCCCGGTAAACAATTGAGTATTGACGCTGATTTAAACTCCGGACTTATTAATGAAGAGCAGGCCAAAGAAAGACGCCGGAAGTTAGAGCGTGAAACTGATTTCTACGGTACAATGGATGGTGCTTCCAAGTTCGTAAAAGGTGATGCGACTGCGGGTATTGTAATTACTGTTATAAATATTGTCGGCGGATTGATAATAGGTGTTGTTCAGCTTCATATGGATATTCAAACCGCACTTTCGACTTATACAATATTAACCGTAGGTGACGGTCTTGTATCACAGGTTCCGGCTCTTTTAATTTCTACAGCAACAGGTTTGATTGTATCAAGAGCCACAGGTAAAGACGAATCACTCTCAGAAGATATCAAGAACGAAATGTTTTCTGATCCGCGTGTTCTTGGCGTTGTATCCGGCTTAATAGGATTTATGGGTATAGTTCCGGGCATGCCGACAATACCGTTTATTACAATTGCGGCAATTACAGGTGCTTTTGCTTACTTTAAAATGAAGGCAAAGAAAGAACAAAAAGCTACAGAGCAGGCGCAGCAAATTGAACAGGCGCATCAGGAAAAACTCGGCAAAAAAGAAAAAAGGGCCAAGGCTACAAGAGAAAGCGTTATGGAGCTTTTAAATGTAGATACTATAGAAATAGAAGTAGGTTACAGACTGGTGCAGCTTCTAAACGTTGAAATGGGAGGCGATTTACTGGAACGTATTGCGCAAATAAGGCGGCAAACCGCTCTTGATTTAGGTATTGTTCTGCCTTCAATACGTGTAAGAGATAATTTACAGCTTTCACCAAACTCATATCAAATTAAACTAAAAGGCGTTGCGCTTGAATCCGGTGAAGTTTATCCGGAGAGATATCTTGCTATGTGTGCCGGCGACCCTGTCGGGAACCTTGCAATAAACGGTATTCACGCAATTGAGCCGGCATTCGGGCTTCCTGCATTGTGGATTGAGGCCAAAGATAAAGATATGGCTGAAATGTCCGGTTATACGGTTGTGTCGGCGTCTGCGGTTATTTCTACACATATAACGGAAGTTATCAAAAAATGCGCTTCTGAAATTCTTTCCAGATTCGATGTTCAGCAGCTTATTGATAATCTTAAAAAAGAGGTTTCGGAAGATTATGTTAACGACATGATGAAAGATATTACAGTAGGCGATGTTCAAGTCGTTATGCAGAATCTTTTGAAAGAGGGGGTTGCTGTAAGAGACTTGAAAACAATACTGGAGACGATTAGCTTGCAGGCTAAAATTAATAAAAATCCGAACTTCTTAACGGAACATGTTCGTCAGGCGCTTTCAAGAAATATTTGCAAACAGAATCTTGCAGATACGGGCGAACTTTATGTTATCACTCTTGCTCCGGATGTTGAAAATACAATTGCAAAAGGCGCAAGTCCTGACGGCATGAGTGTAACTTTAGATCCTTCATTTACTAAAAATATGTTTGACAAGATGAATCTTGAGCTGGAAAAAGCAATTACGGCAACGGGAAATCAGCCTGTAATTCTTTGTTCTTCTCCGATAAGGCTTTTATTTAGAAAACTTGTTGAAAGAACATATCCTCAGATTTCAATTATGTCATATAATGAAATAAGTCCGAATGTAAAAGTGCGTTCGGTCGGGATGGTTAAAACTTAATTAAATATATAGAAAGGGTAAGTATGAGAGAACTGATTAAGGATAATCAAATAGTAACTATAGTTCCGCAGGATTTTAAGAAAACAAATAAGGGGAAAGTGCTTGAAATCTCTCCGGAAGGGTTTAGAATGGAGTTGAAATATAAACCTGAAGGACTAATGATTAATCATATTTGTGATTTTTATTCTTTTACGGATAACGGGTATCTTTATTTTGAATCTTATATTCAGAATCTTGAAAATAACGTTATAACTATAGCTAACCCTGTTAAACATAGATTCTTGCAGAGACGTAAATTTACGCGTATTAAGTTTATTGAAGATTTGACTTTAACCTGCGGAGAGATTTCGCATAAAGTCCGTACTCTAGACCTTTCAGCGGGCGGTATGAAACTTAGAACAGAAGAAAATATTGATATGGATAAGGATTATGATGTATCAATAAAACTGAGCGATGAGCAGGTTATTAATTGTAAATACCAGCTTATCAGGGTTGAAAAAGGTGACAGCGGGCTGTATACAATATCAGGACGCTTTATCTGCCTGAGCAATATTGATAAGATGACGCTTGTTCAATTCTGTATGAAAAAAGATATGGAAAACCTTAATAAATCAAGTAATGAAGAGTAGTATAGAACAAATATAATATGGGTTATACAGAAAATATAAGATTATTATTTATCGTTATAACGATGATTGTTATCGGTACCGTAAGTATAATAAGAGTCGGTACAATTGATATGCATGCGATTTTAACAACTGCAGCAATACTTGTTCCTGCGGTCATAGTTATGGGGTATTTGGGGCAGAGAATCGGAGAAATTGTAGATAACCCTAAAAACAGAGCGGACGCTGATTATAAGATAGCTGTTTTGAATGCTCTTAAGCAAATGGATAAGTCTATAACCCTTCAAGAATTAAATGAAAAACTGCAAAAACAGGTTGCAGAGCCTGATTTACCCGAGCAGCCGGATGATGATATTGATGTATAGCACATAAAATATTTGCAATTTAGGTCTGCCCCAAAATTTTCCCGAGCGTTTCTTAGCGAGGGGCAAAGTGCGGGCTTGCACGCAACAACAATTTGATATTATGCTCTTAAGAGCATTGTAATATTTAATGTTTCTTCTTTTTTGCTTCGTTTTTTCTTCTTACATTTTTCAAAGAAGAAAAAATGAAGAAATATTCTCTTTTTTGTGGTAAAATATCAATATTAATGCAAGGAGGAGTAAATGAAAGAGGCATATTTTCCGCAGGAAATAGAGAAGAAATGGCAGAAGTATTGGGAAGATAATAATGTTTTCCATACGCCTGATAATTGTGACAAGCCTAAGTATTATGCCCTGTCGATGTTTCCGTATCCATCCGGAAAACTTCACATGGGACATGTCAGAAACTATACAATAACTGACGTTATTGCAAGGTTTAAGAAAATGCAAGGGTACAATGTCCTTCATCCTATGGGATGGGACAGCTTCGGGCTTCCGGCTGAAAATGCAGCTATGAAACACGGCGCTGATCCTGCAAAATGGACTGATGAAAATATTGCTTATATGACAAAGCAGCTTAAAATGCTCGGTCTTTCTTATGACTGGCAGAGAGAAGTTACTACCTGCAAGCCGGATTATTACAAGTGGACGCAGTGGTTATTCATCCAGCTTTACAAAAAAGGTCTTGCTTATAAGAAAGAAGCTGCTGTTAACTGGTGCGACAATTGCGGAACCGTTCTTGCTAATGAACAAGTAATTGATGGCAAGTGCTGGAGATGCGACAGTGTCGTAGAAAAGAAATATCTGTCTCAATGGTTCTTTAAGATTACTGATTATGCAGAGCGCCTTCTTGAAGATTTAGACAAGCTTAAAGGCTGGGGTGATAATGTTAAGACCATGCAGGCAAACTGGATTGGAAAATCTCAGGGTGCTATTATCAGGTTTAAAGTAAAAGAAGTCCCGGGGCTTGAAGTTCCTGTTTATACTACAAGACCTGATACGGTTTACGGAATTACTTATCTCGTTGTTGCTCCGGAATACAAAGATATAGAAAAACTTACAACTCCTGAAAACAAGCAGGCGGTTGAAGAATACAGAGCAAATGCAAGAAAAATGACGGAAATTGAAAGGCTTTCTACAGAGAGAGTCAAAACAGGCGTGCCTTTAGGTACTCACTGCATAAACCCGTTTAACGGCGAAGAGTTTCCGCTCTGGACGGCAGACTATGCGCTTGTAGAATACGGAACCGGCGCTGTAATGGCAGTTCCTACGCACGATACAAGAGACTATGATTTTGCAAAAAAATACAATCTTCCTCTAAAAGTTGTTATTCAGGATCCTAAAAACCCTTCTGACTGCGCTGAAGCCGCTTATACAGAAGAAGGTGTTCTTGTAAATTCAGGCGAATTTTCCGGCATGAAAAATACGGAAGCTAAGAAGGCAATTACACAAAAAGCTGTAAATGAAGGATTCGGCGAATTTAAAACCCAGTACAGACTCCGTGACTGGCTGATTTCACGCCAGAGATACTGGGGAGCTCCAATCCCTATGATTTATTGCGACAAATGCGGAATCGTTCCGGAAAAAGAAGAAAATCTTCCGGTTATGCTTCCGACTGATGTTGATTTTTCCGTTGTCGGAAAATCTCCGATAACAACTTCAAAAACATTTGCAGAAACCACCTGTCCGGTTTGCGGCGGAAAAGCCAGAAGAGAGATGGATACCATGGATACCTTTGTATGCTCAAGCTGGTATTATATGAGGTATTCTGATGCAAAAAACAGTGAAAAGCCGTTTTCTAAAGAACTTGTAGACAAATGGCTTCCTGTTGACCAGTATGTAGGCGGAATTGAGCATGCAATTTTACACCTTTTGTATTCAAGATTCTTTACAAAAGCTTTGAAGGATTTAGGTCTTCTTAGTTTTGATGAGCCGTTTACAAACCTGTTGACTCAGGGTATGGTCTTGAAAGACGGGTCAAAAATGTCAAAATCCAAAGGTAATACGGTCGATCCGGATGAAATATTTGAAAACTACGGGGCTGATACGGCAAGATTGTTTATTCTTTCCGACTCACCGCCGGCAAGAGATTTTGACTGGTCTGATGCAGGTGTTGAGGGATGTTACAAATTCCTTAACCGTGTGTGGAGGCTTGTGAGCGAAAATCAAAATATGATTACTAAAGATTATAAGCTTGAATTTCCTCTTAAAAGAGAGAATGACGATCTTGTAAGAACCGTTCATATAGCAATGAAAGGTATTACAAACGATATAGCCAGTGACTTCCAGTTTAATACGGTTATTTCTAAGTACAGAGAACTTACAAATGCTATTTACGAATGGCTCGGGGGTAAATGTAAAGAGAGTAAATGTAATGGGGGTGCTGCTCTTGCTGAAGAGGATAAAAATGTATTTAGTTTTGCAGTAATTTCCTTAATCAAGCTTATGGCTCCGGTTACGGTTCATATGTCCGAAGAAATCTGGCATGATCTTGGCTATGAGGGTTCTATCCACGATGAAAAATGGTGTGAGTGGGACGAAAACCTTGCAAAAGCAAGCAAAATAACTCTTGTTGTTCAGGTCAACGGAAAAGTCAAGGACAAACTTGAAGCAGATGAAGGGTTAAATGATGAGGAATTAAAATCATTGGCTCTCTCAAGCGACAAGGTTAAAGAATTAACCGCCGGAAAAGATATTGTAAAAGTAATCGTTGTTCCAAAGAAGCTGGTTAATATCGTTGTTAAATAAAACTCGAAAGCCGGTATTTATGCCGGCTTTTCTAAGTTTTATAAGGAGTTTATATGGGTAAAAAAGAGTATAAATATATAGAAACCGCATCGACAGAATTATGCGAGCTGCGTGCAAATGCAAGAATTCTAATGAAAGAATACGAGGCTCTTGATTTTGGTGATGAAGGCGGAAAGCGACGCATTCTTGAGCAGTTGTTCGGAAAAATCGGAAGAAATGTTCCGATAGATGAAAATTTTCATTGCGAATACGGGAAAAATATTTTTATAGGAAATGATGTCATTATAGGTCCGAACTGCACTTTTATTGATAATGAAAAGATTCTTATCGGAAACTGCATTATGTTTGCGCCGAATGTTCAGATTTATACTGCTTATCACCCTGTTTTGCCGGAAGAAAGATATATTTTTGAAAGAGATGCGGACGATCCTATTTATTACAGGACATGCGCTGACCCTGTTGAAATTAAAGACGGCGCCTGGATTGGAGGAGGGGCTATAATTCTTCCTGGTGTAACAATCGGCAAAAACAGCATAATAGGAGCCGGAAGTGTTGTAAACCGTTCAATTCCTGATAATTGCGTTGCAGTCGGCAATCCTTGCCGTGTAATAAAAACTTTTGATGAAATTAGGAGAAATAATGTATAAACATATAGTTTTTGATGTAGACGGAACATTGATAAATACGGAGTATGCTGTTTTAAAGTCTCTTCAGGAAACATTATTGACTTTATTGAACAAAAAATATGAACTCTCAGAATTGGATTTTGTTCTTGGTATAACAGGGGAAGCTGCAATAAAGCAGCTTGGAATATCAGAAGTAAATAATACAGTGGATTTGTGGAATAAAAATTTAGAGAAGTATAAGAGTTCAGTTTCTGTTTTTGAAGGAATAGAGGAGCTTATAAAAAAACTTTATCCTGATTACAAATTAGGGATTGTAACTTCCAAAACAAAAGCAGAATTTGAAGAGGAAGTTACCTCTTTCGGATTAAATAAATATTTTGGAGTAATTATATGTGCTGATGATACAGAAAAACATAAGCCGGCTCCGGAGCCTCTTCTTAGATATATGGAACTTGCAAATGCAAAAAAAGATGAAACGCTCTATATTGGTGACAGTGTTTATGATATGCAATGTGCAAAATCCGCTGGTGTAGATTTTGCTTTTGCAAAATGGGGAAATAAGAGGCAGGATATAGAAGCAAAATTTACACTTATGCACCCGGTTGATTTGCACTCCTTTCTCTTGACTGAAATAATTGAGCTTACAGAAAGACCGCAGACTCTGATTGATTCGCTTATAGAAGTATGGGAAAAATCGGTCAGAGAGACGCATTTGTTTTTACCGGAAAATGAAATTATTAATATAAAACAAAATTTCCTGCCGGATGCTTTAAAAAATATTTCTTATCTAATAATTGCAAAAAATGAAAACAGACCTGTTGCATTTATTGGCATAGACGGCAAAAAACTTGAAATGCTTTTTGTTTCGCCTGAAAAAAGAGGCTGCGGTATTGGTAAAATGCTTCTTACATACGGTATAAAAACTTATTCTGTAAATGAATTAACCGTAAATGAACAAAATCCGCAGGCAATAGGATTCTATGAACATTTGGGATTTGAGGTTTACAAAAGATCAGAGCTTGATGTGCAGGGAAACCCTTATCCTATTTTGTATATGAAGTTAAAATGATTAAAAAAAATTACGTCATTGCGAGGAGATAGCGATTTAGCCCGAAGCAATCCTGAACAGGTATTACAATTAATAATAATGGATTGCCGCGAAAATCAAAGATTTTCTCGCAATGACGTTAAGCTGATAAGTTTAACCTACAAGTCCAAATATTTACCCCCGCAATGACGCTAAGCTGATAAGTTTAACCTACAAGTCCAAATATTTACCCCCGCAATGACGCTAAACCGGTAAGTTCAGCCTATCAGTCTGGATGTTTAGTAAAGTTTTGTAACAAATAGGCAATTATTAATTTCTGAATTGTTTTATTATATTAAAGGAGCGGATTTAGATTATGGTGGATAACTGCAAGATTATTTCATATTCCCCAAATAATATTTATGCGGGTGATTATTACCATGGATGTAATAAATTTGACAAAATAAGAAATGATATTATTACTTATGAACATAAAACGGATGACAGAGAAAGTCCAAAATATAAAAAAATGATGGCGGAATTTGATTACTGGAATAACAAAGTTCCGGAGTTGTCTGATATTGCAGGATCATATGAAGAAAAGCTTGAAATAAAAAAACAGGAAAAAATGCAAGCCAGAGAAGAAAATTCCGGTGCTTACGGCAGTAATTCCAGAATAGATTATTTTGCATAATGGATTATATAATAACTTAATCATCTCTTGTATCAGCTACTTGTATACAAAATCAAGTTTATATGGTATGATAAAATTAGTAGTAGTATAAAAATTTTTGAAAATATATGCGATAGAAAAGATTATTGATGAATATAAAATAATTTCCGGGCAGGTTATATGTGCCCGGACACCTCGTGTATATATAAAAAATAGAAAAGGAACAGGTGCCAGATGGATGCATTATTAGCTATTGCAGCAGTTGTATCAGTAATACTAATTGCTGTAATTGTTGTACAACGTGTTAAA
>CALUSN010000004.1 GCA_944323435.1 Candidatus Gastranaerophilales bacterium | reverse complement strand
GGCGGCAAAGGTCAGTTATCAAGTGTTATGCAAATAGTTGAAGATATGGGAATAAAAGTCGGAGAAGGCGGGATTGACTTTGTATCTCTTGCAAAACGCGAAGAAGAAGTTTTTTTACCGCACCAATCCGAATCAATTCTGCTTCCACGCGACTCCAACGCATTATATCTTATCCAGAGAATAAGAGACGAAGCACACAGGTTTGCAATAACATTCCATAGAGATTTGCGAAGCAAATCTGCGGTTAAGAAAAATTAATTTTTGATTTATGTCAAGCTGCGTTACAGCATTTACCATAACTTCTAAATGTGTTATAATAATGTAAGTTAAATAAACTTTTATGATAGGAGAGCGTATGCCTGTTATTTCTAAATCCGTTTATATACTAGCAATTGTTGATGCTTTAATTATAATGATTGCGGCTCTTTATACTTTTATAACATTTGTGCCGTATACAATTCTTTTCTACTTAATGCTCTGGTTTTTGATAATTACAATGCTGGTTCTTTACCTGAAAGGGTTTTATGAAATAAAAAAATACGGTTTGAAGGATATGTATCTTCTTTTTGAGGGTGTTACAATTGCAACGGTTTTTGCAGGTATTCCGTTCTGTCTGGGCGGTTTTAATATAGTTACCATACTGTTGTTAGTCATAAACGGTATCTTAACATTTTTTGGATTGCTTTTAATTAGGAGCATATATTTAATTTATACAAAATTTTTTAAATCTGTAAAAAATGTTTTAATAGTAGGCGCAGGTCAGGACGGAAAACTTATAGCAGAAGAAATTCAGTCCAGACCGGAATTGGGTATGAAAGTTGTAGGATTTCTGGATGATAATATGAATACAATTGAAGATGAGGATTCTACAATTCCGATATTGGGTCTCACCTGTGACTCCGAAGCTGTAATTAAAGATAATAATGTAAAAATTGTAATTATTGCGGTCAAATCGCGGATGGATGCGGTAATTCTAACGGATTTGATAAAAGGTATTCCGCTCGGTGTAAAAGTCTGGAGAATGCCTAAATTTTACGAAAAAATTACACATAAATATCTTGTATCCAAAATGACTGTCAACTGGCTTTTTTACGCCTGTGTCAAGAAAAAAGCTCTTATATTTGCCTACCTGAAAAGATTTTGCGATATAATTGCCTCAATTCTTATAATGCTAATTACAATACCTCTATCGCTAATAGCGGTTATCGGAATAAAACTTTCAGATTTCGGACCGGTATTTTTTACGCAGACGAGAATCGGTAAATTTGGCAAACCTTTCAAAATGATTAAATTCAGAACAATGTATCAGGATAAAGTAGATGCAAATTTTGATGATGATTTAACCGAAATTAAATATGATGATAAAAGGATTATGCCTTTCTGTAAAATTTTAAGAAAATTCCATATTGATGAGCTTCCGCAAATGATAAATGTTTTACGCGGAGAAATGAGCATTGTTGGGCCCCGTCCGGTCAGAGAAGAAATTTATTATGAAAATAAAGAAAAAATGCCGTTTTGGGAATGCAGAAACTGGGTTCGGCCGGGATGGTGCGGCTGGCAGCAGGTTAATGTTTGCGAGCCGACTTCTGAGGACAGACTTGCCTATGACTTGTATTACATAAAGCACAGACATATTCTTTGGGAACTAATAATTTTTATTCAGTTCGCTGCAAAAGTTATTTCAGGTAGATGTCGATAGGTAAAATTTTGTAACATTATTATATAAAACCCGCAAAAAATAATTTTACGGGTTTTATGTTATTGAAAAGAAAGGATGATGAATTATGCAAATTAATAGTGTTAGTACAAACAACGGCACATCTCAAAGCTTTACGGCCTTGAAATCAATAAAGATGAATAAATATTACAATGTAGACAGGCATCCGAAAGTGCAGGGGCTTATAAAAGCATTTAATGAATCAGAAGCTATTACAAATTTATGCAGCAAATATGATGTTAATGCAATATTCAAGAAAAAAAAATACAACTCTTTTGACAAAGCCGGACATAAATTATCGTTCCGTACTTCTATGTTAACGTTAAAAGTGAAAGATAAATCCCAAAGTTTATTAAATAGAATTTTCAAACCTGATAAGAAAATTACTTTAGAAACAGGCTTTTACGGTGTTGGAGAAGAAAACGACACTATAAAAAGGTTAACTGCCCAGATTAAAGAATTAAAACCAAATGACCTTACAGATAAATTAAAAAAATAGGTTAAAAAAGGGATGTGCAATAACACATCCTTTTTTTTTAACTATGATTAGGGCTCTCGTATTCAATTCCCATTTCTTTCAGAGCATTAATAAACCTTTCAGCACAGGCATGCTGAACTTCCGGCGGAACAACACGCAGTATTTCTACAGTTTTTGATATAATAGGATCTTTATCATACCATCTGCACCCGTTAACCGGTCTTACAAGATCATAAAATCTGTCTAAGGCTTCTTTTGAAACCTTTTGTTCCAATTTGTCAAGAAAAACAACAGCATGTTCTTTTAGTTCATCCTGATAGTTTTTTAAAAGCTCAATAACTTCCAATAGTTTCGGGTCATGGTCATACCATCTTTTATAAGCGGGACTCATTAAATACCCCCTTTATTTGATTTTCAGTTTCATCATATCTGTAAATCCTGCCGCCCATTTTTTGGAGTTTTTGTTCAAACTCTTCATATCCGCGGTCAATATGGTGCAGTTTTTCAACTGTAGTTTCGCCGTTAGCAATCAAACCTGCAATAACAAGTGCGGCTCCTGCTCTCAGGTCGCTGGCGGCAACCGTTGCTCCGGTTAGATTTTTTACACCTTTTACAATTGCATGGTTCCTGTCTTGATGTATATCAGCCCCCATTCTTCTCAAATCAGGAACCTGCATAAAACGGTTTTCATACAAACTTTCGGTAATAATTCCGACTCCGTTTGCAGTTGTAAGCAAAGTCATTGCAATAGCCTGTAAATCCGTAGGAAATCCCGGATAAGGCTGGGTAACAAAATTTATGGAATTTAATCTGCTTCTGCAGCTTACTTCTATTGTTGTAGGCTCAATAAGCTTTATGTTTGCTCCCATTTTTATTAATTTATCGTTGAAAAATGTTAAATGAGCCGGAAAAACATTCCTTATGACGGCCTTACCTTTTGTAGCAACAACTGCAGCCATGAAAGTACCTGCTTCAATTCTGTCCGGAATTGTTGTATATTCTGCAGAGTGCAGATTTTCGGCCTTAACCCCGTTAATTATGATTTCTGACGAACCGGCTCCGATTATATCAGCCCCAATTGTATTTAAAAAGTTTGCAAGATCAATAATTTCAGGTTCCTGCGCCGCATTTTGAATTCTGGTAGAGCCTTCCGCAAGGACTGCTGCAAGCATTAAATTTTCTGTCGCACCCACTGACGGAATATCCAGATAAATATCTGTTCCGATAAGTTTTGAAGCTTTGGCATGAACATATCCGTTTTCTATTTTTATTTTTGCACCGAGAGCTTCCAATCCTTTTATATGAAAATCAACCCGTCTTTCGCCGATTGCGCAGCCGCCAGGAAGGGCGACAATAGCTTCTTTGCACCTTGACATTAAAGCGCCGAGTATTATAAAAGATGCCCGCATTTTACTAACAAGTTCGTATTTTGCTGTAATTGAAGTAATATTGGTAGCATCAACCTCAACAGATTTTTCTTCTTTATCATAAATATATTTTGCGCCCAGATCGGAAAGGACATTCAGCATAATATCAACGTCTGTTAGACGGGGGACATTATATATTTTGGTTTTCCCTTTAACTAATATTGTTGCAGCAAGATGCTTTAATACAGCATTTTTTGCTCCACCGATAGAAACTTCGCCTCTTAAAGTCTCTCCGCCTATGATTTTGAACTTTTCTGCCAAAATTCCTCCAATCTCAATATAATAATACAATTATTAAGATTGAATGTAAAGTAGTATTTATATTTAATAACAAAAAAAAGGCGCAGCCTTTGGCTGCGCCTTTTTACATATTAAAATTACTTTTTATAACCATTTTTTGCAGCGCTATTTGCCAGATATTCATTAATACCTTTTACAAAATCAAAGTGACCAAGCGCTGTTTCTCTGAGCACTGTTTCTTTTAGGATTTCTTTATCAGGAGTACTTGCTGCGCAGCTCATACCGGCAACACGTTCCATAAAAGCCTGTTCCGGTGTTAATTTTTTTGCCTTCGGGATAACCATATCTGCAATCATATTGGCAGATTTGCCTTTTGCCTTAAATGCAGGTGCTTCTGCTGTTTGAGTTTGTACCGGAGTAATTGTTGTTGACATATTTTTACCTCACACTTTATTTTCTACATTTATATTAAAACTACCCGTTTGTAGAAATTGCTTTTTTGATTTGGTTAAATTTACAAATATTTACATTTCAAAGCGAGATGTATTCAAGAAGCACTCTTTATACAATAAGCAGAAATTGCAATTGAAATTAATCATAGAAACGTTTTATTGTGTACTGATTTTATAATTCTGTAAGAATTGCATTTACAGTTTCGTCATTTACCCCTTTGTAGTTAATTTTAGCGGAGGTTATAGGCTGACGGTAATCATATTTATTAATAGAGCGTGATTCTACGATTACAGACGGCGGTAAGATTGACCATTTATAAAGGGCGGTTGACATTCTTCTGAAAAATTTGTCTATCCATTCAGTTTTTTGCTCTTTTGAAATCTTATTGTGAGTCTCATAAACAAATGAGGTTTCTAATAAATCCTGATACCCTTCGTTTTTGTTTTCTACACGCCAGATAATTTCATCCAAGAATTCATAAGGCATCAGAGCATCTTCTGCGATAAGCGGTTTTCCTGTCTTAGGGTCGATTGCAAGCTCTGCTCCCGGTTTTTTTAATATTATTGCTTCCGGAATTGCATTTTTTTCTTCTCTGTTTGCGTTAAGCCATCTTGCAAAAGCAAACAGTTTTGTCTTAGGAACATCCGCAATTGGCGCAAATCCGCCTGACATATCACCGTTAATGGTTGCATATCCCATATAAAGCTCTGATTTATCGGAGGTTGCAATCGGAATACAGGAAGCGAATTCGTTACTTATTCCCCAGAGAAACATAGCTCTTGAGCGGGCTTGTATATTATCCGGTGTAAACGAGGGGGTAAATGTTTCACGGTGGTTAGTAAACATTCCACTTTTGGCATCCCAGTATTTTCCCCAGGCTTTTTCTACATCCCCAAATAATTTATTCAAGCATTCCGTAGTTGTATCAATCATCGGTCTGATTGATGCCTCTGCAAAATTTATGCCCAGATTATGAGCTAGTTCTTCAGCATCAGACTTGCTTTCCCTGCTTGTAATATGAGACGGCATGGAAATACCAAAAACGTTTTCTTTCCCGATAGCGTCAGCCATAAGAACTGCGCAAACAGTTGAATCCAGCCCGCCTGAAAGACCTAAAACCGCACGTTTAAACCCGCATTTTTTGAAATAATCTCTTATTCCCTGAATAATTGTTTTGTATGTTCTCTCTAAGTCAGATTCGTACTCAAGTGTGAAAACTTTTTGTTCTGTTAAAGATTTATCAAGCCCTTTTGTAAGGGGGTAAATTTTCCCTATGCCTTTTGAGGGATTTACGATTAAAAACTGCTCTTCAAAAGATTTTGCCCTTGCTATAAGTTCACCGTTTGAACCGAATACTCTGCTTGAGCCGTCAAAAGAGCTGTTATCAATTGCGCCGACCTGATTTACATAAACTATTGGAGTTTTATATTTTTTTGCAATGAACGAGAGCATGTTGTGTTTTAACTGCTCTTTCTTTGCTCTAGTCGGAGACGCAGAACAGTTTATAAATATTTCAGGGTTTTCTTTAGAAAGTTCTTCTATCGGATCCTTTTCGTAAAGGTGTTTTTCAAAAAATTCTTTATTGTTCCAGCAGTCCTCGCATATTGAGATTCCGTATTTTTCATATACTTTCGGAGAGTCTTTAATACTGTCTTTATCAAAACACCCGAGAGTTTCTGCAGGCTGAACTCCTACAACCGGAGACGGCTCTATGTATCTGTAGTCATTGAATTCAGAATAATTAGGAAGCAGAGATTTTCTTACAATACCTTGAATTTTCCCGTTTTTCAGTATAGCAACGGAGTTAAAATACTTCTTGCCTTCCGCATCCTTTTTTCTCGGCTCTACAAACCCGACTAAAGCTGTAGTTCCGCTTGTAATCTTTGCAAGCCCTTTAAGCCATTTAATGTTTTCATCAACAATAACCGGATGTCTGTCAATTGTATCTTCTATCGGATACCCCATTAGCGCAAGTTCAGGAAAAACAACCATTTCAAGCCCGATTTTAGCGGCATATTTAATGTATTTTGCAATCTTTTTTGCGTTATATTCAATATTTCCGGCAATCGGGTTAATCTGCGCCATCCCGATATACCCGCCTTCTGATACAATATTTTTAATCCCATCAATAATATTTTCAGGGATTTCTTCTCCGTGAGAAAATCTCTTATCTGCTATTTCGGATAGTTCGTACAAATTCATTCTTAAAACCTCTCGGTTTTATTATACCTTGCGGAAAATTCTATTGCAAAGTTAATGTCGGGTTAGTATAATCCGACATTAACCCTATATATTAAGTTATGTAAAAATAAAAGATAAAATAAGCAATTCCAAAGCTTCATAAGCTTTAACAAAACTAAGGAAGTGTAATATGATTAAAACCCGATTTTCAAAAGCAATACTGCCGCTGGCATTTACTACAGCTATTTCAGGCGGAATGCTCGTTAAAACAACAGTTGATAATAACAAGAATGAAATCAAAACAGAACAGAGGGCTAAAACAAACCCAATAGAAAATCCTGCGGTTTTAGGAACAATATTTACTTTAGGGCTTTTCGGTACAGCCGGTGCTGCGGCGTTAGGCAGAGCTGTTGATTTACGGTATAAAACTTCGCACGAAAAAATTGAAGATATATTTAATTTTGCAACCCTTAATGATTCCGATTACCAGGAAGCTTTTGAGGAGGTTTGCAAGGAACTTGATAAAAAAGGCGAAGTATATGATAAGGAAGAGTTAAAAAAACTTTATACTCCAAAGTCAAAGGAAGAAATTCTAAATCTTATTGATATGAATAAAGCCCACTTGAGACGGGTTACTGAAAATTGCAATCAGGACAAAAGGGCTGCAATTGAACTAAATTATTTAATCGAAGAAATTAAAAGTGCAGTAAAATACGGTTATGAAATAAAAAGTGATGATATAAAATACCAAATGTTATACAGGTTTGACAAGGCAACCCTGCCGGAAAAAGAATGGACAAAGAAAGAAAAGCAATACAAAGCCGACCATCCGGAAATAGATTTTGACAAACAAATAGGGGCACCTTATGAAAAGAAATGGCAGCACTTGGTAAATGTTGCAGCAGTAGAATCCTTTGACAGAATTGAAATTACAATTGACAACCCTCAGGATTTATTAGAACTGCTAAATGAATTTAAAACCCATATCGAAACAGAGCCGGAGATACTTAATCAATACGACAGAAGGGTATGCCTGGCAAAAATTAAAAAAGCAGAAAGTTTATTGAAAGCCTTCGGAAAGCTGCCGCAGGAATTGTATCAGGAAATCCTTAATATTTATATAGTAAATCAGCGTTCCTATTAAAAACCGCAGCTACAATTTATATGTCAGTTATATCATTGCCATTTGCAGCTATTCATTTGTATTTATAACAACAGAATATGATGAAATAGTATAAATAGTTGCTGCAATAAACTTTTGTGCGCAAATACTTAATTTGTGCTAAAGTTATATTGTAATGAAAGAGGAATTGCATGTATACAATTAAAGAAGTTGCTGAAAAGATGGATATTTCCGAACATACACTTCGTTTCTGGGCTAAAAGCGGTTTTTTCCCTTTTGTTACAAGGAATCGTAATAATATACGAATGTTTTCGGATAATGATTTAAACTGGGTAAGAATAGTAAAATGTCTCCGCTCAATAGGTACGGAAAATAAACTTGTAAAACGTTATATAGACCTGTGTATTGTCGGTGATTCAACAATTTCCGAGAGATATGAAATCATAAAAGCTACGCGTGAAAAAGCTTTGAAACAGATGGAAGATTTGAAAAAACAGCTTGCGATACTGGATTATAAAGAAGAACACTACAAAAATCTAATAAAACATAACCTGCAGGATAACTGGAACCCTATGAATCAAACAAACAAGCAGGAGTGTGCTGTTAAATGACCAAATTTTCTCCTTTATTTATTTGAAAATTTGTAAATCGGAATTGACATTACTATCAATAGATTTTAGAATTAAATTATTCCAAATAAAGTATATGGAGAGAGGTATGAAAATAAAACTTACGCGTAAGCAGGTAGGAATTATTATATTGCTTATAATAATAGTTCCTATAATTTATAATAAATCAGCCGGATTTATAGCAGGTGTTATTCAAAGACGTGCTCTTAGCATGCCAAAGGAAGTTATTGTTGATAATCCTCATATAGAAAAAATTAATGTTTCGGCAGAGGCTACGGGAAGGGTTGAGGCTAAATACTCTATTGATGTTATAGCTCGTGTTTCCGGATTTTTGCTTAAAAAATATTTTAATGAAGGTGATTTTGTTAAAAAAGGTCAGCTTCTTTTCCAGATAGACCCGAGAGAATTCCAGTTGTCTGTAAATAACGCTATGGCAACGGTTAATCAGTATCAGGCGCTTTATACTAATGCCCAGCAGGAATTGGACAGGGCTAATGCGCTTGTAAAAGAAGATTTGATTAGCCGTTCTGATGTTGACCAGAGCCTTGCAACCAGAAACCAGAACAAGGCATTATTGGATGCTGCAAAACAACAGCTAGAACTTTCAAAAGTAAATTTAGGCTATACAACCATAAAATCACCGATAGACGGAAGAATCGGTAAGGTTAACATAACAGAAGGAAACTATGTAACGGCTTCCTCCGGGTCGCTGGTTAATGTTGCGAGCGTTTCGCCTGTTTATGTAACTTTCAGCTTGAAAACAGATGATTTTGTAAAATTACTGAGAGCAAGTAATAAATTTGAAGATGTTCAGGTAAAAGTTCAGTTTTCTGACGGCGACTGGTACGATGAGGTCGGTAAGATTAATTTTGTTGATAACAAGATAGATAAGAATTCCGGCTCTGTTACAATGCGTGCAACTTTTGACAACTCAAAAGGATGGCTTGTTCCGGGTGCTTATATGAAGGTTAAACTAATAGCTCCAGAGCTTGTTGAATATATGACAGTTCCTCAGGCATGTACTAAAGGAGATGCAATGAGCGGATATTATGTTTGGGCAGTTGATGAAAACAATAAAGCTGTAAGAAAAGACATAAAAGTTTCTGATGATATAAACAATAACTGGGTTGTAGAAGAAGGGCTTGAAATGTCTGATGTTATTGTAGTAACAGGTATTCAGAATGTAGCTCAGGAAGGCCAGAAGTTAAAAATTACGACTAAGCAGAGTGAAAAATAATGAAACAGATTTTTGATAAAGAAAAGCTATTCTTTTTTATAAGGAAACCAAGATTTGCATTAGTAATTTCCGTATGTATTGTGATTATGGGTTTAATCTCCATGGTAAGCCTTAAACAGGAAAGCTATCCGGATGTAACTCCGCCGCAGGTAAGGGTTTCTGCCAATTATCAGGGCGCCAGTGCGGAAGTTATAGAATCTTCTGTTGCCACAGTGTTGGAAAATAAGCTTAATGGCGTTGAAGATATGACATATATGACATCAACATCAAATGACGGAAGTTATTCTCTTACTTTGTATTTTAAGGTTGGTTCAGATAAGAATATAAACCTTATGAATGTCCAGAACAGGATTCAGCAGGTTCAATCCCAGCTTCCGGAAGATGTTCAGAGGACCGGTGTTACGGCAATAAGCAGAACATCAGGTTCCGGTGCAATTATCTTAACATTGTATCCTGAATCCGGCGACTGGACACAATTAGATTTAACAAATTATGGTTCTATTTATATAAAAGATGATTTAAAACGTATTGACGGGGTTGCTGATGTAGAGGTATACGGTGCCGGAAATTATTCAATGAGAATCTGGCTTGATCCGCAGAAAATGGCAGGTTTAAATGTTTCAACAAGCGAGGTTAAAACAGCAATTGCCAATCAGAATACACAGGTCACAGCGGGAGCGCTGGGGCAGCTTCCGACAGATGATCCGGGAGCGCTTCAATTGACATTGAAAACCCAGGGACGACTTGATGATGTTGAAGAATTTGAAAATATTATAATACGTTCAAATATGGATGGCTCTAATGTAAAACTTAAAGATATAGCAAGAGTTGAACTAGGAGCGGAATCATACTCTAATCTGGGGCTTGTTAATGGTAAACCTTCCGCTGTTGTAATGATTTCCCAGTTGCCAGACGCAAATGTTATAAATCTGTCTAAAGCTGTAAAAGCTAAAGTTGAACAGTTAAATGCAGAAATGTCTAACGGAATTAAGATTTTATATGTAAAGGACGATGCTGATTATATACATGAATCAATGAAGGAGGTTGAATTTACAATTCTCCTTACCGGATTTATCGTAGTTGTCATTATTTTCTTATTTCTGGGAGACGGAATGGCAACTCTTGTTCCTTGTGTTACAATTCCGGTTTCTCTGGTGGGAACTTTTGCCATTCTCAAAGCTCTTGGGATGTCAATTAACCTTTTAACTTTGTTTGCAATGGTATTGGCTGTTGCGGTTGTAGTCGATGATGCAATTGTAGTTATAGAAAACGTGAAAAGGCATATTGACGAGGGTAAATCTGCGATTATTGCGACTCAGCTTACCATGCAGGAGGTTGGATTTGCTCTTGTCGCTATGGCACTCGTTTTGATGGCAGTATTTGTTCCTATTGTATTTATGGGCGGTATGACAGGCATAATGTACAAGCAATTTGCGGTTTGTATTGCGGTCTCTATTGCACTTTCAGCAATTTGCGCACTTACGCTTTCGCCGGCTATGTGTTCGCATTTTCTCGGGCATCAGGGTGAAAGTAATATTAAACAAAAGCATCCTTTAATTGCAAAGCTTGAAGAAAAGGGTAATATTCTGGTAGTCAAGTTTAATGACATGTTTGCAAAACTTGAAGATTTTTATATGGAATACGTTATCAAGTTTGTTCATGACAAAAAACTTGTTATAGTTTGCTATATAATTATTCTGGCTTTGACATTCTTCTGCTTCAGAACAATTTCTACAGGCTTTATTCCGGACGAGGATCAGGGTGTTCTTCTGGCGCAGATTACACTTCCTGACGGAGCGTCATTAACACGCACAGAGCAGGTTTCAAGGAAATTTACTGATCTTATAAAAGATATTGATGGTATAAATAAAGAAAAGCTGACTGTTTTTGGCGGTAATGGAGCATCAAACCAGTCAACGGTTATTATTCAGCTTGATGATTATGCAGACAGAAATGTCGGTGTTCTGGAATGGATTAAAAGAAAAATAAAAGGTCAGGCAACTGACATGTCACATATTGCGATTCTTAATAAGATAAGAGCACAGGCTTCAACTATTAAAGAAGCGTCCATTGTTGCGTTTTCACCTCCAGCGATAATGGGGATGAGTATGATGGGCGGTTTTGAATTCCAGATGCTTTCTAAAGGCGAATATACTCCGCAGGATTTGGAAGGCTGGGCAGGAAAGCTTATTGCCGCTGCAAATCAGAATCCGGATTTGTCAAGTGTTTATACTACATTTCAGGCTAATGTTCCTCAGTATATTGTAGAAATCGACTATGAAAAGGCTCTTGCACAAAACGTGGACTTACAGGAATTATATTCAACCCTTTCTTCTATGCTCGGTACTTATTATGTTAACGACTTTAACAAATATGACAGGGTTTATAAGGTGCAATTACAGGCAGAAAGTAAGTTTAGAAATAAAGCAACGGATTTGTCCGGAATATATGTAAAGAATAATAATGGTGTTATGGTTCCTGTTTTATCAATAGTAAAATTGAGACAAACAATCGGTACGGCATCAATTACAAGATACAACCAGTATAAGTCTGTACAAATTCAAGGTCAGCAGGCTGCGGGGAAAAGCTCCGGCGATGCTATGAATGCAATGGAAGCCGTTGCAAAAAATGTGCTTCCAGCGGATATAAGCTTTGATTGGTCCGGTACTTCCGCGCAGGAAAGAGAAGCTTCCGGACAGACAATATTAATTGTTTCAATGGCGTTAATATTTGTATACCTGTTTCTGGTTGCTTTGTACGAAAGTTATACAATCCCGATTGCGGTACTCTTAATATCGCCGATTGCGGCATTAGGCGCTTTAATATTCCAACTTATGCTTAATCAGTCCTTTGATATTTATTCTCAGGTTGGTATGATTACTCTTGTCGGTCTTGCGGCTAAACAATCTATTTTGATTGTTGAGTTTGCAAAAGAAGAGCACGAAAAACACGGCTTATCCGTAAAAGATGCGGCAGTTAAGGCGGCAAAATTAAGGTTCAGAGCAATTATGATGACAGAATTAGCATTTATTATCGGTGTACTTCCGATGCTTTTTGCACACGGTGCCGGTGCTAATTCAAGAATATCCGTAGGTTCGACAGTATTCGGCGGTATGATTGCAGCTGCAACTCTCGGGGCAGCTCTTACTCCGGCATTCTATGTAATCGTTCAGGAATTTGTAGATAAATTCCCGAAAAAAGAGATTTCCGAAAAAGATTTGGAGATATAAAATGAAGAAGATTTTAAATACATTGCTCATATGTTCGATAATAACAAGTCTTTCGGCTCCTGCTATTGCTAAATCCGCGAAAAAAGAAAAAGTAAAAGAGTCGGATAAAATAGAAATTGTTAAACCTGAAAAACAAAAGGTAAACAAAAAACGAGAATGGAAAAAGTTCAAGAGTAATGAAAAAGCCAGAAAAGATTCCTCTAAAGAAGCAAAGGGAATGTATGAGACAAAGTTTCCTACAATAACCAGCCAGATTGAATACGCCGATATGAACGGCGAAGTAACTTTGAGTGACTGTATTAAGCTTGCAATCACCCATCACCCGACAATTATGTCAGCTATAAGCAACGCCGAGATTTATAAAACAAGAATCGGTCAGGCATGGTCTAATTATTTCCCGACCTTCGGCGCAGGAGTAAGCTACTCAAGAAACGATATGCTTATGTCCACAATGCCTGCAAACATGTCCAGAATGATGCAGCAAAAGTACAATATGTTTTATGTTCCGACTCTTTCTGCCAATCTGCTTTTATTTGATTTTGGTAAAACCAAAGCTATTGCAGATACGGCAAAAAGAAACTGGGAAGCTTCAAGATATGATGCGGAATCCAGCATTGAAACAGTTATTTATAACGTAAAAGTCGCTTATTACAATATGGTTTTTGCAAAAATTCAGAGAGAAGTTTATGAAGAAACGGTTAAAGACTTTGAACTCCAATGGAAACAGGCAAAAGCATATTATGAAATCGGGAAGAAAGCTAAAATTGATGTTACAACTGCTGAATATAACCTTGGAAATGCACGTGTAAACTTAATAAAAGCTAAAAATACGCAGGAAGTTGCAGCTGTAGAACTTGCAAATGCAGTCGGCATTCCGGAGCTTGAAGGGGTTATTTTAAAGGATAAATTAAACAATAAAAAGTATGAGGTTAACTTCCCTGACCTTCTAAAAACGGCAGAAGAATCCCGTCCGGCGCTTCTGGCTGCAAAAAAAGCCATGGATGCGGCAGAACTTAATGTAAGAGCTGCAAAACGGGCATTCACTCCGGATATAAGCGGATTTGCAGGATATGACCACGGCGGAAGGCAGATTAATAACGACTACGGATACCAGTTTGGAGTCCAGCTTAATTATACTGCAATGAATTTAATGCTCCTCAAAAAACAGGTTGATGAAGCAAAAGCTACTTACAATAAAGCCGTTGCTGATTATGAGCAGCAGAAACAGAATGTTTATCTGGAAGTTAAGAGCGCATATATTAACCTTCTTAACTCCCACGACAGCCTTGATGTTGCAAAACTTGCACTCCAACAGGCAAAAGAACGTCAGTATCTGGCATTTAGAAGATATCAGGTAGGACTGGGCGACGCTATTGAGTTTAAGGATTCTGAAAATACGTACTTAAATGCACAATTAGATTATTACAATAACCTCTTAAATTACAACATAAATGCAGCGGAGCTTGAGAGGGTAATCGGTGCGCCGATTAAAGAATCGGATATTGATTTATAAAGTTTATTCTTTATGTGGCCGGTGTGATAATTTATCCTTAGAAATTATCAAAAGCACGCCGGAAAGTATTAAAAATATACCTGTTGCAGTTTTTGTCGTCATATGTTCATTAAAGAACAGCATTCCTACCAGTAATGCTGTTAAAGGTTCGAGTGCGCCCAGTATTGCAGTTGTTGTCGAGCCGATTAATTTTATTGCAACCGTAAGGGTTTCCAGTGAAATTATTGTAGGAAATACAGCAAGACAAATTAAACATATCCACATGAAAGGCGTCGAAGGAATTTGAAGGTTTGTACAAAAATTTAAATTATAAATATATACTATAAGTCCGAAAAGCATTATATAAAAACTTAATTTTGCACTATTTATATTTTTAATTCTTTTGTTTGTCTTGACTCCGACAATATAAACCGCGTATAAAAAGGCGGAAGCAATTACCATTACTACGCCGTGTGTATTCAATGTTTCATCCGGCTTTCCGTTGTAAAGAAGATAAATTCCTGTAAAAGTTAATGCAATTGATGTAATAACTGTTTTTGACATTTTTTCTTTAAAAAATATTGTCATCATAAGCGCGACAAGTATCGGATAAATAAAAAGAATTGTGCAAGCAACACCTGGTGCTATATAATTAAATGCATCAAAAAGTGTCAAAGATGAAAAGGAAAATAAAAGAGCGAGTGCAAATACTGGTAATATATCTCCTCTGTGAATTTTTAAGGATATTTTTTTATGGAATTTTATCCAAAAACCGTACAAAAGTACTGCAAATGCATATCTGTAAAACAGAACAGAGTTAACTTCCATTCCTCTAGTAAATAAAGGCAGTGCAAAAAGCGGATTAAGCCCGTAACTTGCAGCAGCAGAAATACCATTAATTGTTCCTATTGTGCGCCTTCTCATCAAACTCTCTTCCTCCCTACAATAAAGTAAGGTAAAAGTATAAAAAAATCAATGAGTGCATTACTAAACAGGCGGGATAAATTCCCGCCTGATATTTTAATTAACTACTTCAAATAGCGCATTTACAACAACCGGATCCCATTTTGAGCCGGCTTCATCTTTTATTATTTCAAGCGCCTGTTCTTTAGACATTGCCATTCGATAAGATCTGTCAGATGTCATTGCGGTATATGCATCAGCAACCGCTATAATTCTTGACCCGAAAGGTATAGAATTGCCTTTCAATCCTTCTGGTTCACCGCCGCCATCCCAGCGTTCTTTATGGTAATGAATATATGGAATAACTTCTGATAAGAAATTTATATTCATTAAAAGATTTACTCCGACATTTGGATGGTTTTGAAGTTTATCCCACTCTTCTTTTGATAATTTCCCTTTATTTGCAAATAAAGATTCAGGAAGCGTGATTTTACCGATATTCTGCAGTAAGCCGGCATAATAAACCAAATCTGTTGTTTTTTCATTCAAACCAAGCTGTTTACAAAGTCTTTTCGATAAGTCTGCTGTATTTTGAGAGTGAGCAACTTTGTATTGCCCTTTTTCATCCACCGCTTTTGCAAGTTTTTCTACAAAAGCCTGCTGGTTGGCTCCTAAATCTCCTATAAGAGCTGTTAATTCTGCCCTTTTATGCTGTAATTCTTCTGCAAAGATTGAATCTTCATTTATTAAACTTTCGGTTTCTTCAATTGTTTTTTGAAGATGCATCGATGTTCCAAATAGTCGGCCTATAGTTTCCAGCAAGTTCATGTAAGCGCGTTTAATCATTTTTTCTTTATAATTTTCAATAACAATTACCCCTACTACATGCGCATTGTTATGCATAGGTACAACTGCAAGAGATTTTACATCATATTCTTTTAATTCATATTTTGGAATAAAATTATCAATTTTTGAAACATCTTTAATCTGAACTTTTTCTAAAGTATTAAAAGCTTTTACGATAATAGATTTATCATCTTGCGAGTATCCGAGTCTCTTTGCATAAATGTCCTCGTCAAAATCAACCGAAGAACCAACCAGACCGAGAACTTTATCCTCAAAATTTAATCCTTTTGTAAACTCTTTTGTAAGATAAATATGACACGCATCAACATCCAATATTTGAGTCAGAGTCTTAGCTATAGAGTTATAAACTACATACTCATCACTGGAATTAAACCCTAAGACGCAAAGAGTATTGTCTAAAGAATATATTGATATTAGTTCTTTAAGCTGTGATTTAAGTCTTGTTGTCTTATCCTTGACATCTTTACCGATTTTATTTGCAAGCTCTTCAGAAATTAAATATTCAGATACAAAGTCGCCAATATTTAATGCAAAAATTTCTTCAAGCGGATCATTTTCCATCAAGTCTATTGAACGGCTGAATAATGATGCACCAATTTCTTCTTTATCTGTCATAATTTTCCTTCCTAAATTATAGCTCTGTAGACAATCATTAAACCTTATACACTCTGATTTATCCAAATTGTCATTTCTAATATTATATATAACGGCACTTTTTTCAAAAACTTTAATAATTTTTTAAAATTTTATACTTTAGTTGGAGATTAATTATACTTATCGTTTAAAATCAAGGGATTTCAGGTTTACAAAAGTTAATATCATATTAAAGTGCAATTTCTATAAGTAAACATTGCTATTTTTATAAGAGATTAGTTGGAGTTAATAATAAATTTATTAACTGACGGGATTGGACATCATGCAACAAAAAGACCTTGATTATATCAAGGTCTTTTTTATTTTTTTGATTAAAATGTTTGAGCAGGTTTCTTTTGCTGTGTTGCACCGGGGATTGCCTGCCAGTTAGCTGCCATAATCTTTTTGAAAGATTTTAAAGCCGTATCTTCTAATTCACCGAGTTCCTCTGCTTCCATAATCAATTCTCTTAAAGGAAGTAGTGCTCTCTGGTCTCTTAAAACGCCCAGAGCTGCTGCAGCCCCGGCTCTGACTAAATCATTTTCTGAACGGTTTTTCATAACATCAATCAAGGCAGGAACAGCTTTTTTATCATTTAATTTACCCAAAGAAGTTACTGCATAAATTCTTACGTTAACCCATTCGTCATACAACATGTTGATAATTTTATCAACGCATTTTTTATTTCCGATTTCACCCAGAGCACGGGTTGCATCACATCTTACATTAACCTTTTCGTGGTCTAAAGATTTCATTAATGCGTCAGTTGCAACATCACCGATTTCAATTAAAGCATCAGTTGCAGTTATACAAACCTGAGAATTTTCATCATTAAGAGCTTCTACGAGAGGTTCAACTACGATTTTTCCGCCGAGACGTCCGAGTGCACGTGCTGCACGAACTCTTACGTCAACGTTACGATCTTCTCTTAAAGATTCAATCAAATGTTCAGTGGCTTTAGAATCACCCAATTCGCCCAATGCACGAGCGGCATATAAACGAACAGAACCGTTTTTATCATTCTTCAAAACTTCAATTAACGGTTCAACAGCTTTTGAATCGCCCATTTCTCCAAGAACACGGGCAGCATTATATCTAACTTTTTCAGAACTTGATGTCATTAAATCATTAATTAATTCCTGAAAAGTTTTCTTAACCTGCTTTTTTTTGCTGTTTACTGTAATTGCCATACACGTTACCTCCAATATGTAAACATATTTTTAACTTCTACACAGTAATATAAAGTTTTCTTATTTATAAAAATTGCCTTTATCTATTTATTTTGTAAATTTTTTGTTACATTCCCTTTTGAATTAGGGTAAAATTTACACTTAATCTCGGTAGTATTAATATAACATATTTTGACATTTTTTTAACTAGCCTGCCAGATATTTTTACAAAAATTAATTATTATTATAATTAGTATATTCTTATAATTTAATAATAATCAAGAATACGGCGGTTTACAAAACTTTAAATTTCCTACTTACCCGGGATAGTAATAGTAAATTCGCTTCCCTCATTGATTTTTGTTTTTACAGAAATTTTTCCTTTATGTTTTTCAATAATTTTTTGTGAAATTGCAAGCCCTAAGCCTGTTCCGACACCGACGCCTTTTGTTGTATATCCAGCAAAGAAAATTTTATCCGGCTCTTTTATTCCGCATCCGGTATCTTTAATTTTGACTGATAAATTATCATTTTTGTAATTTGTGTCAATGGTTATTGTTCCTCTGTCTTTTATTGCGTGGACTGCATTTACAAGTATATTCATAAACACTTGATTCAGCATATTCGGATAACACTTGACCGGCGGAAGTTTTGAATAATTTTTTACAATCTCAATTCTGTTTTTTGTCTCATGCCGGATTAAATCCAGTGTTAAATCGATTTCTTTATTAATATCAGCTTCCTGCAATTCTGCCTCATCGAGCCTTACAAATTTTCTTAAAGAAACAACAAGGCGGTTTATTCTGTCAATTGCCTCTCCGTCTATTTCATTTATTTCTTTTAAAAGATTTAAAATTTCAGCATCTTTAATTTTAGAAATAAGTTTTTTTGTAATCTCATTATTAGATTTTATTGAAGCAACCGGAGTGTTAATTTCATGCGCAACTCCTGCAACAAGCTGACCTAAAGACGCCATCTTTTCGGAATTAATTAGTTTTAACTGGGTGTCTTTTAATTCTTTTAAAGTTTTTGTTAAATCTTTAACCATCTGTTCATTTTTTTTGTACAACTCAGCCTGAATAATTGCGTTTCCAAGCTGGGAAGAAACTCCGTTTAAGACTTCCAGCGTGTCATCAAGTTTTGTTTTTTGTTTTGTCGAAAGTACAATTATTCCAAGAAGTTTGTTTAGATGATAAATAGGAAGAATAACTCTCTGAACGATTTCTCTGAAAGGTTTTGCCTCTTTGTATTCTTTCATACAAGTTGAACAGGAAACTTTATTCTTTTTAATACAGTCGTTTACATCTTTATCAAAAGAAATCTCTGTATTTATGTCTTTTCTCTCAAGTGATTCCGCAATTTTAAATTTATTTCCGCCTAAAGCTAATGCATAATAAGCCCTGAATGCGCCGAACATTTGAGCAATCTCTTCCAGAGCAGAATTTAGAATAACAGATGTATCAATGGATTCTCTTATAATATTAGATATATTGTTAAGCAGCAGAAGTTTCATTGCCTGCGACTGCGCCTGAAGTTTTATCTTTGATAAATTTTTATTGTCTGATTCCAGCAGTGATATTTTTTTCTGAAGATTTTGATTTCTTTTGCCAATATTTTCCAGCTCTTCTTTTGCCGTAACATCCGTAAACACGATAATATTGTACGCCCCTTTTTTAGTGGCATTCATATCATAATAATATAAATCATTGTTTGAAGTTTGGTAAGTAATAAATGCTGAAAAATCTTCTTTTGAATTTATGGCCTGATTAATCGGGGAATGTACTGTTACGTCATTACTTACAAGAGCACATACATTATAATTCAGTTTGTGAGAGAATTTTTCCAGTGTTTTAAAATCAGGAAAAACTCTTTTAAAAACATTATTTCTGAAAACAGTTTCCCTTGCAGAATTGATGACGATTACAGCGCTGTTAAATTTGTTAAATAAATCAAATTTCCCCATAACAATATTATATAATAGATTCGCAAATATAAACAGTGAACTATGTGACATTTGGTAAAAAATTGTTATAATATATTATATGAAAAAAATTTTTTTAATTATTATCTTATTATTTAGTTCTGTGGTTACTGCAGAAGAGTATAAATTTAAAGCCGGAGTTTCAGTAAATGATGTTCCAAAAGCATTTTTTGGAAGCTGGAGAGTTACGGCAAAACTTGATGATACAAATAGTTTTGGAACTTTTAAACCGCAAAGCATAGATTTTTGGACTTTATCGAGAGTCGGTGATAAGATAACTCTTTCAAATCCGTTTAGCGGCGCAAATGCCGAAGTTTCTTTAAAATCTGTTGAGGGTAATGTGATTGTATTTTCAAAGAAGGCTCCGTACGACAATAAAATGTTAACTGATATAATTACGATAAGACTTTCAGATAACAATTTTAGCGGAATCAATACATTGAGTCTGGAATCATTTTCACTGGTAGATAACCATTTGATGAAAACCGAAACTGCCAGATATATTATAAGCGGAGAAAAGTTATCCGGAGAAAGTGTTTTAAAAGAATAAAATTATTCGCTGAGTTGTTTTTTCAGGTCTGTTTTTACTTTACTTAAAGGCCCGTTGTTAGGCGCAGTCAGATTTTTGTAATAGTTTTTAGCATAAACAAAAGGGAATTTTGGAAGCCAGGTAAACTTCATAATCACACCTGCCGCATCTGCACCCTGCCAAAACATTAACTCATCGATTGTATCTTCATAAGCAGGAGATATAGAGGAAAAGAGTTTTAAAAAATAATTTGTTGCGGTAACACTATAGTACCCGGTGGTAACTCCTGGTTTTGTAACAAGTTCCGTTATCGTAAAGTTTGAGCTATCGTTTATTGAATACAGGTTATTAGGAAGCGTCATTTCTTTGCCGTTAATACCTTCTATTTGATATTGTTGACCATTATATACTATTATCATTACATTTGGTTTTGGCATGTAAATATCATCAAAACGATTATCTAAAATAAGCTGTCCGTTTAAGTCTGTAACGCCGTATTTGTAATTTTTACATGTAAGAAACATGCCGCCGAAAAGCAAATCAATAGAAGAATATTCGACCGGCAGAACTTCAAATCCTTTTTCATCAAAAAGACCGCATTTGCTGCCGCGGGTTAATTTTGCAAATTTACCCAAAACCCGTTCGGCTCTTGAATATTTTGGTTCTACTAAAATTTGTCCGTCATCACTTATTATACCGAATTTGCTGCCCTCCTGAAATATCCAGCCGGATTCGCCCAGCCGTATCAGCTTGCGGTATTTTGCTTCAATTATTATATTCCCCGTTTCGTTTTTCAGTCCGAACAAATCATCTTCTTTATAGACGGAAGGAGAAGCAAAAACAGTATTATGAATAATAGTTAATAATAATATTAATAAAGCACATTTCTTCATAACAATAAGATTAGCATAAAATCTTAGTTGCAACAACAAAATGTCTTAATTTTTCTTTTTGTCTGCAAACTCGCTATCCACCCTTAAAAAGACCGGCTTGATATTATCCTTGTCAATCAAATGTCCTGCTTTTAAGCTTTCGCATGTAATATCATCAAGCTTTGTCTTTAAATCGTAAGAAAGCTGTTCTGCCATTCTTGATGCAATATTCGGGCAATATGGGTAAATAAGAGATGAAATTACTGTCATAACCTGAAGTACATTGGTTAAAACCTCTCCGCATTTTTCCATCTGTCCTTCTTTTGCAAGCGTCCAAGGGGCATTATCAGTTACGTATTTGTTTGTAACATCAACGAGTTCATTGATTTTCAACGCTGCTTCCTGAACTTCCATATAATCAAAATGGTGTTTTACAGCTTTAACTGTCTCCAGTGCTTGTTCTTTCAGGGTGTTATTACAGAGAAATTCCGGCTTAACATCTCCGTCAAAATATTTTACAAGCATTGAAAGAGTTCTGTTCAGAAGATTTCCCATAGAGTTTGCAAGATGCGCATTAACTTTTTCCTTAAAATCTTCATCAGAATAGTTACCGTCTTTTCCGCAAGGGGCAGCAGATGCCATATAGTATCTCAAAGGATCCGGAATATCCAGATTAAACGCTTCAAGAACACTTGTCGGAGAAATGACATTTCCTAAAGACTTTGACATTTTTGTTTGGTCAATTGTAATCCAGCCGTGCGCAAGAATATGTTCAGGAAGCGGAAGTTCAAGCGCCATAAGTATTGCAATCCAGTATATGCTGTGGAATTTTAAAATATCTTTTCCGATAACCTGAACATTTGCAGGCCAGAACTGTTTAAACTTGTCTTCCGAATTATCCGTATCGTATCCGAGCGCTGTAATATAGTTAGAAAGAGCATCTATCCAGACATAAATTACCTGCGAATCGTCATCAAGAACCGGAATACCCCAGTTTACGCTTGTTTTTGCGCGCGAAACCGAAATATCTTCAATATTTTCAAGCTGATTGATAACCTCGTTTGCTCTGAATGACGGAATTATAAAATCCGGATGGGTTTTGATATGCTTGATTATAGCATCTTTATACTTTGTAAGTTTGAAGAAGTAATTTTCTTCCTGAACAACTTCCGGTTTTTTCAAATGGTCAGGACAAAGTCCGTCCTCCGTAAGGTCTTTTTCGCTCAAAAAAGCTTCGCAGCCGGAGCAGTAAAGCCCTGTATAAGCGTGTTTATAAATATCACCTTTTTCTACAAGTTTTTTGAAAATCTTTTGTACAACCTTTTCGTGCTGCTCATCAGTAGTTCTTATAAATTGAGAATATTCTACATCCAGAGCTTTCCAGGCGTCTTTAAACTTTTGTGCATTCATATCACAAAATTCTTTTGGGGAAACTCCCTTTTCCGCCGATGTTTTCTGAATCTTAATTCCGTGCTCATCAGTTCCGGTAAGAAAATAAGTATTGGCGCATCTTTGCGTAAAGTGTCTGTAAATTACATCCGTAAGAATTTTTTCATAAGCGTGTCCGATATGCGGCGCTCCGTTAACATAATCAATAGCAGTTGTAATATAAAATTTTTCCATAATCTCAATTCCTTATTTTTAATAATTGTAACATAAATAAGTTAAACCATCTCTCTTAATTTCTTTAGCCGGTCTCTAATTTCAGCCGCGCGTTCAAAATCAAGAATTTTTGCAGCTTTATGCATATCTTTCTCAAGTTTTGTAATAAGTTTCGGCAGATCTTTCTTTTCTATACCTAAATCAACCATTTCTTCCGCAACAATATCTTCAAGGTCTCTGTAGCTTGCAACAAGTGAGAGCAGGTTGTTTTCAATCGGCTTCTTAATTGTCTGCGGAATAATTCCGTATTTTTTGTTATGCGCAAGCTGAATTTCACGCCTTCTGTTGGTTTCATCAATTGCTCTCTGCATAGAATCAGTGATTTTATCCGCGTACATAATAACTTCGCCGCAAGCATTACGCGCTGCACGTCCGATTGTCTGGATTAAGCTTGTATCAGACCTTAAAAACCCTTCTTTATCCGCATCCATAATTGCCACGAGCGAAACTTCCGGAATATCAAGCCCTTCTCTTAAGAGGTTAACACCTATAAGAACGTCAAACTCGCCGAGCCTTAAATCTCTCAAAATTTCTACACGCTCTATTGATTTAATTCCGCTATGCAAGTATCTTACACGAATTCCTTCCTGTAAGAAAAAGTCGCACAAATCTTCCGCCATACGTTTTGTTAAAGTTGTTATAAGAACACGCTCTTCTTTTTTAGCTCTCTTTTCAATCTCAGCCTTCAAATCAGGTATTTGCGACTCAATCGGTCTTACGCTGATTTTCGGATCAACAAGTCCTGTCGGACGGATAATTTGTTCAACCATCTGCTGGGAAGTTTTTCTTTCAAATTCACCGGGAGTTGCAGAAATATAAATCTTTTGTCCTACTTTTGCAAAAAATTCTTTGCTTTTTAAAGGTCTGTTATCCTTTGCACACGGGAGTCTGAAACCAAACTCCACAAGAGTATTTTTTCTGGAAGCATCGCCGTGGTACATGCCGTTTAGCTGCGGAATTGTAACATGGGATTCATCAATTACAGTCAGGAAATCTCCTCTAAAGTAATCCAGAAGTGTAGCCGGCGCTGAACCTACCGGGCGGCGCTCAATTATCCTTGAATAATTTTCAATTCCGGAGCAGTATCCCATCTCCTTAATCATTTCAATATCATATTTGACTCTCTGCTGAAGCCTCTGGGATTCAAGGATTTTATTCTGACTCTCCAGTTCCGCAACCCTGTTTTTAAGTTCTGCCCTTATCATTGCAATAGTTTCATCCTCATTTTCATCATACGCAATATAATGAACTGCAGGGTAAATAATTACACTTTCAGGAGCCTCCAGAATTTCACCCGTTAAATTATCAATTCTTACAATTTTTTCGATTTCATCCCCGAAAAAATAAATCCTTGTAATAATTTTCTCGTAAGCAGGCATGATTTCCAGAATATCACCTCTAGCGCGGAAAGTAGAACGTTCAAGAACTAAATCATTTCTTGTATATTGAGTCATAACAAGATGCTTAATTAAATCTGCCCTGTCAAGAGTATCCCCGACACTTATTTTTATTGTTCCTTTAAAATAACTCTCCGGCAAACCTAAACCGTAAATACAGCTTACAGATGCAACAATTATAACATCGTTTCTCTCATACAAACTTCTTGTTGTGTTGTGTCTCAACCGGTCAATTTCTTCGTTGATGCTTGCAGATTTTTCTATATAAGTGTCCGTTCTGGGAATATAAGCTTCCGGCTGGTAATAATCATAATAAGAGATAAAATATTCAACCGCGTTATTCGGAAAAAGCTCTTTGAACTCATTATAAAGCTGCGCCGCAAGTGTTTTATTGTGAGCAATAATAAGTGTAGGTTTTTGGATTTGCTCAATTACATTTGCTATGGTAAAAGTTTTTCCTGAACCTGTAATACCCAGAAGCGTCTGGGTATCATCTCCGGCTTTCAGCCCTTCCACAAGCTCCTTTATTGCTTTAGGCTGATCTCCAGCCGGCTTATATTTCGACACAAGTTCAAATTTTCTTTCCATAATAACATTATACAGCAAATTAATATCTAGCATTAATTTGCTATGCAGTAAGATTTATAACGTCCAGTTCTTTGAATTTAAATATGGTCTTTGTGTTATTTTTTAATTTTTCTTCACCCAGTAAACATCCTATTATTGCTTCAAGCTGTGCAACAGGCATCATATTAGCAGGCAGAGAATCAAATCCGTATTCATATTTCAGGGCTGATTGTAAAAACTTGCAATCTGCACTGGAACGCTCTTTGAAATTTGAGTAAAGATTAAATTTTTGTCTTGCCAGATACACTTCAAATCTTGAAATATCAATATTTTCTTTTGCTAATTTTAAAAACAAATCAGAACCTCGCGGTGAAAATCTCTGCATCCAATTATCTCTGTTCGGAAATTCTTCTTCCCGTGAGTGAAGTAATTGATACGGCTTAGATAATACCCGCCACTTCCCATCCAGCATTGTATTATCCCAGGGTAGAGAGATGCAAAATACAGAATTTTTAATAGATGTGTAATTATCAAAAAAGAGTTGAACATCACTCATAGAAAATAATTTGTCAACATATATGAGTTTACCTGTGGAGATTTCTCTGACTGCAACTCCGCTTTCTATTGCCGATGTGGCCCCCAGTGATATGCCTACCGAAAACTTTATCATAATCCGAAATCCTCATCTTCCGGTATATTAGAATCCAATCTTATTACAGGTCTATCAGCAGACGGCATATTAGAATTTTTGTCAGTTTCATTGTCAAGATTTATATAAAGTTCCATATTACTTTTTGATAGTTTTTCACTTTTCTGTCTCCGGATTCTTTCCTGATTTTCTTCAAGCAGCTTTTTGGCCGCCGGTGATATAGCACTTCCTTCCACTTCTGCAATAATTTCACTCCGCTGTTTTTGAATCGCTTCCTGCTGGGCTCTGGTCAGATGCATAGTGTTATCATGTCTGGTTTCAAACTCTCTTCTGTATTTATTTTTAAGAACCAGTATTTCAACTCTTCTGTTTGCCGGATCCTTAGGAGAGATTGCCGTTTCAAGCGGTCTTGTATCTGCGTATCCTATTGCAGAGAAAAGTGATGGCGAAAATTTAAATCTTGAGATCATATACCGGACAACTGAAGACGCCCTTGCAGCTGAAAGTTCCCAGTTTGAAGGATATTGTGTGCTGCTTATCGGGTCACTGTCTGTGTGGCCTTCAATTCTCATAGAATGCAGAACAAATTTTTTACAAATGAGCACACCTACTTTATCAAGAAGCTTTTTTGCATTGCTATCCAAATATGCTGATGCTGGGGCAAAAAGATATTTATCATCAAATGTAATTAATAATCCCTTATCGGTAATCTTTGTTGAAATACCGTTTAATTCACCGGCTTCTGTTAACTTTTGTATAGATTCTTCTATTTCTTTGAAAGATTCTTCTTCATATTTAGGACTTATATACTCAAGCATCAAGCTTGGAATGAAAGAATTTGCCTGCTGCTGGTCAAACAGGGAATCGCTGCCGTCCATTACAGACTGTTGACCGTCAAAAAGACTGCCGCTCTGACTGAAAGCATTTTTTAAAGATTCTTCCAGTTTGGCAAAATCCGTTGCATCAACCTGTGCAAGAGCATATAAAACAACGAATGTTGCAAATAATAGAGTTATAAAATCGGAATAAGATACAAGCCATCTTTCCAGATTCTCGTGTTCGGGATGTTTCTTTTTTCTAGCCATTAGTATTTGCATCCTTGTTGTCATCAAGTATAAAGGAATGCAGCTTTCTTTCAATTAATACAGGGCTTTCCCCTGCCTGAATAGAAAGTACGCCTTCCAGTATCATATTTTTATATAACATTACATCCTGAAATATAAATTTAATACGCGTGCTTATTGGTATCATAACCAGATTTGCTGCAAACAGACCGTAAATTGTTGCAACGAAAGCAACTGCAATACCGGCACCTAGCTTAGACGGGTCAGAGAGGTTTTGCATAACCTGGATCAAACCCATTACAGCACCTATAATACCTAATGTCGGGGAATACCCGCCAAATGATTCAAAAACTTTCGCCGCATTATTTACATGGTTTTCAAATTGTTCGATTTGATTTTCCATCATTTCTCTGACAAGAGTCGGGTCTGTGCCGTCGGCAACTGCTCCAAGACCAAGAGTCAATAATGAATCCGAAGCATTGTAAGCTTCTTTTTCAAGAGAAATAATACCTTCTTTTCTTGCTTTTGTTGCAAACCCGCCTATTTCTGTTATCAATGCATTAAAATCGGATTTAGGCGGCATAAATACATTCTTAAGCATCTTTATTGCAGAAAGCAGTGTTTTGGGAGGAAAACTTAATATTACCGCACCGGTAGTACCGCCGAGTACAATAAATGCCGCTGTTATTTGTAACAATTGGGCTATATTTCCGCCTTCCATGGCTTGCCCGATTAAAATCATTGTAATACCGAAAAACAGTCCTACGACTGCAAATATATCCATAATAATCTCCGAATTATATAATATTCTATTAGTATTAAACTATATTTTTAATTTCAATAAATCCTTTAAATATAGGAATTATGGAGAATTTAACATTTTGATTAAAATGTTAAAATAGCTACATTCCTTCAAAATTGCCTGCCAGAACTCTCAAGGCTTTGTCTTCCGCTTTTTGTGCTCTGTCCAGAACTCCCTGAATTCCGGAGTTATCAAAGGTTTTCTGGATATTTGCAGCCTTCTGGGACGGAATATATCTGCTCTTCTCCGGCTCCGGTTTTATTTTATTTTCAGAAGATGGTATGTAGGTGTAATTATCCGTTTTACCGTCTTTAACCGGAGACTGAATCTTCGAATCCTGAGACGGAATATAGGTATAATTGTCTACACTGTTGTTTTCCGGAATATAAGGGATTTTGTTGTCTTGAGACGGGATATAAGTATAATTATCAACCGTATTATTTTCTATTTCCGGAGAAGTTATATTCATCCCGTTCTCTGACCTGCCTCTTGAAGCAATCATTTGTCCTTGAGGTATTACCTGCCTTGCGGGAGTATTTCCGTACTGTTTTATACGCTGGAGTTCGTATAAACGTTCGTTTAAATCATCTTTCAGGAATTTTTGCTGGGCTTTCAAGTTATCTTTTCTTTCGTCCTGTTTCATTGAATCATAAGACTTCCCAAAAATTGCAGTCGTGCATTTTGTAAGCGCTGCGCCCAGAACTCCCATAGATAAAGCTGCCCAAGCTGCGACTCTTATCGGAATACCGGCGCAGTTTCTAAAGAAGGCAGGAAGTTTACGGGTTGTATTTGCAATAGCATTAGAATTTCTGTAACTGTTCAGGCGGCATAAATCAGGAGTCAAAATTCCTGCAAGTTTTCTTACTCCTTTTGTTAAAATATTCTGACCTTCAACTTTTTTCAAAGCTTTGATTTGTTTTTCAACCTGAGCCCTTGCAAGATCATATTCTAATTTATTCTTGAAGGTGTTCGGATTAGGAATTTTTACACCGTCTTTTACTATAGTTGTTTCTACACGTTTGTTAAAATCTTCCGTAAGTTTTCTAACCTGTTCAACTTTATCTTTTCCCATGCCGGCATGTTTAATACCGCCTATTGCGTGCAGCATTCTAAGAGCCAGAGGGAAAGTGAATACCCACGAGATATTATCAACAAAACCGTTTGCAGCTGTTCCGACTTTCTGGTCTTTGTCTGCCTTTTTAACATTGACCCCGAGTTCAACCAGAAGAGGCGCAATAAATATTAAAGCCCCGAGTTTACCGCCGCCGAAGGTAAATCCGCGGTGTACCATCTGCATAAGCTTTGAAGTAAATCTTCCGGTTGCGGTTTTAGGACCTTCCATAATACTGTGAAGTTTATTATAAACCTCATCACATCCGATTGTTCTTTCAAAAGGCTTAGTGAAAGCTCCCAGCCACGGATAATGACCGGCTCCGATTCTGACTTTGCCTTTTACTTTCTCGGCAGCAGTCTTAACATCATTTATATAGTTTCCGTAAACATCATCTTTAATGAGTTTAAGCTTGTCAGTCGTTAAACCCATTTCTTTTAAGATTTCTTCTTTTACGGTCTTTGTTGATATTGCGCCGAGTTTCTGTATCTTTTGAATCTCATCGGGTGATTTCCCCAGACGGTTCAAAAGAATTTGATTAACCGCTTCCTGCTCCGGAATTTGTGAGATTTTTTGGACATTAAAAACTTTCTTGAGCATTGATTTTTCATAATCATTAAGCCCGAGATTTTTTAATTTCGGAATTTCAGCATTTTCGAGTTTTAATGTATCTGTAATTTTCAAAAATTCCTGCACGATTTCCTGTTTCTGGTTAAACATTTGAGACTTAACCATAGCCCACTCCGGCATTGTCGGAGTTTCTTTCATAGCACGCAGAATCGCACTGTTTTGAACGGCTTTATGTCCGGCTTTTCCTGCTGCATTAAACCCGCTTATTACTGTTTGAACAGGTTTGCTCTGTATGAATTTTGAGTTTTGAATGTTGTCTCCGAAATCTGCAGCTTTCTTTACCAGGCTCTTATCGTACTCTCCCCCGCAAGCTCTTGAATACGCATCAAGCCCGATTCCCAGCCCCAGCCATGTGCCGAGAAGCGCAAGCGGATGTTCTATAAAAGGTTTTAAGAACATGTCGTACATCGGATTCTCTTTTATCATCTCTTTTGCACTCGGTCTGTACGTATCAGGAACATAATAATAGTTAGGTAAACGAACCGGCTGCATTTGCTGAGGGCGCGGCTGCTGCATAAGCATTGCCTGTTCCTGATTATATTGATTATTTATATTCGGATTAATTTGTGACACAATAATAAACCTTTACAAAAATAAACCTAACTAAATATATAAAGTAATCGGCTTACAAAAAATTGCCCTAATATCATGGTATAAGAAGAAATGTAAAGATTCGTTAAGCAATTGTTATAATTAAGCCAACAGGTTAAGAACAAGAATGATTGATAAATAAATTTGCTTAAGTTATTCTATATATTATAGACTTTGAGGAGAAAGCGATGACAGTAATAGATAAAATTAACGGGATTAATAATATTGTCAAAGAAATTTTTGACTTTACACAATCAAATGAGAAAGTAAAAGCAGATTTTTATGAATACCTTGCAACTATCGGTGCTAAAAATATTTCGCTTAATCAAATGGAAAAAATATTTTTGCCGTATATTTTTGAGCGCAGGCTGGATAACAAATCAATTCTGCAATTATTTAAAGAAGAAAAAGGAACAGATCCTGTTATTGAAAGCTTTATAAATGCTCAGGCTTCAATTTTTGAAATTAAAAAGATTCTGAAAAACGGATTTGAATTGTATAATCTTATTAATGAAAAAACTTATACAGTTCTTTCTCTTACCAAAATGACTAATTTTAGAGGAATATACGCCGGACAGTATATTACTGCAAGAATATTTGAACTAGACGGGGAATACTATGTTATAGAAATATCAAGTGTTCTTTCTCATTCTCAAAAAGAAGAAGCATACAGATATGCAGTTATGAAGCTGGTTCACTCTCCGAAAATGCTCTATACGGATAATCCTGATAAAGAACAAGAGATAAAGGACACAATAGCTGGTATGTATCAAAAATTTATAAAAACTTTTGATACTGATATAATTCTTACAACTAATAAGCATGCAGATGATATAATTGGAGCTTTTAATGAAGGAGAAGAAATCGACCTTTCAGATAAAGGGTGTGATATAACTAATTTTAAGTTTTTCCATGTAAAAGAATTGGACAATAATTATTCTAATTTCCTTGAAAATTCTATGGGCGGATTTTCTTCCCATAATGAAGTATATGATGTTGCAGTAATTTTTGATGAGAAAAACGGACTTTATGCTATTCCTTTTTACAAAACATTCTGTACTATATTTGAGGATAAGACAAAAGTTGAGAATGTAAAAAACTGTGTTGAATATTTTTTAACTAATGAATCTATTCCTAATATTATTCTGGACAGAGTTTCAACAAAATATCCGAATTTTATAGATACTATAAATGAAATTATGGATACAAAATTTACTTATGAAGAGTTAATCAAGAAATATAAATCAGAATATCTGGAAAACAGAATATATTCATCTGCAACTATTTTATATTGTTCAAAAGCATTTTCTGAGATATTTGATTACATTTCCGAACCACATCCGCAGAAACCTGAGATTACTGAAAAGGTCGGAAGAAATTCTCCTTGTCCTTGCGGAAGCGGTAAAAAATATAAGAATTGCTGCGGAAAAGATGTTTAAAGTGATAAAAAGACTAGAAACGTCCGGCTGAATTACATTCAGCCGGACGTTTTCTTTTAACTGTATTATAAAAAGGTAAATCCATCCTCTTTCATTCTTCTGATAACTTCTCTGAGTTCGTCTTCCGAGCAGACAACAGAAACTCTGCAAAAGCCTTTTCCGTATTTGCCGAATGCATCTCCCGGAACCATTACAACGCCGGATTTGTGCATTAAATCATCCGTAAATTCTACCGAAGTTTTATATCTCGGAGGGATAGGAATCCAGAGGTAGAATGTTGCATCAGGAATCTTAAATTCACCCCAGCCGAGTTCCTCTTTTAAGCCTTTAACAAAAATTTCCTGATTCTTTTTAAATCTTATATTGGCTTCTTTAATATATTCATCGCCTTCTTTAGAGTTTAGAATTTCCGCGCAGGCTTTTTGAAGCGCCTTGAATAATCCGGAATCCAGAGTTGATTTAAGTTTCCCGAAAACTTTTACAGCATCCGCGTTTCCGCATATCCATCCGAGTCTCCAGCCGGTTATTGCGTAAGGTTTTGAGAAGCTAAAGAATTCTACTGCAACATCTTTAGCACCTTCAATTTCCAGAATGCTCATCGGTTTGAGTTCCGGCTTAAAGTACAAATCAGTGTATGCAGCGTCAGAAATCAAAAGCAGATTATGTTTCTTGCAAAAATCAACAAGCTTTCCGTAATATTCTCTTGTTGCAGTTGCTCCGAGAGGGTTGTTAGGGTAATTAATCAATAATGCTTTGACTTTTTGAGGTTTATATCCTTCTTTAATCAGATTTTCCCAAACTTTCTCCATATCAGGCATAAAATTATTTTCAGGAGTCAGCGGAACAGAATAAGCTTTTCCGCCTGATACTTTTATCATCTCGCCGTATGAAGCGTATCCCGGGTCAGGCACCATAATAATATCTTTATCTTCATCAACGGTTGTCGGATTAATAAGAATTCTGATAAAGTTTGCAAGTCCTTCTTTTGAGCCGATAAGCGAAAATATTTCCGTATCAGGATTGAGTTCTACTCCGAAGCGCTCTTTCATTCTTCTTGCAACCGCTTCTCTATAGTATTTTTCACCTTTCGGACTTGAATATGTATGTATGCCTGGCTCATCTAAAGCCGCTTTTAGGGCATCAATCAAATACTTTGGCGGAGCTGCCGTCGGCGCGCCCATTGATAAAGTAATAGGCGCTCTTCCTTTTGCTTTTAATTCCGGTGTAATCTTTGCAACGGTTTCTTTTATACGAAACATTATGTATGTTTCAAGAGACTGTACATAATCATTAAATTTTTCCTGCATAATAATACTCCTCGCTATTGGCTAAAGAATATTATAAACCAAATTTTCTAATGTGAATAGTTTTTTATGGCAGGAATCTTTATACAATTGTCCAAATATTCTATTGTACTTAGTTTTTCATTGTAAAGATATTTAATAAAATTAAGGTATGATATATCAAATGAACTGAGAAGAATATTTATCTCAAAACCTTCAGAACAAAAAGGTTCATAGTCATAAACAACATAGCTGTTATATTTGCTTTTCCACTCTTTGCGTTCAACTTTGCAGTTGTTTTCCTCGGCAATATCTTCTACCCAGTTCACAATATCTTTGCTGATGTTTTTTATTTCCAAATATTTATTCTGAAATTTTTCCATAACAACATATCTCCATAGACGGGGCTGAGCAAGATAAAAGTAAATTTAAACCTTTCTTGAAAGCCCCTACAGAAATTGTAAGGTGTTATGTATCAACATAAATTACCTGTTAGTTTAGTTTTTGGGGTTAAACTCTTAAAACATCGGATAATAGAGTTTTGGAGGAAGTAAAAAGTAGTTGACAGCTTGATATTTAACTTATAGTCTAATATAAAGCCGGAAATAATTATACGTAATACTTTTAACAAAAAATAATTTTACAGGTTTTAATACAATAGCAATAAGCGAAAGGATTTTTATAATGGTAAAATTGCAAAAATTAGACGCTCCGAATTGTCCTTACACACTTAGAGAATTCAAATCCATTAGAGGGGAATATTGTCTGAAATCTAATGTTAATAATGCAGGAAATGCAAAATCATTTCCATTTATAAAATATTTAAAACTATACAAAAAAGAATCTGTTGACGGACTTGATACTTACAGATTGGTTGCACAGAAATCGGAACATCCTGCTTATCAGGGGCTTAATATAATAAAAAATTTATTCAATAACCAAGGTAATCTCTCTGAAGTATCCAAAATTGAATTTGATATTGCAGGAAATAGAATATTATCCGTCAAAGGAGATTCACTGGAAATGTCAAAGGGCTTGGTTATAAGAAATAAGTTTGAAGTAAATTCATCCGGCATTAATTTAAAACTGAATATAAACCAAAAGCTTACTCCTATGGCAAAAAGAGTCCTGGGTTATATTAAAAATTTTAAATAACCCTGATTTTTATAGATTGACATTAATTTTGAAACTAAATAATATATTTATATGAAAATTAATAAATACGAAAATTGTAATATTTACAGACCCGGTGTGAAAAATATTTCCGGCATTAATAAAATATCAACGCTGCAAATTCCGGAATCAGAACAGTTGACAAAAATTTACAAACATTTGGAACGTAAATATGCAAGTGCTGAATATCAGGAAAATAAACAGAAGCTGGATGTTTTTTTGTCGGCCTATGATAAATGCATTTCAAATAAGTTATACGCCAATATTCCTGACAAGCCTTTTACAACATAACTTATAATCTATTTTTATGAAAATGAATATAAAAACTGAACTTTTATCACCGGCAAAAGATAAGAATATCGCCTTTGCTGCAATTGATTGCGGAGCTGATGCAATTTATATCGGTGCCCCGGCTTTTGGGGCAAGGCAAAAAGTCAGTAATTCTATAGAGGATATCAAAGAAGTCGTTAATTATGCTCATAGATTTTGGGTAAAAGTTTTTGTTACTGTTAATACGATTCTTACGGACAGAGAGACAGAAGATGCGGTCAAACTTGTAAAAGAACTTGATAATATTAATGTGGACGCCGTAATTATTCAGGATATGGGGCTTTTAAAGCGTTTGATTGATGAAGAGATTAAAATCCCTGTTCATATAAGCACCCAGTGCGACAACAGAGACCCCGAAAAAGTCACATTCTTTAATAATCTGGGTGTTTCAAGGGTTGTACTTGCGCGTGAACTCTCAATAGAACAGATAAAAAAAATTTATCAAAAAAATCCGAATTTAGAATTGGAAGCTTTTGTTCACGGGGCGCTTTGTGTTTCTTATAGCGGTCAATGCTATTTGAGCCAACATATCGGCGGTCGTTCCGCAAACAGAGGCGAATGCGCCCAGCCTTGCAGAAAAAAGTATTCTGTTGAGACTGCAGAGGGGAAAGTACTGGCAAAAGACGTATACGCATTGTGTTTAAAGGATTTTAACGCCTCTAATCTTTTAAAAGAAATGACAGAAGCAGGAATTTATTCTTTTAAAATTGAAGGACGGCTTAAAGATTCTAACTACGTGAAAAATGTGACGGCGTACTACCGGCATGAGTTGGATAAATTTTCTAACAAATCTTCTTCCGGCAAAAGCTTTTCCCCCTTTGAGCCAGCACCGGAAAAGAGCTTCAACCGCGGATTTACCGATTACTTTCTGGAAAAAAGAAAGGATTGCTTTAATTTTCTCTCTCCAAAATCCAGAGGAGAATTTCTAGGAAAAGTTGTCGATATAAAAAACGGAGCTTTAAAGATTAATACAGACAAAATTATCCATGCTCAGGACGGTTTAACTGACGGAGTTACAGGATTTCTGGTAAACAAAGTTGAAAATGGATACATTTACCCCAATAAACCGGCAGTATTTAAAAAAGGGGATAAAATATACAGAAATCTTGATATAGAATTTGAAAAACTTTTGGCGCAGCCGGTAAAACGTCAAATCGGTGTCAAAGTCCTGTTAAAAGATAACATACTAAATCTTATTGATGAAGATAATGTAACTCTTCAGGTACAGCTTCCCGATGGCGAACCGGCAAAAAATCCCGAGAAAATGAGAGAAAATTTTCTAAAACAGTTTTCTAAAACAGGAGAGAGTGATTTTTATATAAATGATATAAAAATAGAATCTGAAATCCCTTTCATGCCGGTCTCATCTATAAATGAATTAAGACGAAGCGTACTGGATAAACTTATGCAAAAGCGGCTTTCTGAATATAAACGTGAGGAGCAGAAAAAAATGCACTACGTTCCTTATTATAAGCCGGAAATTGATTACAGGGGGAATGTTCATAATACTTATGCAAAAGAGTTTTACGAATCATGCGGAACAAAAGTTACGGAAATGTCGTTTGAAAGCTCCCGACCGCTACGCGAGGTTGAACTTATGCGTACAAAGCACTGTATAAAGTACGCTCTTAATATGTGTAAATCCTCTGAAAAGCTGGTCTTAAGAGATGAATTCGGGAAAATTTACCCCTTGAAATTTGACTGCACAAAGTGTGAAATGGCAGTATTGGGGTAAATTATTGCTGCCCTTGAGCTTCCTGAGCTGCTTGTGCTGCTGCCTGAGCTTCTTCTTGAGCTTTTAATTGTGCAGCATACTGAGCTTTTATTGTTTCCCATTCTTCAGCCGACTCAATATCGTTTAAAGCATCAATAGTTTTTTCGTACTCAGCTATCTGCTGCTCCAGCTGGGTTATGTATTCTTCTCCCTGTTCTTTCGTTAATTGTGTAAGAGAGCCGAACATCGGTATAGAATATTCTCTGTCCCATTGCCCCATTGTTAACGGAACTGCTGCTGCAGGATGTGTCAATGCTTTTCCGGCATAACTTCTTAAAGCTCCGAATGACGCATTACTTCCGCCGATATAGTTACTGTATTCATTTTTTAACCAGGTTGAACTCTTGAATAATGATTTGAATTTTATGGAATTACAAATTGCAAGTTCATTTTCTGCCGCAAGTTTTTGAGCCTTCAAGTTATTAAGTGTATTTTTGAGACCTGCAATCTTTCTCGGGCTTGTTGCTCGTGCAATTTTCTCCTCAACTTCTGCAATTTTTGCTGTTAAATCTTCTATTTTACTGCTTAGATTTTGTATACCGGCTTTTAATTTGTCTTTTGTATTGTATTTTGCGCGTACTGTTGCATCTGTGTATTCATTCAATTCTCTTCTGTGAGAATCAGGATGTTTTGAGAAGCTGCGCATCTGCGCTTCTTTGAATTGATTCAATTTCTTAAGATCTTTGATATAAGATTTTTGCATAGATTCCATTTCTTTTCTGAATACATCAAATCTCTGTTGTGAAATCGAGTGACCGTTTATATCATAACCGCCTCTTGAATTTTGTGTATAAGAAGAAAGCTGTTCCTGATTTCTGATACCTGAATTTTCTGTATTAAG
>CALUSN010000003.1 GCA_944323435.1 Candidatus Gastranaerophilales bacterium | reverse complement strand
AAAATTATATATATACGACTACAGTTAATACAGAAGAAGGTACATACAGAATATTTACAGTAGAAAACAAAAATGGTAATACCAATGGCATTACTGCGATAAAAATCAAGTGATTAGTTTATCGTTTTGTTCTTTTTTCTATCTTTAACAAATTTAATAGTATTCATTATAAAGTCGATAGATTCTTTATCATGAATGCCATATTCTTGTAGATTATTAATTATCGATTTGCTAGTATCAACTTTTTGAGACTTGTTACAAATTTTATAATCCAACACAAGCCCTAAAACAAATTCCTTTGACATACCTAAAGCTCTTGTTAGTGCTATAAAATTAGCAAGTGATGGAACTTTCCCTTTTTCATTTTCCAAATCACTTATAACACCAACACTGACCCCTGATTTTCTGGATAATTCCGCAATAGTCCAACCGATTTGATTCCTAGCTCTTTTTAAATATGTGATAGATTCCCATATATCTTTTTTTATATCATCTATTTTTAATGATGGATTTAGTTGAAAATCTTTATCTCTTAATATTTCCAACATATCAGTTTCATCTCCATTTTGTTTATATTCCAAAAACATATCAACCTCCAAAATTAATAATAACATATTAACCAAATCTTTGCAAATAATATCGAATATGTTATTCGAACAAGCTATGCACTATTTTATAATATCTATAATGAATAATATATTCGTTATAGCATTGACAAAATAAATACAATGTGTTATATTCATAATAACGAATATTAAATTTGAAATAAAGGAGATGGACATGGAAAAAGATATCAGCAATGAACCATTGGTCGATATGAATGAAATTAAAAAAATATTGGGACTAAAGTATCACACAGCGAGAAAGTATATTTTACAGGACAAAACATTAACAATCGTAATGTTTGGAACAAAAAAATTATGGTTAAAAAGTGAAATCCTAGATTTCAAAAACAGACATCTTATGACATTTACAGCATTAACAATATAAGGAGATAATCATGTCGGTAGGAAAAAGATATAAAGACAAAACAAAAACTAAATTCTCTTCTTGGGAATTTCGAGCTTACTATCCAACAGGTAAATATGATAGATTTGGTAAACCAGAAGTTAAATTAAAAACTAAAGCGGGATTTAAAACAATGAAAGAGGCTCTAGATGCAGAAAGAGAGTTTTTGAATAGCATTGATAATAACAACATCGAGCTGAACAAAGAAATAACTTGTGGTTGGGTAATGGACAATTATATTAAACACCTAGAAGATGAAGGCAAAGCAAAAGGAACAATAGAAAATTATAAATCACTAAAGAAATATCATCTTTCATTCTTTGTTGACATAAAAGTTTGTAATATAAACCAAGACCATATTGATTATTGGGAAAATGAACTTAGAACGAAAAAGAAACAACGAGGAGGAGGCAAAATTAGTAACTACACAAAGTATGATTGCGTAAAGTTCCTAAAAGCTGCATTTAGATATGGTGTTAAAAAAAATAAAATAAAAGTAAACCCTTTCAAAGATATTGAAGTAACCTGCCCTTCGTCTTTACCTAGAAATAGACTATCTACAACCGAAGTAAAAGAAACTATTAAATTATGCAAAAAAGAATTACCAAGTTATTATGGTTTATACTGCATAGCAATAATGACAGGAATGCGAGTAGGGGAATATTCTGCCCTCAAAGTAGAAGATATAGATTTTCGCAATAAAACTATAAAGGTCAACAAGCAAAATACACGTAACGAATATAAAGATATCCTTAAAACAAGTTCTTCTTATAGATTTGTCCATTTGGTAGAAGAATTAGAAAAAGCAATTTTATGGCATATGGAAAAATTTGATATAAGAACAGGACTATTATTTAAAGATAGTACAGGAAAACCTGTATCAAGCAAACACGTTTCTAGGAAATTTCAAAAGCTACTTAAACTCTATGGCAAACCAGAAAACTTTATGAGGGTACATGATTTACGTGGCGAATACATAGATATAATGCATGCGGCTGGTAATCCAACAGAGATTACTTCACGAGAAGTCGGACACAGCAAGACCTCTACAACATCTGATATTTATACAAATTTACTTGATGAACACACAAAAGAAGCAATGAAAAAATTTAATGCGATGTTTGTAGATTAGAACAAAAATATCAAATTATAGACTATATAGAGGAGTGATGGCTGACTCCTCTTTTTTTTATATAATATTTGATTAATTATACTTAAAATACAAACCTTAAAATCTCAAAGATATTTTTTATTAGCAGATATATTAGCAATTAGGACTTTTTACGAATAAAATATTCTATATAACAAAAAAGACTGGTCTAAAAACCAGTCATATTTTTATTTTTAAATGGTACCCCCAAGCGAATTCGAATCGCTGTCTACACCGTGAAAGAAAATATACTCTATTTTTAATGGATTTAACTATTTTAACCAATTTGATAGAATATAGTCATATCAACAGTTTTTAGTATTCAATGTGCTTGAGGAATTTTGTCAGATTTAGTCAATTTAACTAATTTAATAGATTTATGTGACAAAATCTGTGACAATATTATTATACTATCGAAATAATTATATGCAATGCTATTTCAGTTCTCACTGGTATGAGTCGTGTTCAGAGGGTATCGTGGAATGAAAAATCAATACTTTCAGCCCCATTGAATTAAATACTGATACCATGAATTAACATATCAAATGGACACAATATGGACATGAAATTTATGTACTTTATTGTGTAGCCAAAGCACCTAAAATTACAAATGGTAAAGCAATAATACAAACAACACCATTTACTACTGCTTCACCCGGATGAAATTTAGATTTAGATATTAGAATTTCACCTATTCCATTTGAATTCATTGTTACTGACTCAGCTATAGCATCACCTTTTATTGCATAGTTAAAAGTAATCATAAACTCCAAATCACCTTCAAAGGAACTTGGTAAAGCCGCAAACGATTTTATGGTGTTTATCGCTTCATTTACAGAGTTGTCATAATCTTCATTTCCAGAACTTTGTGTAATTTCTCTTGACAGAATATTACCATTCTTATCAATCTTATACGATACAGATGCTATAAGACTTTTCTCTTTTGTTTTACTATATTTTGGTTTCCAAGAAGATTTTATTTGCTTACTAACATCTTCAAGATAGGTAGTCCATACTGCTGGTTCAATGCTTAAAGGATTTTTTCTAACTATTTCACAAACATTTCTATATAATGCTTCGTTTAGCGTATCTGGTACTATTTTTTCTAAATTAATACCATTTTCACTACTGTCAACAACTTTTCCCGTACTATCGTATTTATAGGTTTCAATAATACAACTTGTTTGAGAACTACAATCAGACATCATATAGTATCTATAAGTATATCCACTTTTTGTTGCTTTCACCCAATATTTGACATATTGATTTGATATGTCAATGTTCTGAGTATCTAATAATGCTGTTTTCCCGTTAGAAGCCTTTATTGTTACCCAATTAGCAGCATATACTACATTTGCCGATATAAATAGTATCGTTAATAAATATATAAGTGCCTTTTTCATTACCACTCTCCTAGTTTAATATATCATTTTCTGCATCTACAAAATCCTGAGATTTGCTTGGTTTAGAGTAATTACCATAACTATAGTTATCATAATCATCATAATAATAGTAATTATTGTAGTAACCACTATTATTGTTAGAATACTTTCTTTTTGTGTTAGAAACAGTTGTTTTCTTTGCAACTTCTTTGGGCTTTGATGCAGATTGTCCACTTTTTACCTGTATTAATTCTTCTGGAGTAAATAAGGTATTTGTTTTCCAAATATAATTACCTTTAGTATCTATATAGCCAACAATAACCTCATTCGCTTTTGCTTCCATAACAAATGCTAATCCATCTTTATAATCAGTTGCTTTTGAATATTTTAAAGGTATTATTATTTCTGCTTTCTTATTAATATACCCTTGATAAATCGAATCTTGAGTTTCTACCAAACACAATTCATTTGAAAAGCCACCTTTTAGTTTATAATCGGACTTTGCAAGCAATTTACCCTTAGAATCAAACAAAAGCGTTTTATTGTCAGCATTATCATATGTGGTAATAATACCATCTCCATAAAACACATTATTACTGTATTTTGCAGGTATTATTTCCTTAAGAGATTTGTCCATTACACCATATTTATTTTCACTATTTGAAAAAGCAATGAATTTACCATCCTTATCTAAGCTCTTTAATGAATTATATTTAGTTTCCAGAACTATATTTCCAGAGGCATTAATCAGACCGTATTTTTTGTTCTTTGATACTTTATATCTATCATTAGCAAAATCGACAACAGAATCAAAGTCAAGCGTTTTAATAACTGCACCCGACTTATTTATAACACTATATTTACCATTACTCTTAACAATAGTCAAACCGCCCATAAATCCAGTAATATCTGCTATATTGTCTGTCTTATCATATTTAGGATAAATTATATATTCTCCTTTTTTGTTTATAAATCCTACTTTTCCCTCGACAATAACTTTTGCTATACCTTCTTTGAATACATAACCAAAATCATACTTTGGATATATAATAAACTTCCCTTTTTTATTTGCATATCCAGATTTCCCCGCAGATTTTACAACTGCTAAATCTTCTGAGAAATAAGTTATTCCATCATATTCTGAGGGTAATATGGTATTACCAAGACTATCAATTAAACCATAAAATAGTTGGTTATCTTTATACTCTGTTACCATAGCTACACCATCATTATATAAACCTACAGCATAATACTTTGGCTTAACAACCTCTTTACCAGATTTATCTATAAAGCCATAAAGAACTTTATTACCAATTCTTTGAGCTATTGTAAACTTAGGTTCATTGTTATATATGTAGTTTGTTGTTATTTCTTTTTTGTTAGCTATTTCTGATGATTTTTGATTAGCTTTATTTCCACATCCAGATAATAGCAATACACAAGTACAAAATACTAGTAATATTCTAAACTTACGCATTTTCATTTCCCTTTAGGGTTAATTCTAATTGTTGACGAGTGTTTTCTTCTATCTTAATTAGTAAAGGTAAAAATAGACAAATAACAAACAACAATATACTAATAGCAAGCGTGCTTCCTGCGACTATTTTTTCCTGTATTTGCGACATCTTTTCACTATCAACACGTGAAATCTCAGCATCAAACATTCTATTATATTCCTCTATAACACCTGATAATGCCTGTTTAGATACAGAAACGTTATTGGTATTCACTTTGTATTTATCGTGAATATATTTTAATCCATCAGGAATAAAGGAACTTAATCCTTCTAAATACTGACTTTGGTATTTTGAATCATATTTTGCAACATTAGTTAAAATCATATCATATGCAAAAGGTTTTAATTTTGCAGTTTCTACTATATTTTCGATAATCTGTTTATATTTCTTTTCTGCTTTTTCTTTTCTTATAACATTTGTTGATACATAATCAGATGAAGAATCGGAATATGAACTACTATTTTCATTCTCAAGAGCTTGTTTTACCACTTCAAATTGTGGTGTAACAATCTTTGGATTGTCTATTTTTAGCAAATAAACTCCAGAACCAATCATGGTTAATACCAAAACGATTAAAGCAAGTACCGCAAATACTTTACCAAATTTGAAACTAGCATACAATATCTTATTTAGAAACCCTTTTTTCATATCAACACTCCTTCTTGTTTATGATAAGATAATAGAGTAAACATGGTAAATATACAAGTTTGTTAAGGAATGATATGAAGAAGATTCTAATAGTTATATTACTTATTATTGGCAGTATAAACGTTGCTCAAGCAACAAATTGGAAGAAAATTGAAGATAATGTTTATTATGATACAGACACTATAGAATATACTGACGGTGGAGTTCGCTTCTGGCTCAAAAATAATATTAGTAATGGTTCTGTAAAAGAGCTAATATATTTGAATCTTGCAGAAAAGAAAATAACAACTGAACAATCATATACATATAATAAAAGTGATGCTCTTGTTTCATCAAGTAAATCAAGTGTATCAGAAAGAATAATCCCAGATACAATATCAGAGCTTGTGTATCACTATTTTTCTAAAAACAATAACATAAGTAGTAACTTCTTTGGAAGTAAAAGTAGTAACTTCTTTGGAAGTGAAAGAACTAATATATCAAATGTTGATTTTGCACCTTATATGAAAGAACTTCAAAGAAGAATTAAGTTGAATTGGAATCCTCCAAAAGCCAATTCAACACAAAAAACAGTAGTATCTATGAAAATAGCCAAAGATGGAAGGTTAATATCAAGTAAAATAAAACAATCGTCTGGCTCTCCTTCAACTGATAGGGCAGCCCTTACTGCAATAGAACTAACTGCACCGTTTAGACCTTTACCTAGCAACTACAATGGACAATCAATTGATATTGATTTCACTTTTGATTACAACGTCATTGGTGGTTCTAATAGGTAACTTATTGAATATTATGACATTTACACATTGGATTTAAGCATTTGTCATTTCCGTCAATATGTAAGATGTCATTAGTAACGTATTCAACATCAAACTTATATTTCTTTCCAATACGTTTAACTCTGTTATAATAAACCATTTGTTTCTCTGGTTCATCTAATATCAATACTACCATAGGCTTTTTACCTGTCATTATTCCGTAGTGTAAAGCCTGTCCTACGCTTTCGTGCCATTTGTTTGCAAAGTCAAATTCAACAGCATGAGTTTTAGTAAGACAATCAATACGTGTAAAATCACTATTTTCAAACTCCATTATTCCATTATGAGCATTACACCATGCCTGCTGATAGCTTGCTTCATTGTGCTTGTGGTGAACGTGTTTATATCCTAAATTGCAGGTTTCATACTTAAAAGGATAGGCTATTGCCGAAAGTGTTGTTATAAACAGCATTAGAAGTACAAAAACCTTTTTCATAGGTAAATCATAACAGATAAATAGTGCCAGCCAACAGGCACTATTTACTAGTGATTTATTTCAACAGAGAAAGGATAATAAGGCTATGAAAACAGATGTTTCAATATCAATCGGTGCAAGGATTAGACATTTTAGAGAGTTAGCAGGACTAAGTCAATTACAGTTATCTGAAAAGGTACAATGTGAACCGTCAACGCTTGCACATTATGAAACTGGTAAGAACCTTGTAAGTATGACAAAATTAATTCGCATTGCTGAGGTTCTTGGAGTGGACTTGTATCAGTTCTTTATATCAGCACCATTAGAAGCAGATGTCGAAACAATCGAGAAGTTAAATAAATTGTTATCAACCGCTAATAAGGTACAAATCGGACTTATTTATAATATCGTTTCAAGTGTCCTTGAACTTAAATAGATTTACCTTTATATAGTCCGTAAAACGTTCGTTATACGGACGTTAGAAAACTGTGTTCAAATTGGTTCGTAAAATATCGCAGCGTATCTTAACAAACGTTCGTTAATGTATTGACATTTTACGAACTATCTGCCATAATAATAATGTAAGGAACGAAACATAAGGAGATAACAAAATGAAAAACCAAGAAATCAGAAACACAGTTGCAGAATTGCAAGACCTTTATGCACAAGCAGACAGCTTAAAAGCTGAAATCGCAGCAAGAGAAGCTATGATTAAAGATGAAATGGAGTCAAGAGAATTAGAAGTATTAGACTTAGGAAACGTGATTATAAGATTTACTTCAATTCTTTCTAATCGCTTTGATACTACCAACTTCAAGAGATTGCATGCAGATTTGTATAATGCGTTTATTAAACAAGTTGCAAGCAGACGTTTTGTAATAGCATAGGGCTAAATGCCCTATTGCTAGGGCAGAATGAGAGGTTAATAATGGCAGAAACGAGAATATACGGTTACGCACGTGTAAGTAAGAAAGACGGCATGACCATTGAAAATCAAGAGTATGCAATAAATAAATGGGCAGAACAGAACAATGTAACCATATCAACGATATATAAAGACAAGTGTCAAGGTGATACCCCAGTAAATAAGAGGCAACAGCTACCTGTTTTACTGGAAAATCTACGAGAGGGCGACACAGTTGTCGTCTTTGAATGCTTTAGGTTGCACCGTTCTACAAGTGGCTTACAGGCACTATATAGAGAAATTATAGAGGATAAGAAAGCTGAATTTGTAAGCCTTAACCCAATGGAACAAATCCTATGCACGTTCAGAAATGGGAATGAGGATATAGTACAACAGGGTCTTAAACAAATCATATTAGCCGTTATGAGCGTACTGGGTGCTATGGAAAAAAGAAACGTATCTATAAGGACTAAAAACAGTCTTGCAGAGCGTAAGGCTCGTGGAATGAAGTTAGGACGTCCGACGGTTAAGCTACCGTCTAATTTTAAAGAATTGTACGAAAGTGCATGCCGGGGCGATATTACCCATGTACAAGCCATGAATGAACTCGGCTTAAAAAAAACATCTTATTATAAATTGGCTAAAGGTCTAAAAGGCAGTAGTCATGAATAAGAATGAAATAGACTATCTATCTCAAAGTCTTGCTAATAAATACTTCAGGGCAAACATGATTTTCAGAATCATGGATAATGCGAAAGCAAGCAGGATTCAAGGACATTCAGTCAAAACACCGTTGATATTCGACATCATAGGTGGTGCAGTCTTTTTGTTTTGGGTAATTATACTTGGTGGAACTCTTTTGTTATGTCTTGGCGGTTTGATTTTGGCAATTTTTGAATAGGCTCGTGTGCCGCAGTCCGTAAACTCCATGGCACTCGTGAAAAGTGGGCAGGCAACTAACCATGAAAAAATCACTTTAAAGCAAAATATCTCTATCGGTGCAAATGCCTTTATTTATAAGGCTTTTAGCGGTCAATGTATATGCGAATACTTGTTATAGTGTGAATTACCATACCTGCATTACCCACAATGTCCGTAGGACAGACACGGTGGGTAAGTTTGGGATATGAAAAGAGGGGAATCAAACATTCTCCTATACTGCGATTGACGGCTATTTCTTTTCGAGTCCGGGCAGTAATTTCTTCATATACGCTGTACGAACTTTTGCATGCAATTTTTCCGCTCTTTCAGTTGGGGTGGGAGGTGTAGCAACTTTTGTAACCTTTACCACACCGTCTTTGTGCCGTTGTTCATAATCTTTTAACACTTGAAGTGCTATTTTCTTTACAAGGTCTTGGTTAATGTCTTTGTTATTTTCCATTTCAATTTCTCCATTAGTTACTTAAAATCTAAAATCAGACGTGTCAGAATGACCGTAGAGGCACGTTTAATACTTGCTAGGTATAAACGTACCCCCGAAACAAGCATTTTAATCCTCGTAAGGCACATAACCATAGCGAAGTTGTTGCCATGCCTGATTATAAAGGTCAATCAATTTATACGCTATGTGTAAGCGGTTATTGATAATTTCACTTTCTTCACTTGAAAATTCTTCATCTTCAAGTGCATTTGAAAGTTTTTCTGCTGCATGATTTAACATTCTCATATCAGCAGAAAGTTGGTCGGTATAGAAATTAGGTAATGCCTTTTCAATATTATTGATGTTAAGCATATCAATATTTCTTACTGCTAATTCTGTATCTGTTAAGGCTGATACAGGAAACCTATTAAATAAGTTAATTCGTAACATATTCTATTTCTTCTTATATGCTTTTAGTACAAACACTTCTCTGAAATTATCCCTATGATGTAAAAGATTATTGACAACACTAGGGGCAATTTCATCTAAACCTTGATATTGAAGCAAGTCACATTTTATGCCTGCACGTAGGCAATTAGTGAGCATTTTCGCAAGGGCAATATGGTCACTTTTATACTTAACTAAATCAAGGTTGTATAATAGCGATGATAACGGTATTGTTAACACTTCGGCTCTGTACGTTGTATATTTGCCTGTTTCATTGTCTTTCTTGAAGTAGTTAAGGTTCTTAATCCAGTTAACGTAATTTATAAAGGTATATACATATTCTTGCTGTTTTAGTTCAAGTCCACGATAAAAGCCTATATGCTGCTTGTACGAATATTGCTTTATTTGCTTGACTATTAGGTGTGAGTCGATAATGAAATTATCATCTTCGCAAATATAGTCATCTATCAACCCGATTTCGAGTAATGCCTCTAAGTTCTTAATAATATCCTCTTTAGATTGGTTGAAATGAAAATCCGAATTGCTAAAGAATTCTAAAGGTATCTTAAACGATTTAACGCAATCATTCTTTTGTCTGTATACAGCAGAGCTGTTAGTGGCATACACCATTATTACCTCTAATAATGACAAAGCACTTAAAGATAGGACATTTTCACCCAGTACATTTAATATATTCATCGGCATATTGTAAGCTAGGTTTATATCATCGCTTAGAAGTATATAGTAGTCCTTATCATTTTTAAGCCGTTCAGCTACATCAAGAATTACATTAACTTGCTTCTTGGTTAATGTTGGTGGAGTGTAAAATGTATGTAGTGTAGTTGCCTTATTGAAACTAGGAATATTGTACCTACTAATTGTTAATGAAATTCCATTTAAGAATGGCATGATTTCTTCTTCATCTTCTGTACCAAGCTGTGCAAGTTGATGTTCTACATCATCGTTGCACTTAAATACAATAACAGTTTCTTTTGTTGCCAGGAGTGTTATCTGTATTAGATTTTTTATACAAGGTTTCAGAATGCGTGTCGGTATCGCTTTTAATACCATTGCGGGTTGATTGATACTTAGTTGTACTTGTGCACCTTTTAGCACCGCTTGTGCAATTTGGTGTGCGTTTTCCAGTAAATTATCATTCTTGTCAAAGAATTCTCCACCTACATTTATTAGGAGTTGAAATTTCATTGTCAGCTTTTCAAGCTGCTCTGATTGTTTCTTCTGTTCTTCTGCTGTTCTTACGTACATCTCTATTCCTCTACTCAAAGTTTTAATTAATGGTTCAATTTCTATTATTTCTACTTTAAAAGGTAATATTTCTGTGAATGAAATGTGCAAGAACTAAACTTGCACATGAAATAAAACCATTAAATAGTAGAGTCAGTCCTTTACGAACCTATATACTAAAACTTAATAACTTCGCAAAGTCATAAAGCTCTACTATCTTTTCTTTCATGTTGTGAGATTTTGCAAAATCTCATTAACTAATTAGTATTATTATTTTCATTACTTTCTTTAATTTAGTTACATAACACTACATAATACTAATTAGTTAATTCATTACCTTATTACATAAAGTAAAAGTAATGTGCCTAAACGCTAACCATAGCTTGAAAGAGTATCAAAACTAAATTTGTTGAATAACAATCTATCTAGTGCTTTATTTACTTTGACTGGCATACACTTAAGTATTTCAGAATATGAATTAGAAGTGATTTTCGAGTCACTATGACCGACTTGCTTTGATATGTATTCAATGCCTACATCAAGGTAGTGCATTAAATCTACATATTGACCTCTTAGGTCGTGTACTCTGCAATAGTTTTCATCAAAACCTGCAAGGATAAGTAAGCGTTTGAACTTTCTTTCAACCCATTTCTGATACAACAATCCACCCTCATCAGCACGGAATAAGAAGTCACCGTCTTTAATATTAAATGTATCAATATGCCATTTTAGAATGTTAACAAGTTCATCAGAAATATCAACATCTCTGACAGAAGAAAGAGTTTTAGGTTTATGCCTGTCGCCCCTAGTTAATTGTTTACTAACGGATATAACATTAGTTGAAAAATTAATATCAGAAGTTTGTAGAGCAATGTACTCTCCAACTCTCATGCCAGTCATCACTGATAAAGCAAATAGGCAATAATATTCTTTGAATTCAGAAAAACATATATTAAATAATTCTTGCAATTCCTCAATGCTAAATCTGTTACGGTGCTTCTTTGGGATTTTTTCAGCTTTTAATCTTCTAAATGGATTAATTTGCAACAATTCTAGTTCAATTGCATAGTTAAATGATACTTTTAGCAACTTTACACAACAGTTAAATACATTATCACTAACACCTTGATTGTATAGTTCCCTTTTCCAATCTTGTATCTCGACCTGCTTTATATTTTTTACAGACTTGTCCTTAAGAACATGTAAATGATTTTTATATACACCTTCATAGTTTGCAATCGTGCCTTTTGCACGCTTACCTTCATTCTTTGCATAATCAAGGTATACTTGAATTACATCAGCAACTTTCATATCACTAAGTTCAAGTTTACCTGCATCATAATCAATCATTGATTTTCTCATAGCTGCACTTGCCTCTTTTTCAGTAGCGAAACCAGTTTTTCTGATTTGATTACGTTTCTTTGTCGGAGTTGGTGCATCATGCACGTACCCCCACAATTGACCTTTAGTCTTGGTCTTGTAAGAATATACGTTTCCCTTCATATCATTCTCCTTTTGATTTATTATCTGGGGTAATTAAATGTTTTAAACGGAAGTTCTCTATATCTGTAAATAACCAGACTTTCTTTCTTCCGTATTTAAGATATGACATTGTATTATCTTCATTAAGTAGCTTGTAAGCGTGGAAATAGTCTATACCAAGATACGCTGCTACTTCTGAGATTGTCATATACTGCCTTATTTCTGTACTTTGTGCTGATTTCATAAATTTTCTCCTTTATATATTATCATTATATGACGTGTTTCTGATTTTCATAATTCAATACTACCATGACACATGGACTCTTGTCAAGCTTTTTTTGATGCGGTTCAAATAATGGTAATATTATACCGATGTGATGCACATCGGTAATTGACAAGACAAAGATATTATTGTAATATATGCATTATAAGGAGATATGAAAATGAAGAATTCTAAAGAGGTCAAAGCACAGGCAGAGCGATATGAAAAAGAAATATTAAAGAAGATGGGTGTATTCTTCTTTAATAAAAGAAAAGCAAGAGGAATAATCATCAAAGACCTCAATATCATGACTGGAATTGGCACGGCTGTTATATCAGATTTAGAGAATAAGAAATCAATGCCAAGATTAGAAACTTTAATCCGTTTATGCGAAGTTCTAGAAGTACCTACATCAGAGATGTTTGATGAGATGAAAAAGGGTGCTGAGAAACTAAATAATAATTCTAAAGTTATTATAGATGATACTGTAAGCAAATATGACGATTTAAGTTCATTTCTTGCAAGTCAAGACTATACAAAAGAAGAAGTTGCAGACATTGTTTCTTATGCGAAGTTCCTAGAGTTCAAGAAACAAGGAAAATAAAGTTACAGTTCACCCAATAATTTCTTATACATTGTGACAATTTCTGTGACAAAATGAGATATTTTCAACATTATAAGCACTAAAAAAGAGGGCTCAAATGCCCTCTATTATTATATGGTACCCCCAAGCGAATTCGAATCGCTGTCTACACCGTGAAAGGGTGTTGTCCTAGGCCTCTAGACGATGGGGGCTCGTTTGACAATTTCTATAGTACCAAATCAAATTTTAAAGTCAAGGGGGGGAAGGTAAATGTCTTAAAACAGCGACTGGGAGAATGGGAATTTGAAATGTAGAAGGGCGGAAACATAGCAATAATACTACAATAAATAATGCATTATTTTACCCTTTTCCTGCCGACTTGAAATCACTGCTTATTAAGACTACAATAGGGGCAAGGAAAGATTTTTAGGTGAGGTTATTATGATAAACAGAAAGTCACGCGACGAGATTAAAAGAATGAGACATGCCGGACATATTGTTGCTCTGGTTCATCAAAAGATGAAACAAGTCGTAGAGCCGGGGATATCCACAAAAGAACTTGATAATATTGCAATGAAAGTTATAAAAGAGAATAAGGCTATTCCGACATTTTTGGGGTATAACGGCTTCCCTGCAAGTATATGTACATCTATAAATGAAAAAGTTGTTCACGGGATTCCTTCTGATAAAGAAATCTTAAAGGAAGGCGATATTATTGCAATTGATGTCGGGGCAACTTATGGCGGTATGGTTGGTGATAGTGCCTGGTCTTATGCTGTTGGTAAGATTTCCGAAGAAAAACAAATGCTTATGAAAGCAACAGAAGAAGCTCTTTTTGCCGGAATATCAAAAATGAGAGCTGGAAATATACTTGATGATATTTCTGGTGCTGTTGAGGATGTGGCTAAAGATTATTCACTCGGTATTGTAAGGCAATACGGCGGACACGGGGTCGGACATTCTATGCATGAAGATCCGTTCCTTTTTAACTACAGGGTTGGTGATAATACCCTTATTAAATCTGGTATGGTTATTGCAATAGAGCCGATGCTTAACCTTGGCGGGGATGAAGTGTTTGTAGAAGATGATAAGTGGGGCGTTGTCACAAAAGACGGGCAGCCATCAGCGCATTTTGAACATACTGTTCTCGCTACTGATGACGAGCCGGTACTTATGACGACATTAATGGACTAATCGTTGCCGGTTATCCAGTCCCAAATACTTTCCAGAACTCCTTTTGACGCTCCGAGAGCACGTTCAGGAACTTTTATTGTTACGTCTTTCATCGGTTTGTTATCAATATAGTGTCCGTTATAATCATATTGTCCGTAGCCTGCATTATTTTCAGAAACAACGCCGGAAGGAAGTTTTAAGTCGCTTTTCAGTTTTGAAAGATTGACGTCTTTTTTAGCGGTTATCTGGTAAAAGACATTGCCGTTTTCATCCTTGGTTTTTGTAATTGTATAGTCATCTTTCATTTCTTCAATAAGTGCTTCACGTTCCTTAGCCATTGCAGCTTCTTTTTTATACGTTTTATCAATATTTTCTAAATAATCAGCATCTTTGATTTTATCAAAGTTAAAATCAATGCCTTTTTGTTTTAAATCATTGGTAAATAGCTGTATTTCTTTACCGTTTAATATTCTGTCATTGTTTCCTGTACCTGTTGCAGAATCATATTTAACGGCAACAGAATAGAGTGTAGAATTGTTTCTAAAATAGTCTAATGAGTATTGGTTTGGCATAAGTTCTCCTTTATATATCCTTGTTATATATATAAAGTTTACTTTTTTAAAATAATTGCCTTTTTAGAATAAAAATTGGTGACATATTATGCAAATTCAAGAATAACGGGCTAAAATGGCTTTACAATTCTTAATAAATTGTAACAGGATGAAACAGGGTGGGGTGGTAATAATTTGCCTAAATAAATATTCGGAGCGGGAATATTATTTGCAGGAATTTATAAGCCGTCGTGTAATGATTGTATCCGTTTGCAAATAAGGCTCAATCGGGGCTGTTTTTTTGTTTTTGTTTTCAAAATTTAGTTGCAGCTCTGTAGGGAAAGTTAAGCAAAAATCTGTTAAATAATAATGACCGTTTGAGTCTAATAGTCCGGCGTATTTAAGATAACCGCGGTTGTTTATTAAAATATCGTTTATAGTTTTCGCGTTATTTATTCTTTTTATATCGCTTTTACGGATTCTATTGCAGTTAGAAACTTCTGTATCGCCGGATGCGTATAATTTTGTGAGCCGGTCAGTTATACACATAGATGTGTTTATGTGTTCCATTTTCATTCTGCAGGAGTTTATTATTTTTTTTATTTTTGATAAATCTTTAATAAAATGTTGCTGTCCCAGGAAATCTTCTTTATATTTTTCAGAAAGAGCTTCAAATATTTCGTCATAAAGAAATCTTAGTCCGCGTTCCTGAAAACCTCTGTCAACTTTACTGTAATTTGCGGCTGAGCGTGCCAGAAATGTGAGTTTCCCGCTTTCTATGAGAGGGGTGAAGGTGTAAAGCACATTGGCCATTCTGTCTATATATAATTTCCGGAATTTTTCTGCTTTTTCTGTTTCTCCCATTCTTTCAAATAATACTTCTCTGGTGTGAATAGAGTGATAGGGATTTACTGACAAATTGAATTGATGGAGTTTTGAAGCATTTTTAGGATTTTCGTAATATTTTGCATATTTTTCTGCTCTCATCTGCGTTGCGGTATTTTTAGGGTTCCATCCGGCTGTATCAAAAATGCTTTTTATATCAAAAGCTTCGCTTAGTTTTTCGGAAATATCCGTGAAATCATGAGAAAGACCTTTATTATCTTTCAAAACAATATCAATACTGTCAGCATCATGAAAGGAAGTTATGTAAGGTATATAATTTTTTTTATGACTTTTTGTAATTGAGAATCCCAAACGTTTGTTTAATTCTTTAAAACCATCTGTTAGGGCAGTAAAGTCATTCCAGCTCATTTTGTTAATATGCTCGCTGTCCTCTCGGATTGGCGGCATTCCGCCGGCATAGCAGTGAGAACAATTGTTATAACACCCTCGTTTTACGGCAACTTCAGTAATTGTCTGACCAATAAACGCAATTTCTTTCATATTCAGACCTTTAAAAACTTTTATTCCTTCCTGAATTCCATCCAGCAGATTTAAGTTTAAATCATATATTTCAACATTATCAAATCCGTTTTTTAATTTTTTTTCAAAATTAAGATATTCTCTGGCATTTATATAACGTGCAGACTGTCTCTTAAATAATGCTGTAGAAGTAAATGTTATGTGAGTTAAATTGTCCGCACGGGCAGAAGGTTTTGTCGCATAAGTTTTTGAGGGAAGTCTTGTATATTGTATATTGGATATAGAATTTATTTTCATATCCATTAAGAAAACCTGTAAAAAAAAATATTGCTATTGATTATGTTTTGCAGTCTAAAGCGTTTAATATTCTGTATTTTAGCTATAAGGGTAAATCAAATATAACATAACATTTTATACAAAATGTTATGTACAGCGTTATTACAGGGTTTTAGTCATATTTTTTTGTAAAAAAAATACCTGGGCGGTTAAAAAGTTCTACATTTGACAAATTAATTATTCTTGTTATTATTGATTTATAGCATTTTCAAAAAACTATTTTTATATAACATAACATTTTGTATAAAATGTTATGTTATATAACGGACTTTTTAAAATTAATTTTTGATGTAAAATAGTAAGAAGTAGTACTGAGGAAATCAAATGAAGGATTTAAGGCCAGAAGAAAAAGGAGCGGTTTATGGTTAATGTTTCTATAATTGTGCCTGTTTTCAATACGGAAAAATTCATTGATAAATGTCTGACGTCGCTTGTTAATCAAACGCTTAGAGATATTGAAATTATTTGTGTGAATGACGGTTCTGTCGATAAATCTCTTCAAATTCTTGAAAAATTTGCAAAAAGTGATTCAAGAGTCAAAATAATAAATCAGGAAAATAAGATGCAGGGAGCGGCAAGAAATGCAGGGCTGAGAATTGCACAAGGCGAATATGTCGGCTTTGTTGATTCTGATGACTGGGTGGATAATGATTATTATGAAAAGTTGTACAATGCCGCTAGAAAATATGACGCAGACATAGCTCTGGCAGTTAATGTAAGAATAGGGAACGGAAAAACTAAAAAAAGGCTTGAAATTACTGAAGAAAAAATTGCCCGAACAATGCAGGAAAAGTTTGATATCGGAAACCATTTGAAAAATCCGTGTCCTACAAATAAAATCTATAGACAATCATTATTGAAAGATAATAATATAATTTGGCCGGAAGGAGTTTTTTGCGAAGATAAACTGTTTACAATAAAATCAGTTTATTATGCAAACAAAATAGCGGCTGTACCTGACGTAAATTATTACTATTTTAGAAATCCAAACTCTACGGTTCATACAAAATCAAAAAAGCATTCAATTGATAAAATTAATGCAAAAAAAGCAGTTCTTGAATTTTTAAGATGTAATAATGCTCAAATAAGAGACAAAGAATTCTGGGTAATGACAGAAGAAAAGAGGTTTTTAAGTATTCCGGTTATGAGAATTAAAGAAAGTTTAAGAACGAAAAAATATTATGTTTTTGGTATAATACCGGTAATGGAAACAGGAGTATAGGTGCAGGTTCTCTGGAAAAAAGAAATTGAAGAAATTAAAGACAGCGGATATCTTAATAACGATATCTCAATTACTGACGCTTTGATTGAAAATTTCTTTAATGAAATTTTGTATCCGACAGACAAAGGGCTGCTGCAGCTTGCATTCAGCAAAACTCCGGCCCAGCAGGATCTGGACAACCTATTGAAAGATTTTGATATAGAAGTCAAAGGCGGGGCAAAATCCCTGATGCTTTCTTATTTTATGAAACGCCATCCGGAATTGAATTTCACTGCCTATGAAGGCCCCAGATTAAAAGGTTTATTAAACTTTCACAGGTTCAGGAATCTTAAAACAATTTCACATTTTTCGAAAATCGGAAGAGAATTGAATAAACACGGCATTACTCCAATGCTTATCAAAGGCGGAGCGATGAAGTTTTTAAGACCGGATTTACCCAGAGTAATGAGCGACATTGATATTCTTGTGCCGGAAAAGTATTTGATGAAGTGCGCTGAAATAGCAGAGCCGCTAGGCTATTGGTGGGAAAAAGTTGATATTCATGCAATTGACCTTCATCCTAAGGGCAGCGATGAAGGAGCTATAGATGTTCATAAATATATTTATATGGAATCCGGGCATGAGAAATCTTTACTCAAAGGGCTTTATAAAAGGGCTGTTGAAGTTACTGCCTTTGGAGTAAAAGTGCTTTTGCCTTCAAATGAAGATTTAATGTTTATCGCTCTTGTCAACCTTGCAAGAAACCTCAGAAACAAAACCAGTCAGGCAGGGCTTTTGTATACTTTGTTTGACTGCAAATATCTGATGGAGAGCAAACCTGACTTTGACTGGGACATTGTAAGAGAAAATGCAAGAAAAACTCATACGGAAATTCAGATGAATTTTGCAATGAAATTTATTGAAAAAATTTCTCCGGATGTTTTGCCGGAGGAAATTAAGCACGACAAGCTTTTTGAAAAAGAAACAAATGAATATTCAAATATGGTAATGTACAACAGATTCTATCTTGAGGATTTGAGGACAAAATGCAGAGCAATAAAAGTCGGAGAGCTTCTTAAAAAACCGGAAGAAATTCCTGAATACATAATGCTGAAACCTAAATATTTTCTCCTAAAATCTATAAGAAAACATCCGAAACTCATTGAATTATTTATTAGAGATTTAAAGACAAGAAAATACGACTTCACAAAATAAGGAAATACGATGCAATTTAAAGATTTAACAAAAGAAGAAATAAAAGCGTGTTTTGAGAATACTGATAAATATTTAGCAAAGCTGGAGAAGGTGTTTGTTAAGTATGCAGACTTAGGCTGTACTGTTGTCAGATTAATCGGTTACAACGAAGAGTTTTTGCCGCATATAGAAAAACAATTGACTTTTGTTTTGCGCGATAATGCGCCAATGTATGACGCAACACTTATTTTGTGGAAAGAAACTGATTTTGAAAACCTGCTTCCGCAGATTTCACCTAAATTCAGCCCTAAGACTAATATGCGCTTAAGAATAGATATGTTATATTCAAAAAAGAAAACCGTAGATTATTTGAATGTTATAGATTCAGACTTTTCGAAAACAAAACCTGTAATTGACATTCAAACAGAAAGAGGATTTTTTATCGGAAACGATTTTGAAAAGAATACATACTATTACGGCGTAAGAAATCTGGAGCCGGAAGAATTTATTAAAGAAGGGCATTTATTTGTGCAGTTCTTCAACAATATTTTAAAAACTCCGACCTCAAATCTTGCCCACGGAGCAGTAATCGGACTTAACGGAAACGGCATTTTGATGTGCGCAAGAGGTCAGAGAGGTAAATCTACTTTATCTGTACTTTCAATGATTAAAGGTTTTGAATACGTTTCTGACGATTATTTAATCCTTCATAAAAAAGGTAACGAACTATTATCAAGCCCTATCTATTCTATAATCACACTTTCACCTAAGATGTACAACGAATTGTATGATTATCTGGGCGGTTCAAGATTCGTTTCAAATAATGCCAGAAAAGACAAATACGTGTTTAATATAGCAAATTTCCACGACAGATTCAGAATGAATTACCCGATTAAAATTTGTCTTTTCCCTGAAATTGTATCGGACAAAGAGCCTTCAATCCATCCTTGCGAAAAAGGACGAGCAATCTGTCAGTTGATTCATTCAACATTGATGCAGACTCAAGACTTAAACGACAATAAGACAGTCAAAAAGATGATGGATATGGTTAAAGAGTTTGAGTTCTATAAATTCAATCTCTGCTCTGATATTGAAAAGAATACAGAATTCCTGCGTGATTTTATGAACAATCTTGAAAAACGTGAGAGAAAAACTATCACGGAGGACAAAATTTATCTGGATATAACGTTTGATTTTGCAAATATTCTGAACAGCGAAACCGGAATAATCTATTCTATGAACAAATTTGCGACAAATGTGTTTGAGAATTTGAAATGCTGCGTTTCTTATGAAGCAGTTAAGGAAGCTTTAAAACAATTTGAAAGCAAAAACGAAAATATAATAAGAGATTTTGATTTATTTACAGAAGCTCTTGATGCTAAAGGAATTACACTTCCGGCTCCTGTTAACGGAGCGCAGGCGGAAATCAATGCAGAATTTGCAAAAGAAGATAATTACAGGCTGTCTTTTGTGGAACACGCAGAAGAAGAATACAGAGAATTAGTTAAAGTAAAAGAAATAAATAAGGAGAATAAAAATGAATTATGTGTTAAATGAAGAAAAAATGTTTGCTGATGTAACTGACGGCATTGCAATTATTATTAACTCTGAAACAGGGATATACTACGGCTTAAACGGACTTGGAACAGCGGTTTACGAAAATCTTATGAACGGCGCAAGCGTTGAGAGCATTCTTTCTGCACTCAAAGGCTTATCAGGCGCTCCTGCTGACATTGAAGCAAGATTAAACAAATTCATTAAAGATATGGTTGATTCTGAATTGATTATCGAAGGTTCTGCTTCTGATTCAGCGGCAAGCATTGATTCTTCAATTGCTTCAGAAGATAACTTTGAAATGGAATCTAAAGCTTATGACGATGCTCAGGAACTATTATTAGCCGACCCGATCCACGAAGTTAAGGAAGAAACCGGCTGGACACCTGAAAAGGATTCAATCGGCTACACAAAAGAAGAAACCCGTGAAAGAGAACAAAAAGTCGAAGCATAGGGGGGTAAATATATCAGGTTTGATAGTAATACTACAAGCTTGATATCATTACAAAGAATAATTCCCTAAACCAAGTCAGCCTTTGCCCCCCTTGCGGGGGAAATGGTGCGGAGCACCAAAGGGGGGTAAATGTATTAGACAGGTAAGTCCCTCTACCAGTTTGGCGTAAATGCATTTTGCGAGAAAGAAATCCTGCCGGCTTAATATTAATACCTTAGAAAGCAGACTTCCGGCTTGGCGCAACCTTCCCTGATGAGGGAGGGCTGGGTGGGTGAAATTATACCCTCTCCCCAAAAGGGCAGTGGAAAGCTATTGATAATTGAATAAAATATATAAAGGAAATTATTATGAACAGAGGTTTAGTAAAATTTTTATCATTATTTATTGCCGATAAAGAAAAGAAACAGGCATTCAGAGTTAAATATGACGCAATTGAGCGGCTCAGACAAAAAATAATGAACGAAAGAGTAAGAATATCCAATTTAAGTTCCCGTATTGGATATTTTAATGGCTTATGTGCAGATAATAATACTGCGGATTATTATACAGGCTTGAAGTGCGGTCACGTTTTTACAAAGGCTGAGCATGAACAAAATGTTAAAAATCTTAAAGCGAATCTGGAAGAAGAAAGTTTGAATAATTTGAACAGGATTCTGGGTTGGGCAGACAAAGTTAAATATTTAAGAATATTGGAGCCTAAACTGTTTTATACTCCGGAAGAGTATGAGGAATATAAAGCTTATGTGGATATGAAATACGAAATTGAAAAAAAAGAGGATTATTTTCAGTACAAAAACTACAAGCTTCCTGTAAACTTCTTTTATCCAAATGTATTTTTATACAAAAATGGTATGCATACCTTAAAAACATTGAATAAAATGTCTGAAACCCACGTTATTATTGATGGAGGTGGGTGTATAGAAGATTCAGCTCTTGTCTTTAGGGAATTCTGCCCTAATCATAAGATAATTTCTTTTGAACCGGCAAAACCAATCTATGAACTTGGACTTAAAACAATTGAATTAAACAATCTGCAAAATGTTAAGTATGAAAATTTAGCGTTAGGAGACAAAAATGAAGATATAAGAATTAATATGTATGGTAATGATAATATAGGTGCAAATTCTATCACTAACTCGAATGATAATAATGCTATACAAGGTAAAAGTATAAGACTTGATGATTATGTAAAAGAACATAACTTAAAAGTCGGACTAATCAAAACAGATGTAGAAGGTTTTGAACAACAATTACTGGAAGGAGCGATTGAGACGATAAAAGAACAAAAACCTATATTAATGATAAGCATTTATCATAATTACCATGATTTTTACAAAATTAAGCCTTGGCTTGAAAGTTTAAATCTTGGCTATAAATTTAATTTCTTTAAAGGAATAGACAATCACCCATGTGGTGAAACACTATTAATAGGAGAAATTTATTAATGCCATACTGTTCGTTGCCAGGGAATGCACAGTACAGCCCGAAGCAATCTTAAATGAGGGACAGCCCCTCACCCGAATTTCTAAGTTCGCTAAGAGCTCACTAAGAAATTCTTCCCTCTCCCCAAAAGGGCGAGGAAACAAAATATATAGACTGCCGCGTCGTTAACGCTCCTCGCAGTGACAAACGCTAAAGAATATATTTAACATTCCCCCCGCCCCTTGTGGGAGGGGGCAGGGGGAGGGGTAAAACAATCACCCATCCTAACCTTCCCTCAAAAGGGAAGGAAGGCGCAAAACCGGATACCGGTATGCGGTGAGAGGAAAACAATAACAGGAGAACAAAGTGGCAAAAGTATCAGTAATAGTACCTGTATATAATACGGAGAAATTTTTAAAACAATGTCTATTGAGTGTATGCAATCAGACACTAAAGGAAATTGAGATACTTTGTATTAATGACGGCTCTACAGACGGTTCTGCGGAAATATTAAAGGAGTTTGCCGGAAATGATAAGCGGGTTAAAGTTATTGAACTTTTTGAAAACGGCGGTGCCGCGAAAGCCAGAAATATCGGACTTGATCTTGCGCAGGGTGAATACATCGGTTTTGTTGACTCTGATGATTATGTAGATTTGGATTTCTACGAAAAATTGTATAAAAAAGCAGAGGAGACACAGGCTGATGCCGTAAAAGGCGAACTGTGGGAGATTAATGACACATCCCTGCAGCTTCCGGCGGTTTATGATTTGAATAACTTTATCAGAAAAAATAAAGCGTATTTTTATTATACTTTTACTTCCGCAATATTTAAAAAAGATTTTCTGGACAAGCATAATATCAGATTCCCGGAGGGCTTGTGCCACCTTGAAGATCCGTATTTTACAATAAAAGCGGGTTTGTATTATAACAAACTTGAAATTTGTGACGGTGCTAAATATTACTATGTTGTAACAACGCCAACCAGAGAAAAGAAGCCGGAGGAAGGCGCTATAATAACCTCGATAAAAGAAGGAATACTTAAAATTTTGGATTTGATTAACAGCGGCGATGTATCAAAGGAGCACTATCTGGTTATTACCTCTTTTTTGCTAAGCCAGATTACGGACAGGATTAACAACTATACACTTCCTGACAGTTCGTATAACGAACTATTATCCGGTATGTATGAAATTTTTGAAGGCAGTAATTATAAAGAAGAACTTCTTCCGGTGTATTACAGCATTAAAAGACAACTTTATCTGGCACATGCGAAGCAGGAACGATTTATAACAATAAGGAATAATTCAAAACAGCTGCTTCTTAAAGAGTATAAAAAGTTTGATTATTTGAACAAAGATAAGAATTTAGTCAAAATTCTGGTAAGTTATATAAAACCGGATTTCCTCTTTAAGTCGGAGATTTTGACTCCGATACATCTTGGACGGTCTGTGGAAAAGACTTTATCAAAAGACGGAAATATTACTGATGAAGATATAGAATGGCTGCACGAAAATTGTATCGGAGATGATGATTTTGAAGGCAGTATCTCTGCTGTAAACCGCCGGGTCGGATTTTTGACCGGAACTTATAAGGCGTGGAAAAATTATGACAGGCTGGGTAATCCGGAATATTTCGGTTCATTCGGGTACAGAAAACTTTTAGACCCGCAGTCGCTTGCTGTAATAAGTAATCTGGATGGCATTTTGCCGCATAAAGTTTTTCTCAAAGAGTCAGTTGGAGAACAGTTTGCAATTTCCCACGGTAAAGCGGCACTTGATATAATGAAGCAGCTTATTAAGAAATTATATCCGGAAGAATTTGAGGACTTTGACAGATTTCTGCAAGGGAATGAGTGTTGTTTGTACGAAAACTATATTCTGAAAAAAGATTTGTTTTTCTCATTTTGCGGCTGGATTTTTCCTTTGCTTTTTGAAGCGCTCAGGGTTGATGAAAAAGAATTTGAAATATCTCCGGAAGAAAAACAAACAATTATAGATTATTTTTACGAGCCGGACGGTGAGAGTATTTGCAATTATAAAAATTTTGAAAGTTATCAGAAAAGGGTTTTAGGCTTTATGTTTGAACGTATAACCGGATATTTTTTCAGCAAAGCTGAGAAAAAATACCAATTTTTACATACAAATTGCCGGATATTTCCTCAAACTAAAACAAGCCAGGAGGCTGTTTAAGTGTCAGGAATTCCGATATTTTTATCTTCAGACGATAACTATGCGCCTTTTGTTGCAACAACTGTTGCAAGTATTTGCGACAATACAAAATCTTTTTGTGATTTTTATGTTCTGGATAGCGGAATCAGCGAAGAAAACAAAGAAAAAATTTGCAGTTTAAATAATCAGTATAAAAATTTTTCAATTGAATTTATAAATATAGATACTGACAGGGATTTGAAACAAATTGATTACAAAAATGCCTGCAGTCATGTCAGTATATCAACTTATAACAGGTTTTTAATACCGATACTCAAACCGGCTCTTGAAAAAATAATTTATCTTGATGTTGATATAATTGTCTCAGGCGATATTAAAACTTTGTATGAATGTAATCTTGAAAAGTACACGCTTGGTGCTGTTCCTGAAAATGAATACAATCAAAAATATAAGATAACACTGGATTTGAACTCAGAGCATCAATATTTTAATGCGGGCGTACTTTTAATTAATAATAAAAAATTTGAAAGCAGCACTTTATTTGAGACGGAAAAGAAATATAGGGATAAGTTAAAATGGGCGGATCAGGATGTACTCAATATTGCTTATGAAAATAACTATAAAATCCTTGATAAAAAGTTCAATTTTATGACTGATGAAAAAGAATGTGAAGATATAATAATCAGACATTTTAATACAGATGTAAAGCCGTGGCATTTTGACGAATGTCTTAATACTTCGTATGTTTCAAACCTGCAATGTTTCTGGCATTATGCGAAAAAGACCGCTTTTTATAATGAGATAAAAAAACTGGTTAAATATAAAACAATGGCAGATTTTAATAAAAAACGACTGTTAATTATTATGGGAAAGAGAAATAATGCATAAAGTCTCAGTAATTATACCGATTTATAATGTAGAAGAATTGCTGCCGAAATGTCTGAATAGTGTCATTAACCAGACATATAAAGATTTGGAAATAATATGTGTAAACGACTGTTCGCCGGACAGGTGCGGTGAGATATTGAAAGAATATGCCAGAAATGATTCAAGAATAAAAGTAATCAATAGAGAACAAAACGGCGGCTTATCTGCAGCCAGAAACACAGGGCTCGATGCCGCAACCGGTGAATATATCTATTTTATTGATTCTGATGACTGGATAGATTTAGATTATATTGAAAAAATGGTTGAAGCAGCTATTCAAAGCAATGTTGAAATAGTTTTAAATACAAGTGTTAAAGTTTATGACAATTCAACAATGACCCCGATAAATGAATCCCATTTTTCAGAAAGAACTTATGATGATGTATCAAATGTATTCATTAATGCAGAAGAGGGTATTTTAAATATCTTATGGAATACCTGGGCGCATTTATGGAAAAAAGATTTTTTGGATAGAATTAATGCCGGATTTCCGGAGGGTTATATTGTTGAAGATGTTTATTTTCAGGCTATAACTTATGTACATGTTAATAATATATATGTTATCAGAGAAAGCTGCTATAATTACAGAAAGAGGAATTTTAATATATCATCTATATTGCGAGTAAGTGCTATTCACCATTTTATCAAAGTGATGAATAAAGTTATAGACTATTACGAAAATAATAATATAAAAGAAGATTGCAAAATTCGTCTCATTGCTCCGGAATTAATACAGGATTTAAGCGGTCAAGCCGGTCAATTAATTGAATTGCGGCAATATTTCTTGAGAATTCAGTCTCGGGTTAAAAATAATAGAAATTTATATACAAATTCGGAATTAAAATATTACAATGACATTATAAATAACAGACCGGAAGCATTTATAAATTACAGAAAACTTAATATGATAGAATTATGCAGAGAAAACCTGCAAAAAACAAAGGAAAGTTCTTAATGTCTAATATACCAATATTTTTATCATCAGATAACAACTATGCGCCTTTTGTTGCAACAACTATTGCAAGTATTTGCGACAATACGGAGTCATTCTGTGATTTTTATATTCTGGATAGCGGTATTAGCGGGGAAAACAAAGAAAAAATTTGCAGCTTAAAGCAAAATTTCAAAAACTTTTCTATAGAATTCTTGAATAGTAATTCTGACGAATATTTTAGAAGCTTCGGGTATTATAATGCAGAAAATTATATTACAATTTCAACATATAATCGCTTTCTTATTCCTAAACTGAAACCGGAGTTGAATAAAATTCTTTATCTGGATGTTGATATAGTGGTTTTTGGAGATATAGCAGAGTTGTATAATCAGGATTTGGAGGGTTATGCACTGGGGGCTGTGTGGGACAAAAGCAGAAAATACTACAATCTTGATACAAAAGAATTAATGGAGCTGTCAGAGGACTACAGGTATTTCAATGCAGGAGTGTTGCTCATAGATATACAAAAATGGAATAAAGACAACATCGCGGACAAACTTTTTGAAATAGCAGACAGATACGGGGAAAAAGTGCTGCATGCGGATGAAACTCTTTTAAATAAATATTTTGACGGTCAATATAAAATACTGGATTTAAAGTATAATTATCTGGAATATGACTTAATTTCTCATCCGCAGGAACAAGTTATAATAAGACATTTTGCGACAAAATTTAAACCTTGGACAATACCGCCCGGAAAAAGCACAAAACAAATGTACGGAGCAGATGAGTTCTGGAAATATGCAGAAAAGACTGCTTTTTATAAGGATATTCTTGAAAATTTCCGGGGTTCAGCTTTGACAATCAATCAATACCGGCTTTCACAAATTTATCTCAAGAACAGATACAAGAAAATTTCTTTGCAGGACAGAGCTAGTGTTTATTTCATTTCCGTTGTTAATGATTACAATTTGTATGACAAATATGTCAAAAATAACAAATATGTAAACATGATAGAAAATGTAAAACTTATTGATTTTGACAATACCATAACAAACAAGTATATTTCTTTACGATATAATGAATTTTTGAATTCTTATGACTACAGTAAAGAAGCGTGGTTTATATTTTGCCACTCTGACTGGGAGCTTAATACAGACATAACATCCTTACTTTCCGGTTTTGATAAAAACAAAATATACGGTCCAATCGGTTGTCAGGGAGATTTTGATATTACTGTTAAAGGGAAATATTCAAGAATATACAAGGGTGAATGTATGGAGATTTCTCGTGACGGTTCGCAGCAAAGAAAAACTTCTTTTTGTTCATTCAAAGATCCTTTGGTAGATACTCTCGACTGTCAGGCTATGCTTGTGCACTCAAGTTTAATCAATAAATATAATTTACGCTTTGATGAAAATTTAAAATGGGATTTATACATAGAAGATTTTTGTATTAACTCATATTTGAAATATAATATAGAAACAAATGTTATAAAAATTAAATGCTGTCACCATTCCGACGCCGGCTTCCGGATACCGCCGGATTCATATTATGAAATGCTTGAATACATGAAAGAAAAATATCCGGATAAAATTTTTGCAGGAACCTGCTCTGCAATCGGCGGAAAAAATTATCCGCAGGCAAGCAGGGAAGAAATCTTGATTGCAAACCTGCATAAAAATATAAAAGGAAAAAGTAATGCCAAAAGTTTCAGTAATAATACCTGTATATAATGCTCAAGCCTATCTGGAAAGGTGTCTTGACAGTATAGTTAATCAGACTCTTAAAGATATAGAGATAATTTGTGTTGATGATTGTTCGACAGATAATTCTGTAGAAATTCTTGAAAAATATGCATCCGCTGATTCCAGAATAAAGGTTATCAAAAGAACAGAAAACGGCGGAGAGTCAAGAGCCAGAAATGCAGGTCTGGAGAATGTTACCGGAGAATATCTGGCATTTGTTGATAATGATGACACTATAGATCTGAATTTTTTGGAAAAGTTATATACAAAAGCAAAAGAAGAAAATGCCGATATTGCGCGCGGAGAAGCAGATTACATTGATTATTCCGGTAAAAGTTACAAAGATAAAAATAGCACCTTGCGAACCAAAATAAATAAATTGTATTTTTCCGGTGAATGGTGGTGTGCAATATATAAAACATCATTAATAAAAAGAAATAATATTATTCTGCCTGAGGAACTGGTTATCGGCGGAGATCTGGTTTTTCTTTTTAATGCCCTTCTCGCAGCTGCCGGAGTTGCGGTAGCAGAGGGAGTATACTATCACCATTTTGGACGCAGAGACAGTAATGCGTCTGAAACATATTCAGATGAGAAGGTTTTATCAATGATACAAACAGCAGAAATTATTATAACTGCGCTTCATGAAAATAATATAGACAAAGTAAATGCAGACGGCTATGACTGGACTTATAAAAAGCAATTTGAATTTTTGCTGGGGTTGAATTTTTGCAGTAAAAATTCGCATATTGTAATGAATTACACTCAAAAAATACTGGATTTATATTTCCGCTGCCGCAGAAAAATTCCTTTTGAAAATTTTCTGGACAACGATTATACTTCAATTGCCCTGTTTATAAAAACAAGAAATCTTGAGGGGTTAAATAACTACCTTCTGCAAAACAGAAACAGAAAAACATTTATAGTAAATAATTTAAGGGCAAAAATAAAAAGGCAGAATAATGAACAAGACAATTCCAATATTTCTATCGTCAGATAATAATTATGCGCAATTTATTGCAACAACGATTGCCGGTGTTTGCGATAATACGGAGGCACATTGCGATTTTTATATTCTTGACGGCGGTATTAATGCAGAGAATAAAATCAAAATACAAAGTTTAACCGAACGGTATAAGAATTTTTCAATAGAGTACATAAACATTGATGTTGAAAAATATTTTAAAGGTTTTATTGCAAATTCTTATATAACTCTGCCAACTTATTACAGATTTATAATACCTCATTTGAAGCCGAATTTGGAAAAAATTTTGTATCTGGACGTGGATATAATAGCAAAAAACGATATTCTGGAATTATTCAATATTGATTTAGGGGATAAAGTTATAGGAGCAGTAAAGGATTTAGGAGATTCTTACTATATAGCAAAATTGAAAAATAATGTTGAGATTAATCCTTCTCATCCATATTTTAATGCCGGAGTTTTATTAATAGATTGTGAAAAATGGCGCAGCCAAAACATTACAGAAAAATTATTTGATATTGAGAAAAAATATCGCGGCAAACTTTTATGTAATGATCAGGATGTTTTAAACAAAGTTTTTGAAAACAACTATAAAATGCTTCCGGAAAAATTCAATGCATTGGCGGCAACAGGTGAAACTGTTATCCGGCACTATTATTCAAAGCCAAAACCGTGGGAGATAAAACAAGATATCAAAAACAGCGATTTATTATTGCCTGATGCCGGGCTATTCTGGCACTATGCCGAAATAACGCCTTTTTATAATGAGTTAAACAGCAATTGTATTTATAAAACAATGCAGGATTTAACAAAATATAAAGTATATAATTTGTTAAAGGAGAAAAAATGCCAAAAGTCTCTGTAATCATACCTGTGTATAATACAGAAAGCTACCTGCCGCAATGCTTAGACAGTGTAAGCAATCAAACCTTGAAAGACATTGAAATTATATGTGTTAATGATTGTTCTGTTGATAATTCGCTTCAAATATTACAGGGATATGCTGATAAAGACCGTAGAATTAAAATAATTGATTTCAAAGAAAACGGGGGCGTCTCTGCTGCAAGAAATGCAGGTATTGAAGCTGCAGAGGGAGAGTATACAGGTTTTCTTGACAGCGATGATTATGTTGATTTGGATTTTTTTGCTAAATTATACGAAAAAGCAGAACAGACAAATGCTGATATTATCAAGGGAAATCTGAAATATATTGAAAACGATAAAGAACTTAATGATTTTAAAAATTTAAACGACAAAATAAGAGAAAATAAATTTAATTTTAACTGTCTTTTTTCTTCGGCAATTTATAAGACATCATTTATAAAAAATCATAATATCCTTTTTGAGCCGGGAATTAATAACGGCGAGGACAGATTGTTTCAACTTACCGCTTTATTGCATTGCCGGAATATTGAGATTATTGATGATGTCTTTTATTACTATATAAGACACAACAATTCGTTAACTGCCAGCGCTAATAACGGGTTTGAAAGTTGTAAGCATATGATACTGGTATTAACATTACTTTTAAGAAGAATTAATGATTTCAATTTAGATAAGAATGATTATAGACTTTTGTTTAATGAATTTTTTATTTATATAATTGAAAAAATGAGACTAAATCCGGATATTACAGAAAAATTGTATGAGGAAATAAAAACTATTTTAATACTTGCAGATAAGGAAAAATTGCCGCAATATATTGATGTACTGTATAACTGTGCTCCGGAATCTTTACATAAAAATCTGATGTTATATAAAAGTAAACTGTTAATTGAAAAAATAAGAAGCGGTGTATAATTACAAAGGAGAATAATATGAAAAAAAGAGATGCAAAAATAATATATAACGAAATTCATAACCCGCAAAAAGCTTTGTACTGGTACGAAAAACACGGTTTTAATTTTTATTATTACTATTTAAAGTTAAGAGACCGGATAACCGGAAAACGATCATTATTGCATTTTACATACGAAACAAATACTCAATGTACACTGCGCTGCAAAGAATGTCATTCATATATGCCGTATTTTACAAAAGAAACACACTACTCTACAGACTTTGAAACATTCAAGAGAGAGATAGATAAATTATTAAAAAGTGTTGATTTAATTGTTAGTTTCAGACTTCAAGGAGGAGAAACTCTATTAGTAAAAGATTTAGTGAAAATTGTAGAGTATGCGTGCAGTAAACCTCAGATTCAGCATATTCAAATTATATCAAACGGTACTATAATGCCGTCAAAAGAATTGATTGAAGCAATGAAAACTCCGAAAGTACTCTTTAGTTTGTCGGATTATAGCGCAAATGAAGATATACGTGACAGGTTAAAATACAAAGAAATTATACAGGTATGCAAAGAAAATCATGTGAATGTAAAACACTGGCTTACTGCTCCAGGAGCTTTTTGGGTCGGCAGGAATGCAATAAGCAATAAAGATATTAATGATAAAGATTTGGCAATAAAAAATTTGAAAAATTGTTATTGTTTTGGAATTCCGAAAAATTTGAATTTCTTCAAAGGAAAGCTTTACATTTGTGCTTCTGCCGTTTATTTTGCATCAATAAATCCTGATTTCAGAATTCCGGAAGGAGAAGTTATTGATGTAATGAATACTCCGACAAAACTTTTGACAGCACAAATCAAAGAGTTTGAGTCAAAAAGGTATTTTGCTCTCTGCAGCCGCTGTGATGCAACGGAAAAAGTTAAGCATGTTTCCCAACCCGGCGTGCAGTTGGAACAGGCCCAAACCCTTGCCGCTGTTGAGAGTAACCCGGCTAAAAGCGTATAGTTACAGAACGGCTGCTTAGAAAGTTGCATCAGAGATTCAATCAGTTGTGCGTTTATGTTAAGATAGAAAAGTATGAAACCTGATAATTTAAGTAAAATTAAGATTTATCATATTGTACACATAGATAAATTATCTTCAATTATTTCGAATGGTTGTTTATTTTCTGATGCGATTATGAATGAACGCGAGATTCAAAAGGGCACTACTATAGGAATATCTACAATTAAAGCCCGCAGATTAAACAAAAAATTAGAGTCTTATCCGGATTTGACAGTCGGCGGGTGTGTTCCGTTCTATTTCTGTCCGCGCTCTGTAATGCTATACGTTATTTATAAAGGAAACCATCCGGATTTAAATTATAAAGGCGGACAACAAAAAATATTACATTTGGAGTTAAATTTGGAAAAAGTTCTAAACTGGGCAAAACAAAATGGCAAACGGTGTGTATTCACTACATCTAATGCCGGTTCGGAATATTTTGAAGATTTTAATGATTTTAATTTGATATATAATGAAATAAACTGGAACGCAATAAATGCTGACCTTTGGCAATCTGTGAAAGAAGAAAAGCAGGCTGAATTTCTTATTGAATCAAAGTTGGATTGGAGTCTTGTTGATGTTATTGGTACTCAAAATACAATCACTTATAAAGAAGTCAGTGCAATTTTGGATAGAGCAGATAAGCACAGACCGAAATTAAAAGTTATGCCGGGCTGGTATTACTAATCTAGGAGTTGTTTTATGATAGATTATAAAAAAGGAAATTTATTTGAAGAGCAAACAGAAGCCCTTGTTAATACAGTGAATTGTGTAGGAGTCATGGGAAGAGGTATTGCTTTGCAGTTTAAGAAAATATTTCCGGATAATTTTAAAGAATATCAGAAAGCATGCAAAGCAGGTGAAGTTGTTCCGGGAAAGATGTTCGTATATAAGACTAACCAGCTTATAAATCCGGAATATATAATAAATTTTCCGACAAAACGCCACTGGAAGGGAAAAAGCTCAATTAATGATATAAAAGACGGGCTTATAGCATTAAGAGAAGATATAATAAATTACAATATAAAATCCATGGCGATTCCGCCGCTGGGCTGCGGGCTCGGCGGCTTGAACTGGTCAGATGTGAAATCATTGATTGATGATATTTTAGGAGATATCAATGATGTTCAGATTATTGTATTTGAACCAAATAATGAAGATCATAATGTACAAGCAGACTTAAAAAAAGCTCCGCGCATGACTCCGGGCAGAGCTGCTTTAATTGAATTAATTAACAATTATCTTCAAGCCTTATTGGATCCGTTTGTATCATTGTTAGAAATTCACAAGTTAATGTATTTTATGCAGGAAGCCGGCGAACATTTAAAATTAAAATTTGTTAAAGCACCATACGGGCCTTATGCAGAAAATTTAAGACATGTGCTAAATATAATAGAGGGTTTTTATATAAACGGATATGACGGAGAAGATAATCCTGATAAAGAAATCGTTCTTCTGCCAAAAGCTGCAGATGATGCAAAAAATTTCCTAAAGAATAATATTGAAGTATTAAACAGATTTGAGAAGGTGGCAGAATTAGTTGCAGGTTTTGAATCTTCATTCGGGCTGGAACTGCTTTCTACTGTTCACTGGGTTATCAAAAAAGAAAATATGAAAACAGAAGAAAATGTAATTAAAGCCGTCTATTCATGGAATAAGCACAAAAAACAATTTTCCGAAAAGCAGATAAAGACCGCAATAAACAGATTGTATTCTACAGGATGGATAGAAAAAAGTAATATTTAAAATAGATTGTACAAGTTTACTTAGAGCAAATTTGAGAAGATAGTACTTTAAGGAGTATAAAATGTCAAAAAATTTAACAAGCAAACCTAAACCAAAGTTTTTCTTTTGCCCGTATTGCAACAGAAAAACAATATCACCGGCAAACATAAAAAAAGGAATAACTATGTGTGCAATGTGTGCTTCCTTTGAGCGCCAGCGTTTTCTTTACTATGTTTACGACAAATTATTTTTTAACACGGATAAGACTGTTAAACTATTGCATTTTGCTCCGGAAAAATCTGTATATGATAAAATTTGTAAAAATCAAAATATAGAATATGTCTGCTGTGATTTGGAACCAAAGAATTTTCCTTTTGTAAAAAATATACAAAAAGAAGATGGTATGAATTTGTCATTTCCGGATAATACATTTGATTTCATTATTCATAATCACATAATGGAGCATGTGCCTGATGATATAAAATTTATCAAAGAATGTCTTAGAGTACTAAAACCTGATGGTAAAATGATTGTTTCAGTTCCTTATTCACCGGAAGGTCTTTGTGATGATTCTAAAGTCACGGATGAAGAGCGTATAAAATACTATGGTCAGGCCGATCATGTCAGAATGTACGGAAGAGATATTCTCGCACACTTTGACGCAAAAGAGTTTGAGATAAAAGTAATTAATCCAAAAGATTATCTGACAGAAGAGCAATTAAAAGATATTGCAGGTATTGCATCAGAACCCGAAGATTATTTCTTTACAATTTCACATAAACGGGCTGAAACCCTTGCCGCTGTTGAGAGTAACCCGGCTAAAAGCGTATAGTTGCAGAAAGGATGCGTAGTTAATGCATAATAATCTAATATCAATAATAATTCCGGTAAAAAACGGTTCAAATTATCTTAAAGAAGCTATAGACGGAATAAATAAACAAAATATGAATGTAGAGATTATTGTAGTGGATGACGGTTCGACTGACAATACTTTTGAACTTGCAAAAAGCTTAGGCTGTAAAATTATAAGAAACGCAAAATCCGAAGGACCTGTTAAAGCTAAAAATAAAGCAATTATTGCTTCAAACGGAAACTATATTATGTTTCATGACCATGATGATGTTGTGAATCCGGATTCACTTAGAGTAATGTTTGAAGAATTACAAGCCGATGAGACATTGTCAGCTGTTATGTGCAAAGTCAAAGACTTTGTGTCTCCGGAGATTCCGGAAGAAGAAAAACAAAAAACTGTAGTTAAGCCGGAGCCTTACTATGGTTTATTTACAGGAGCCATTCTTATGCGGCGGGAAATTTTTGATAAAATCGGTCTGTTTGATGAATCCGTAACTGCCGGAGAGATTATTGACTGGCAGACAAAAATGGATAAGCATAATTTAAAAATCAAAAAGTTAGATTTAGTTTCAACTAACCGCCGGCTGCATACAAGCAACTTTGGCAAAACCGGACAGAAAAAAGAGTTTAAAGATTATGCAAGCCTGTTGCGAAGCAAACTGAAAGGAATTTCAAATATGAAAACTTCAAACCGTAATACGGCTGAAACCCTTGTCGCTGTAGAGAGAGAGAGAGAGAGAGAGAGAGAGAGAGAGAGAGAGAGAAACCTCTCTAGCTGAACTTAGAGTCGCATACGGGGAGGCTGCTTAATTATGTGTCTCCCTAAAATTTCTGTTCTGATATATATAATATTATCCAATTTTATCAGATGTATAAATTGGATGCTTTCTTATGCGGAAAATAATGATTTTATAAAAGCAGCAAAACAGGTTTTGCTGCAGCTATTCGCTGTGTCAATCGGAGTCGTGCCTGTATGTGATTTATCGGAGTTATCTTTCCGGAATTGTATAAAAATATTGTATTTAAAATAAGGAGGAATAGGCAATGCTGCAAAAAGAAAAATGCTATATGTTGAACAACGGAGTTGAGATACCGTTAATAGGTTTTGGAACAGATTATTTAAGGGGAGAGGAATGCATAAATGCTGTTATTCATGCAATTGAATGCGGATACAGATTGATAGATACTGCCAGCGTATATAAAAATGAAAAAGAAATCGGTATAGCAGTAAAAAAATGTATAGAACGCGGCATTATTAAAAGGAGCGATATTATTATAGAGACAAAGTCGCACTGGTTTGGTCCCGGATATGAGGAGGTATTACAATCCTATCGTGAGAGTTTGGAAAATTTTGATTTAGACTATATTGACATATACGCACTCCATCACTCTTTTGCCGGATATTTCAGCTGGCAGAAAGATATTGTTTCTTCCTGGAGAGCGCTTGAATATCTGTATAATCAAGGGAAAGTAAAAACAATAGGAGTTTGCAACTTTTCATACAGAGACCTGGATGTCCTGCTTACAAGTGCAAAAGTTTGGCCGGCATTAAACCAGTTGGAAATTCATCCGCTTCATCAGCAAAAAGCCCTTGTTGAGTTATGTAGAAATAAGGATATTTTTGTTCAATCCTGGGGTGCTTTAGCCAAAGGCAAAATATTTAAAATTAAAGAGCTGGAACAGATAGCAAGTAAATACAATAAATCAGTATCCCAAATTGCAATCGCCTGGAATATTCGTCACGGATTTTCTCCGCTTGCGAGATCTGCAAATTTTAGTCATATAGAGGACAACATTAATGTTTATGATATTAACATATCTTCTGAAGATATGGACTACCTTGACTCGTTAGACGGCGGGGAATATTCAGGGCACGATATTGCTGAAATTGCTCCAATAGGGCAAATGCCGGTGAGGGATTTTAAAAATTTGTTACCGTTAATTAGTTCTTCTAATGAAACTTGTACAAAAAAATATAAATTATTCGGGTGTATTACTTTTTTGAAAATAGTCAAAGAAAGCAAGAGGATAACAAGATGTTATCTTTTCGGAATACCAATCTTAAAAATAGATACAAAATAAATGAAAGGCTTGTTATATGAATAAATTAGTATCAATAATTATGCCGGTAAAAAATGGAAATAATTATATACGGGAAGCTATAGAATCTATTAAAAATCAAAATGTCAATAGTGAAATTATCGTAATTGATGACGGTTCTACTGATAATACCGCAAGTATTGCAGAAGAACTCGGGTGTAAGGTTATAAAACACGAAATTAATAAAGGGCAGGTTGCGGCAAAAAATACCGGTTTAAAAAATGCACGCGGTAATTTTATAATCTTTTGCGATCACGATGATTTATTAGAGCCAAATGCTTTAAAAACTATGTTAGAAGAATTTGAACAAGATGCCGGCTTGATGGTGGTAATTGCGAAAATAAAAGATTTTATTTCTCCTGATGCAAGGAATCTGACCCGAAGTATTAAAACCGAACCGTACTATGGCTGCCTTGGAGGAGCCATGCTAATAAGAAGAGAAGTTTTTGATAAAATCGGTCTGTTTGATGAATCTGTTCAAGCAGGAGAAGTTCTGGCGCTTACTTCAAATTTTGCTGAATATAAAATTAAAATTAAAAAAATTGATATGGTTTCCAGTAAAAGAAGAATACACGATACAAATTATGGTATAATAAATTCAAGAAATGAATTTAAAGATTATGCTGCTTTACTGCGGGCAAAGGTGAGAAAGTAGGATACTATGCAGAAATTACAAGAAAAATATAATATTTCAGAAGTTTTTTACAAAAGATATTTTGAGCAGAATGCCTTAAACCGAATGGCTATGGAAATGTTAAAATTTATGTGGTTCAAAGAAGGTTCGTTTATTAACCCAATGAGGAAAAATACGGTTCTTGAACAATACATAAATGAAGAAAAAGAAGCTTTTTTTGAAAATAATATTCTCGATATTCCGCAGTTAGAATTCTGTATTACAACAAAATGCACTCTGAAATGTAAGGATTGCTGTGCATTAATTCCGCAGCTTGACAGCCAAAAACACATAGATATGACTTTTGAAGATTTCAAACTTTATTTAGATAAAATTCTGGATTCAGTAGATTCTATCAGGCATCTGGTAATATTAGGCGGTGAACCGCTAATCAATCCTGAATTGCCGCAAATGCTTGAGTATGCAGCAGAGCAGAAGAAAATATTTTTTATACAGTTGATAACAAACGGAACAATGGTTCCGCAGGAAAAATTATTGAAAATTCTTAAACAATATAACAACAGAATTTATCTTTATATGAGCAATTATTCGGAGAATCCTGAATTAAAATCTATTCTTAAACAGGAACAAATAAGAGAATTATTAAAGGAAAACAATATAAAGCTTCAAAAACCGGAAAATTGGGCTTGGCTTGAAGAAAAAGGACTTAATAAAAATGCTTATCCGGAAGAAGTGACAAACAAAAAATTTCTGAATTGTTACAGAACAAAATGTAATCAGGTTATGAACGGGCATATAGATATTTGCTCAAAAGCAGCAGCCGGCAGAGAATTCAATTTATTTGAAGATGATAGTATTGATATTTTGAATTCAAATAATTTAAGAGATGATTTGATTAAATTTTATCAAAAAGATTTCTTTAATGCCTG
>CALUSN010000002.1 GCA_944323435.1 Candidatus Gastranaerophilales bacterium | reverse complement strand
GCTCTGAGTTTAGCCTTATCAGGGTAAACTTCAGTAATATCACCGACAAACTCTGCAAACGGTCCGGATATGATTCTGACTTTTTCGCCAACCTTAACATCCATTTCAACCTTTTGAGTTTGAGCGGTAGATCTGTGAATAATTTTCTTAATTTCACTGTCTTTTGCAGGAATCGGTTTTTTAGCTGAGCCTACAAATTTTGTAACACCTGCAGTATGGCGTACAACATACCAGCTGTCTTCATCCATAATCATTTCAACAAGCACATAGCCGGGGAAAATCTTTTCTTCTTTTTCCTGCTTTCTTCCGCCTTTTATCTGGGTAATAGTTTTTTGCGGAACTTCTACACGGAAAATCTTATCTCCCATATTCATATACTCAATACGTTTTTCAAGATTGCTCTTTACTTTGTTTTCGTAACCTGAATAAGTGTGAACAATATACCAGCGTTTTTGGTTCTTCTTGTCAGAAGACTTATTGCTTTCAGCTTCCTGAGTTTCTTCCGCTGTTCCTTCATTCATAATATTTTCATCTTTTTCAGTCATTATTTTTACCCTTCAAATTATAACTTTGATAACAATGCATTAAAAATAATATCCACAACATAAATAAAGACAGTGAATATAAACACAATTGCAACAACAAAACCTGTTTCTACAACAACCTGATTTTTTTCAGGCCATGTAATTTTGCCCCATTCAGTTCTTACGCCTTTAAAATATGTAACTATATTCTTCTTTGCAGTTTCAAAAGTGTCGTTCATTTTAATTACCTATTCTCATATAATTCGCGCCCTGAAGGACTCGAACCCTCGACATCCGGTTTTGGAGACCGACGTTCTACCAACTGAACTAAGGACGCTTAACTAGTGATTAGTGACTAGTGAATGGTGAATAGAATTCTACTCACTATTCACTAGTCACTGTTCACTTCTATTTAGTTTCCTTATGTGTTGTATGTTTTTTGCAGGTAGGACAATATTTGCTTAATTCTAATCTGTCCTTTGTATTCTTTTTGTTCTTAACTGTTGTGTAGTTTCTTTCTTTGCAGTCTTCACAAGCTAAAACTACCATTCTGTCATTTTTACCTTTAATACCCATTTTGACTTTCCTTTATAACTTATTTCAATGCTATTTTATTTTGCTGGAGTAACCTAGTGTAATTTACCGCTTTAATTTTACCCCATTTTTAACCTTTTTAAAAAGAATGTGTTAAACACATTCTTCATAAAAAATCGGCGTATGATTAAATCCTAAAATAAACATAAATAAAATGCAAATAATATGTGAAGTTTTTTTAATATAAAGATTCCGGATATATTAAAGCAGCTGTAACGCAATAGACGGAGTCTGATTCGCTGTTGCAAGCAAAGTTGCGGAAGCCTGCTGCAAAATCTGATTTTTAATATAATCGCTTGAAACTTCAGCAATATCAGCATCTCTAAGTGTTGAACGGGAGGATGTAATATTATCTATACTAACCCCGATAGTCTCTAGTGCAGATTCCAGCCTGTTGTACGCAGCCCCGTAATCTGTTTGTTTTGCACTCACAATTGCCAGCATATTATCTAATTTTGCTAAAGCTTTTCTTGCAGAATTTTGATTTGATACATTTAATGCAGACAATCTGAGATTAAACTCTGTATCAATAGTGATTTTAGACGGCTCAGCACTATATATGCCGACCTGAAATGTTAGTTCTGTTTCCTCCTCGGAAAGCATAATATTGTATCCCGGTAAATTGTTTTCAACTTTTTGCTCTTCGATTTCCGCGGTAGTTGCTCCTGTTGCTCCGGCGTTTGTACCGTGGGCAATTCCCGGCAGAGAAGGTGATTTTTCCTGATTCCAGTAACTTGAGGATATTGTACCGCCGTCATTTGATCCTGTAAAAGCTCCAATTTGTGAATTACCTGAAGCATTACCTTCTGAAAAAGAATTTGAAACAGTACTGGAGACATTTTCGCCTACAAAACCTCCAACATTAAGATTCCCTGAAACACTGCTCTGGGCAAAACTAAAATCTATTGACGAGTTATCGTTATTATAACCAACAAGACCACCAACGCGGTAACTTGTTCCGGTGACATCCGCAATTGCGTAACAACTGTCAATAGATGAATTATGAATGTTATCACCGACCAGGGCTCCTACATCGCTATACCCTGAAACACTCCCGGTTGCAAAGCAGTTTAATATTTCTGTATTATATGCATAACCTGCAAGTATTCCGCCCCACATTTTACCGGAAACGCTTGCATTTTCAATCCCTAAATTTGTAATTTTTGCACCTTCTGTTCTGCCAAATAATCCGTAATAATCTTTTGCGTTATCCTCCAAGTATAAATTACTAATTATGAAGCCATTGCCATTTATTTCACCTGTAAACGGATTTGAAAGACTCCCGATAGATGTCCAAACTTCGCCTGACAAATCAATATCGCTCATCAAAATGTATTTTCCGCCTAAGTTATCATTAATTTTTTGCAAATCCTCGGCAGAAGTAATTACGGTATATCCTTCATTTTCCGCTTCTTTTGCTGAAAGTGGTTCAACGTCATTAATAAAGCTGCTGCCTGACTCTTTAAATAGTTTAACGCCGTTATATTCAGTATTAACCATCAATCGGTCAATCTCATTCATTCGTTGATTAAATTCTGCCTGCACTGCTTTTAAAGAGTTTGAGGAATATGTGCCGTTAGATGCTTGTTCCGCTAAATCGCGCATGCGCTGTAAATGTGATGTTATAAGATTTAGACTGTCGGTTGCAGTTGTTATTAAATCCATGCCCATAGCAGTATTGTCCTGAGCCACTGTATAAGAAGTCAATTGGCTGGAATATTTTGTCGCTATTGAGTAGCCGGCAGCATTGTCCTTTGCATGATTTATTTTAAAGCCGGTTGTCAATCTTTCTATTGCAATATTCAGCCCTGCAGTAGAATCAGTAAGGCTGTTTTGTACAATATTACATAAATTATTAGTATTTAACGACAATGCCACATTCACATATCCTTATATATTGATTATATAACATGCTTATTTTTTTGTCAATGATTGTATTTATGTTAAAATTTTCTGAGAGGTGAATTATGATTAAATCAATTATTTTAGCTGCAGGCAAGGGAACCCGCATGAAATCAGAGAAACCAAAAGTTTTACATGAAATTTTTGATAAACCTTTGCTGGGTTATGTCATTGAAGCAGTTGACAATACAGGAATGTGTGATGAAAATTTTGTAATTGTAGGGCATAAAGCTGAGCAGGTAGAGGAATATATAAATAATAATCACTGCAAAAATACAAAATGCGTTTTGCAATCTCCGCAGCTTGGTACAGGTCATGCTGTAAGCATGGTACTTCCGTATCTCAATAAATTTAACGGAAATATTATTATCTTATGCGGTGATACACCTTTAATAACTTCAGATACATTAAATAAATTTATCAATTTTCACCGTGAAAAATCTTCGGATATAACGGTCATGAGTGCGATCTTTGATAATCCTTCCAATTACGGCCGAATTATCAGAAATCCTGACGATTCTGTACATTCAATAGTTGAAGAGAAGGATGCAAATCCTGAGCAAAAAGCTGTTAAAGAAATTAATGCAGGAATTTACTGCGTTAATTGGGAAAAAGTTAATTTGGCTTTTTCAGAATTGAAGAATAATAATGCTCAAGGTGAATATTACTTAACAGACATTGTAAAATGGGGAAATGAGCATAATTTATCCGTTAATGCGTACACATTATCAGATAATAAGGAAATTTTCGGTATTAATTCAAGAGAGAATCTTGCAGAAGCAGTCAGAATAATGAACAATCAGACTCTTTCCCGTTTCATGTCAAACGGGGTAACTATAGTTGATCCTTCAACTACATGGATTAGCGGAGAAACTGAAATTGGTACTGACACAGTAATTTATCCGTGTTGTTATATAAATGGCAAAAATAAAATAGGCAAACATTGTAAAATAGGTCCTTTTGCCCACTTAAGAGGAGATGTTGTGCTTGAGGATTATGTAAAGATAGGGAATTTTGTTGAAGTCAAAAAAACCACAATAAAATCTCATACAAATGCCTGTCATTTGACTTATTTAGGCGATAGCGAAATTGGTTCAAATGTAAACATAGGAGCCGGCACAATTACCGCAAATTATAATCCGTTAACAAAAGTAAAAAGCAAAACGATTATAAAAGACAATGTAAAAATCGGTTCTAATTCAGTTCTTGTTGCTCCCGTCACAATAGAAGAAGGAGCTAATGTAGGTGCTGTCGGTGTAATTACAAAAAATATTCCGGCATGGGCGTTAGCAATAACAAGAGCTCCGTTAAGAGTTCTTGAAAACTGGGTGCAAAAGAAAAAATAATAATTTAGTCAAAAAAACGGTATTGTATCAAGGTAAAGATTGCTTGTACACCGTCTTTCCAGCCAATTTTTTTACCTTCACTGTTTTGTCTTGCATTATATGAAATCGGAACTTCTTTAAATCGGACATTTTGTTTTAAAATTTTCGCGGTAATTTCCGGCTCAAAATCAAATCGGTCCGATTTGATTGTTACTGCTTTTAGGACATCGGCTCTAAAGGCCTTATAACAGGTTTCCATATCTGTCATAGAGGTTCCGTAGAGTATTCGGGTTAAGAGTGATAAAAATAAATTTGCAAGATAACTTAGAACTAAAAAGTTACCGCGGTTTCTTTTATCTGCAAGTCTTGAACCGTATACAACGTCTGCAGCATTAGTTTTTATAAGATGAACAAGCTGAATATAGTCTGCAGGATTATATTCCAAATCAGCATCCTGAATGATGATAATATCACCGGTTGCTTCCGCAAGTCCAGTTCTTAAAGCGGCGCCTTTGCCCATATTGCGCTGATGGTATAAAATTTTATACGGAATTTTTTCATACAAATCTTTTGTCCCGTCTGTAGAACAATCATCAATCAATATTATTTCTTTTTCCAGACCAAAATCTACAGCTTCGACCTGTTTCAAAATTTCAAGTAATAAATCTTTTTCATTATAAACAGGTATAAGTATTGATATCTTATTCATATTTCCCCTTCTTTAAACCCTATTATATTATACACAAAAATGTTATGCTTGAAAATTATTGCGAAGTTTCATTACCTGTCAAATACATTTTCACCTCTGACCACTATAATCGTGTGGGGCTTGCTCCACACAGGGCAAATGGAACATCACGCTTAGCGTTCAGCATACCCTCCCCATGTGGGAGGGTCGAAATCTTTGATTTCGGGGAGGGGTTTTATACAGACATTACGTCTGTAATTTTAATACCTAAATTTATCATGGACAGTTGTGTCCCTTGCGGGGGAAGTACCTGAAGGGGGTAGGGGGGGGGGGGGGATAGTTTTGCGTCATTACGAGGAGCGGAAGCGACGTGGCAATCCATATTGTTATTGTTGGGTTTCACACAACCTACTGTTTTTAATTGTGAAATTCGTTCGGGATTGCTTCGGGCTGAATGGTTGTTCCCTCGCAATGACGCCAGACTTGTAGGCTTACTTCATATCTGAAATCATTTACCCCCGCAATGACGTGATTTTTTGAGGGCGAGGGATATGCGCTAATCGAGCGACAACGCGCGTTCCCTCTCCTGCGGGGAGGGTTAGGGTGGGGGTGGACTTTACGTTATTTAATCCCCACCCGCATTTGTAGCTCACTGGCGTTCGCACAACTGCGACCTCCCCAACTTGGGAGGTGAGCGCGGTTATTGGGCGAGGGGTCAACTTTTTGTTATTTAAACCCCTCACCCGAATTTCTAAGTTTCGCCCCAGCTCAACTTGAAATTCTTCCCTCTCCCACAAGGAGGGCGAGGGGAAGGAGAGGTAGCGTAGGTTCTCTTCGCCCCTTTGGAGAGGGGGAGGGATAACACAAATTCCGTAGCCCCACTTACCAACCGATTCATTTACCCCTGCAGTGACAAAGCTCCTGTAGTCTCCACTTATCGACCAATTCATTTACCACTAAAAGCAAAGCTTGTAGTCTCCACTTACAAACCAATACATTTCCCCCCCCCCTTTGCCAAAAATCCTATTTTATTATATGATAATACATAACAAGAGAGGGTGAAATGACTTTAGAGAATTTCATTTATGAGTCAGTTTCAGAAATACTCAACGGCGGGTATGAAGAAGTAAAAAAAAGTATTGAAAAACACAAAGAAATATATCAGGATGATTCTGGCATATGTTTCAGTATGCTTGCTCTTGCTGCATTTTTAAAAAAAGATAATGATTGTTTTTATCAATTTATGAATGATGCGGTATTTTTAGTAGAGCAGTCGCAAGATTCAATTACAAAGATTCTTCATGAAATGATTTTAGGGTTTATTAACTTTACAGAAAAAAATACAGCGCTTTATGCAATAAACTACAATCAGGCGCGTAAATTATCAATTAAGAACCAGAAAACAGATTTTTTTGAAAGATTAAATGCGCTTTTAAAATGCCCGCCAATTACGCATTATAACAGCAACCACAATCAGACAAAAGACCCTTTGATTGCACTCGTAAACATCGGACAGGCAGTTGCTGCGGAAAAAAATATTGATTTGTTAATCAAAAAGATTGCAGAAGAGACAAAAACCGCGCTTAATGCTGACAGATGCACGGTTTATATGTATGACAAAGAGCATAATGAGCTTTATTCAAAAGTTGCAACCGGACTTGACACTAAAGAGTTAAGAATTCCGGCAGACAAAGGGCTGGCAGGGCATGTTCTGCATACGGGCGAGACTATTAACATCAAAGATGCGTATAAAGACAAGAGGTTTAACCCTGATGTTGATAAAAAAACAGGATACAGGACAAAAACAATTCTTTGTATGCCAATAAAGAACTTTAATCAGGAAATAATCGGTGTTTTTCAGGTTCTTAATAAGTTTGATGAATATTTTACGCCGGATGATGAGGATTTGCTGGTTGCAATAGCCTCAAGTGCCGGTATATCACTGGAGAATGCCCAGTTATTCGAAAGACAGAGAAAACTTCTTGAAGAGCAGAAAGTTGTTCTGGACAGCTTCATTGAAACACTTGCAACCTCTATTGATGCAAGAGATAAGATTACTTCCGGTCATTCTTCGAGGGTTAAAATGTATTCTTCCCTGATTGCACAAGAATTCGGGATGGAAAAGAAAGACATTTATATCCTGGAAAAAGCTGCAGCGCTTCACGATATCGGTAAAATCGGGATTAAAGATTCTGTTCTGCAAAAAGAAGGCAAGCTTACGCCGGAGGAGTACAAGCACATTCAGCAGCATGTGGAAATAACTCATCACATTCTTGAAAAAATTCATATGTCTAAAGATTTTCAGCAAATCACCGAGATTGCCTGCTCTCACCACGAAAAATACGACGGAACAGGATACTATAGACACCTGAAAGGAGAAGAAATCCCGTTCGGCGGCAGGATTCTTGCAGTTTCTGACGTTTTTGACGCAATAACATCAAAAAGGCATTACCGTGACAAAATGCCTATTGAAAAAGTTATTGATATTATTAAAAACGGCGCCGGCAGCCATTTTGACCCGAATGTTGTAGACAAATTTTTATCAATAAAACTTAACAAAATAGTAGGAGTATTTAATACAGAAAACCACATGGAAATTGATAAAGAGGATTTGATTACACTGGAAAAATACAACCTACTTGATTTATATTACTCAATAGTAAATAATTGTAGTAACAAGTTATTACAGGTCTTTAATAAATATTACGTAGGTGTAGATTTAGAGCATGAGTAAAGTATTCAGAAAATTACTTATATCAACATTAATACTGGCTTCTGTTACGGCTTGCCGCGCAGAAGAGGTTAAGCAGCTCAAAGTTAAAGCTGAAACCAATGTTGCCAATATGGATATGGTGATAAAAGATAATTTTGTGAAGTCAAAATACGCTTCTGCGGAAAACAGATTTGCCCAGAATAATATAAAAGCTTCTTATGACGATTTTAATGATTTAATACAAAGAGCTTCACACGACGATTATGTTTTTCTTGTGTACGGAATGAAAATGGCAGAATACGGCTTTTTTGACTTGTCCGATGCATTAATCAAAAAGCTTGATAATAATATTTTTACTTCCTCATACGTTAAAGACATAAGAAAATATTATTATCCTTCTGCAATGGTTAACCTGAAAGATATTATATATTTAGCAGACGCATATTCAAACATAATGTATAACAATATGGCTATTGAGACGACTTCAGAACTCCTCAACAGCAATCAGGCAAGTGAGAGCGACTATAAGAATTATTTAATTTCTTTAGGGTATTATAAGTCCAACAATCTCCAGCAGGCTTTGAAATATATTAACAACGCAATTGTGGAAAACGATACGAATATAAATTATTTATCATTAAAAGCCAAGGTTTTAGCGGATTTGAATAAGCCGAAGCAGGCGCTAAAAGTTCTTGATAAAATCAAAAAAACAGAATTTGCAACCGTAGATTTTCAAAATAAAGTAAGGTCTGTTGAAGAATACATTTTATACAAAACCTCGAAAGACGAGCCTTTGAAGGATTATCACCTTGCTTATTACTATCATCTGCAAGGCAAAAGCCTTCTTGCGACTAAAGTCCTTCAAGCGTCAGTCTTGCAGGCAAAGCAGTACAGCCCGATGATTTTCTCGCTTTTAGGCAAAATCTATTATGAAAACGACGAGTCACTAAAAGCGCAGGAATTTGCTTCACGCGCATTCAGAGAAGATAAGAATAATTATCTTGCCGCAATCACGCTTGCTGACATAAGTTACGATAACAGAAAATTTGAAGATGCTCTAAAATATTATAAAAAAGCACAAAAATTAACAAAGGATGCAGAACCTGATGTCGGGGTCGCTAAAACATACCTTGCATTAGAAAAAGATAAAAAATCACAAAAACTTTACGAAAAACTTCTAAAAAAACATAATACAAATGAAGAACTCCTGGTGGAATCACTGCAGGTGTTCCCTCAAAAAGCGGATTATTATCTGCCGAAAGTTGCCTCAATTGATATTTCTAATAATGATATCTGGCTTGGTTTAGCAAATCTTGCGATTAGAGATAACAACTTTAATATGGCTGCAACATACTTAAACAACTCATATTATATTGACGCAAATAACTTTAAATATTATTATTACCTGAGCCTTGTACTCAGAGCAAAAGGGGACATAGAACTTGCTAATCAGTCTTTAATAAGATCCTCCAGATTAAATTCTGATTATGCAGCAGACGTAAATCCGGGGCATAGTGTGTATGAAGAGTAGTATTTTAATTATTGAAGATCATGAATTAACAAGATTCGGACTCAAAACCGCGTTTGAGTCATGCGAATTTGTAGACAAAATTTATGAAGCAGAGTCGGCAGAAAAAGGTTTAGAAATTGCTGCTTCTAATGATGTAAATTTAATCATTATGGACTTAGGACTTCCGGGTATGAACGGAATAGAGGCAACAAGACAAATTAAGGACATGAATAAAGATATAAAGATAGTTGTCCTGACTTCTCACAACGATGAACAGGAAGTTCTAAACAGTCTTAAAGCCGGCGCAAACGCGTATTGTTCAAAGGAAATTAACCCTAAAAGACTTATTCAGGTTGTGCAATCGGTTCTTGACGGAGCTGCATGGTTTGACCCTTCAATTTCCCATATTGTGCTTGAAGCTGCAACAAAATCGCAGGAGGCAGCACTGCCTAAACCTGAAAAAAATTACGGTCTGACATCGCGTGAGACCCAGATTTTAAAACTTATAACAGAAGGATACAGCAATATTGAAATAGCAAAAGAGCTTTTTGTAAGTATTAATACAACAAAAGCCCATGTTGCGAGCATATTGCAAAAACTTGAAGTAGATGATAGACTACAAGCAGCACTAAAAGCATTAAAAGAAAGATTGGTATAATGGACGGAATAGCTTCAATACTTGTCGTAGACGATAATCCAAAGTTTTTAGCCGATGCACTCCCTATGTACGGTTATAATGTAACAGTGGCTAAAGACGGGCTGGAGGCTTTGAAGATTCTGGATAAAGAACAGGGTTTTGATATAATCCTGCTTGATGTAATGATGCCGAATATGGACGGTTGGGACACTTTAAAAGCCATAAGGACAAACAAAAAGATAAAGTATATTCCGGTAATTATGATTACAGCAGTAAGCGAAGATCAAAAAATTGTATCCGGACTTAAAATCGGCGCAGATGATTATATTGTAAAACCGTTTATTCTGCCGAATCTTCTTGCAAGAATTGAAGCAGTATTAAGACGATGCAGATGGCAGAGCGAGTCTGCCCAGAAAACAAGCGTAAGCCTTAATAAGGACGTTAATATAGATCTTCTTACACCAAAAGAAAAAGAAGTTCTGGAGCTTCTTGCAAAAGGAGCCAGCAATCAGCAGATTGCAGATAAATTGTGCGTAAGAGATGTTACTGTTAAAACACACCTGAACAGTATTTTTAAAAAACTTAAAGTTGCAAACAGAACTCAGGCTGTGCTGCTTGCAATGCAGATAAATTTAGTCAGCTAATATAGGAGTCAGTTAATGTTATCAAAAGAAGAATTAGTAAATCTTGTACTTACAGACGTAGACGCATTTAATGAAGAAATTAAAAACTCAAAGAGCGGCGTAGATTTGAGCGAAACTGATTTTAGCAACTCTAATATTCAAGGTGCTGAATTTATCAACGTAGATTTAACCTCATCATCATTTGCTGACAGCCATTTAAGCGAAGTAAAATTTGAAGGATGTGATTTGAGTTCCGTAGACTTTACAAGGGCGGAAATTGTAGAATCATCATTTAATGAATCTGTTTTAAACGGAACTGATTTCAGCTATTCAAAAGTTGATTACTGTAACTTCTCCGATGCAGATATGGCAGGAGCGGTATTTCAAGGAGCAGAACTTACCAATTCCGATTTATCGATGTCAGAAAATTTAAGCGCATGCAGGTTTGATGAAGAAACAGTATGGCCGGATAATGAATATCTGCCGGAAGACTTCGATACAAAGTATTCTTCAGATTTATCCTCCTTGCAGGATGATGACGATTACCAGCAATCAGACTATTAAATCCTCAAGATTAACATTTTCAGGATTTTTAACAGGTTTGTAATCTATAATAGAAGAAAGTTCGCCGAGTTTTTCTTTAACTTTAAACTGATTGCAGCTCATTTTTACATAATCCCCATCCATACCATGATCTTTGAATCCGAGCCTTTTGTATTTGGAAATCACATCAAAAGGACCGTCAGTTACTGCTGAAAGCTCGACAGACTTGACTTTAAAGCTCTCTGCAAACTTAAATAACTGATAAATAAGAGTCGTACCGCCAAGATTGACTTTTTTGCCGTCATAGCGCGGGAAGGCGCAAACTGCATCCAGAAAAAGAGTTCTTACTTCATCAACAAATGAAAGTATACCGCAGGGTTTATTGTCAGAAAAAGCAATAATTGATTGATTTTCAGGATTTTGAGCCGATTCAACCGCATAGTCAAAGACCTTTTTCCAACGCTTACGGTCAAATTCATCCATCTTTTTAAGAGAGGTATTAAAATCTACTGTAGAAGCAAGTTTTTCCAAAAACTTCCTGTCTGATTTAGTAATTTCATACAAATCAATTTTTGTAGTCAGTCCTTTGAATTTGTTTGTAGTTCCGGCTATTGGAATTGCTTTAAAATTAGTATTTGCTGCGGGGGTGATTTTCATATCTATATTAAAACCTGTAAATAAAAAATTTGCATTATCATTTCCATTGATAAAGTCGGTGTTTTAAGTTTTTCTGCAATATTCTTATGGAACCACTGTTTTTATTATGTCCAGAAGTTTTGAAAAATCCTTTAGCAAACTATCTGCAGTCAAAGAAATCCTTAACCTTGACGTGCCTTCCGGAACTGTCGGCGGGCGGATTGCAGGAATATAGTATCCTTCTGCAAGAAGTTTTTCTGATAGTTTGAGAGCGGCCTCATTACTGCCAATAACGATTGGAATAATTTGTGACTCAGAAGGAGTCATTACTCCGCTTTCATTAAGCTGTTTATGTACATTGATGATTAAATCCGTAAGTTTTTGCTTTTGAGAAAGAATAAAATCTCTTTTTTCTGTCAGAAGCCAGTTTGACCAGGCAATATTTAGAGGCGGAATAGAGGTTGAAAATATAAAAGAACGCGCTTTATTTATTAAATATGATATTATATCCTCATTTGAGACACAAAAAGCACCGAAAGAGCCTACAGCTTTCCCGAATGTCGCCGTTATAATATCAACATCTCTGCCGTAAGAAATCCCGGCCGGAGTATTCCCGGCTGTACAAAAAGCATGCGCTTCATCAATCATTAAAAGACAGTTATATTTTTTCTTTAATTCAACAAGCTTATCAATATCTGCAATATCTCCGTCCATGCTGAATACAGATTCAGATACGATCAACGCGCGCTTGTATTGTCCTCTTTTTGATTCAAGAAGCTTTTCCAGATTCTCATAATCAAAGTGTTTATACCTGAAAAAATCACCCTGCGCAAGCTGCATACCGTCAATTATGCTTGCATGATTAAGCTTGTCGGAAAACACAACATCACCGCGCCCGATTAAGGCTGAAATAACACCTAAATTGCACTGGTATCCCGTATTAAAGATTAATGCAGCCTCTTTATTAAAAATACCGGCAACAGTTGCTTCCAGCTCTTTGTATTCAGGAGAGCTGCCTGTTAAAAGCCTTGCAGAAGCAGTCGAGAGCAAAGAATCATTATGTTCAAGAAATTCTTTTCTTAAATCATCTTTTGTACTTAAGCCCAAATAATCGTTTGAGGCAAAATTTATATATTCCTTTCCTGCTATTACAATTTTTCCGTTGCTTTTAGACTGTATATCCGGAATCTTTCTCAGCTGTCCCTTATTTTGAAGCTCTTCTAATTCTTGTTTTATCATTCAATATATCCTTAGCTTTTTCAAGCTGCACATCATTCTTTGAATCAATTATGATATCAAAGTCATTTCCGATTTCAACATCAGGTTTAATTCCCAATTCATTAATATCTGTGCCCTTTGGAGTTAAATATCTTGCAATTGTAATATTTACCCCTGTCTGGTTAGGAAGCGGTACAACTTTCTGTACAAGTCCTTTACCAAAAGTTTTTCTGCCGACAAGAGTTGCTCTATGGTAATCTTTTAAAGCTCCTGATAAAATCTCGCTTGCACTGGCGCTCGCACCGTTAACAAGTACAACAATAGGCTTATCCAGCGGAATCATCTCGTCCTGTGCTTTTATAGATTTTTTGTACCCGTCTCTGTATATGATATCAACAATAGTACCGCTTTTTATAAAAATGTCCGCAATAAATACAGCGTTGTCTAACAGCCCGCCGGTGTTTCCGCGCAAATCCAATATTAAAGAATCTGTATTTTTAGTATTTTCTAATGCCTCAACAAATTCATTAGGTGTAGAACCGCTCATAAAACTTATTATTTGAATATATCCAATATGATTATCCAGAACCGAGCTTTTTACTGTTTTAATCTTGATTTCTTTCCGCTTTAAAGTTCTTGTAAATTTCTTACCGTTTCTCAGAATAGTAAGCTCTACAACACTGTTCTCGGGACCTCTGACTAGTGCAGCGACTTCAGAGACATTCATTCCGCTTGTATCTTTGCCGTCAACAGCAGATATTATATCACCCCGTTTTAACTGCGCAAAATCTGCCGGTGTAGAAGGCATTACATTAAAAACTTCAATCTTGCCTGAATTTGAATATATATTCACTCCAATACCGTAAATTTTAGATGTTATAGAGGTCGTTAAATCTGCATAGTCTTTTTTTGTCATAAACCTCGTATAAGGTTCATTCAGGCTTGCTATCATTGTGTCAATAGCAACTCTGGCATCATCGTCTGTTTTTATCTTCCCCTGATACCTGTATTTCCATCTCTGCCAGTTTTGATGATTTAATGTCGGTTCATAATATTCTTTGCCGATTATTTTCCAGGTTTTATCAAATAATTTTTGAGGGGCAATTTCTTCGCTGTTAACTAATGTTTGCTGTGAAAAGAAAGCATTAGTTCTTGTGAATGTTGACAAAAAAACTTTGTTGAAAATCACCAAAATTAATACGGACAATATAAAAATAAGCAGATGTTTATTCTTCATAACTCAATTTAACACCAAGAATAAATGTTAATCAATATACAAGTGGAATTTCCGGAGGATTAATATAAACTTTATTGGTTGTTAAATCCCGGAGAAGTTAATGGCAAATTTTTATAACCATTATTTGCAAATACCGTTTTCTTTATATACTTATTCGTATAATTTCCTTTTTCAAGTAATTGCTTTAATATGTTTTCCCGGGTGACAAGTGGAGATTCTAAATTATTTGACTCAGGGTATTTTTTTAAAATTTCATTCCATACAATAGCTTCCATTGTCCATGCATAAGTTTCTTCGCTCAGGGAATTATATTCATCCTGATGAATTGCTTCATGCGCAAGAAGAGCTGCTAAAGCCCCCGGGGGAGCGTATTCATGCTTCGGATTAATGTATATATATAATTTGCCTTTCTTTTTCCATCCGATAGCATCAAATGTCGAATAGGCCTGATCTATTTCAGACAAATCTTTAAACATTATTTGAACCGGATATTGTGTTACGTTATAGCCTAAAATGGCTTTACGGGAGAATTCTCCGGTTGTGTCTTTCAGCATATCCAGTGCAACATGGAAAATTTGTTCGTTAGAAACTTTTTTATACTCATCGGAAATGCTGTCAATATACTCCTGAGTGTACTTTTCAGGCAAATCAACATTTGAAGGTACCGGTTCATACGAGCGTGCAGCTGCAAAAGAAGTTGTAAAACCCAGTAATAACAATATATACGCAAATTTTTTCATAATCCTGCCCTCTATTCTTATAAATATTATATACTTCCGGTAAACAAAATGTCAAAAATATGTTCTTGCAGTGAAGCTATAATACTGATATAATAAGCATTATGAGGGATTATGAACCATATTTTACGGAAGACGGGTCAATTGGGCTTTATTCGTATGCCCAGAAGGATGTTTTTCACTCTAAATTTGGCGCACTTACAGAAGCATGGGAAAAATTTGTTCTGCCTGCCAATTTAGATATATATGATTTTGAAAATTTAAAAGTTCTTGATGTTTGTTACGGAATCGGATATAACACAAAAGCTTTAATGAGTTTTTTTATTAATAATATAAAATTTAAAAAGAAAAATATTTTCCAAAAGCTGTTTTGTATCGTTGCGATATGTATCAATAAAATATTTAGAAACAATAAACGATTATTATCATATATCGAATCGGTAAGTAGTAATAAAAAATACTCTTTTCAAATTGACTGTTTAGATATTAATGAAGAACTTGTGCAATTATCTCCGCTTTTTAGAACAGTAAAAACTCCCGGTGAAATATATGATAGCGCGGTACCACAAATTTTAACTTGCTTTGAAAGCTATTATACAATAAGAAATTTGTTTGTTGATTTGCTTACAAAATTTATGCCTAAGAATAAGAAAGAGATAAATGAACTTTTAGATTTAAAATTTAAAAATATGCATATTGAAAAAGAGTATAAAATTAATAGCTACGTAAATTATATTTTATTAAATAATCTTTCAGAATATTTTGGAAAAGAGTATCCCTCAAAAGAACTCAAAAAAATGATACGAGAAAAGAAAAATCGGAGATTTTTTGATAACTCTCTGATTAAGTATGCTAAATTTAATCAAAAATGGGGGTATAATAAGTCCTCCGGATTCAATTTATCGACCTTCTTACATAATATATATTATGCCACCCTATCGAGACGGTATAAAAAAATGAATTTTAAGACCGCTCAGAGCCTTTTTAACATAAATTTTTATGTCGATGATGCCCGAAAGACCATTTTGACCCTAAACAACGAATATGACCTCATATTTCTGGACGCCTTCACTTACACTAAAGCACCTCAATTGTGGACGGTAGAATTTATAGCAGAACTCTACAAAAGAATATCTCCGCAGGGACTCTTAATGACGTATTCAACCTCTGCACTTGTTAGAAATACGTTACTTGAAAATAAATTCTACGTGGGTAATATCTATCATAAAAAAACAAATAAAATTATAGGAACAATTGCTTCAAAAGATAAAACCAAAATAGAACATCCGCTTACACCTTATGAAATCGGTCTTTGCAATACAAAAGCGGGTATCCCTTATCATGATCCGAACCTTTCATTTGATAAAAAAGATATAATTGATTTTAGAGAGTATGAATTCCGGCATAGTGACTTAATGAGCTCTTCTAAATACATGAAACTCAGGAGTATGAAGAAAGATGAAAATGATGAAATATGATATTGTAATTGCAGGCGGCGGTACTGCAGGATGTGCATGCGCTTATACTGCAGCAAAATTAGGTCTGGAAGTTTTATTAGTCGAAAAAAACACCTTTTTAGGCGGTTCAATTACTTCTGCGCTAGTTGTTCCGGCAATGAAAACCTCTAAAAATGCAATAAATACAGATTTTTTTGAGACTTTATATAATAAATTGTCTTCAATAAACGGCGCAATTACTTATATTGACGGCAATAAAGGCTGGTTTAATCCGGAGCTTACCAAAATTGCGCTGGATTCACTGCTTATGGATGCTGGAGTAGAAATCTTGTTTGAGTCTGATATAACAAAAATAGAAGAAAAATTATCATCATATATCGTAACGATAGAGAGAAATAATAATTTTTCTTTGAAACAAGAGTTATTATCACCTATCGAAACGAGACTTATAGTAGATGCAACAGGTGATGCAAAAATTTGTCAAAAATTAAATTGCGAATTTTTAGAAAAAAAATCTCAGCCGGTTAATTTAAGATTTATTATGTCAGGCGTGAATGTTAAAGAATTTTCAAGCTGGATAATGGAACTGGATAAAGACAGGGATGTTACAACAAGCTGTTCTGTAGACGGCAGGATATACCTCTCTACTGCCTATACGTGGGATAAGAACAAGAATTGGGCTTTAAGACCTTTATTTGAACGAGGTATGGCTGATGGAGTCATTACAGAAGAGGATTCTAACTACTTTCAGATATTTTCTGTCGCCGGGACACCCGATTCTATTGCATTCAACTGTCCGAGGCTGATTAATAATACCAAAAACCCTTACATAGCAGGGCGTGCAAGTATACTTAGGCTCTCAAACTTTTGCAGAAAGTATTTCCCGGGCTTTGAAAAGGCGTACATTTCGTCTATTGCCAACTCTTTAGGTATAAGAGTATCAAACAGAGTCAAGGGTAGGTATGTATATACAGCAGACGATTTAAGAAGCGGAAAGCGGTTTGAGCATCCTGTTGTTATATCTGATTATCCTATAGACGTGCATTCAAGCCAAAAAGACAGCTCGACTCTTGAAACTGTATATCAGGAATACCAGCTGCCTGTAGAATCTTTGATTGTAAAAGATAATCTATTTGTTATAGGAAGATGTATCTCTGCAGATTTTGAAGCTCAAGCGGCTCTAAGGATCATTCCATCCTGTTTTTCAATGGGTGAAGGGCTTGCACGATATTTAGCTACTTAATATCAATTACGCTCACTCCATCTCCGCCTTCTGAATTTTCGCCAATCCGGAATTTTGCTACATACGGAGATGTTGCAATAAAATCTCTTACAGCAGATTTTAATGCTCCGGTTCCGTGACCGTGTATTATATATACAGGAGAAAGATTTGCAAGGCTTGCTTTATCAAGATACGCTTCAAGTTTATCCAACGCATCTTCAACCCGTTCGCCGCGCAAATCCAGCGTATTAGTGATATCATATTTTTTTAATGTAAAAGCAGTTTCTTTTTTGGCGGCTCCCAGCGGCAAATTAACCTTTTTTGCGAGCTGCGGATTATAAACTGCAAGTCTGTCTTTTTTTACTTTGGTTTTAATCATTCCCATTTGAATGTAAAGAGTTTCGTTTTTATCAGGCATTGACAGTATAGTAACTTGCTGGTTAAGTTCTTTTAGCATAACCTTGTCATTTACTTTAACTGTTGTCCAATCAAGCTCAGTATACTGTTCTTTTTCTTCTAATGCCTGTATATCCGAACGAAAATTTTGTTCAAGTTTTGCAAGTCGTGCGTATGAACGCCTTGCAATTTTTTCAGATTTCTCCCGCCTTAGCTCTGATAATATGTCTTTAATTTCAGACTTTGCTTCTTCAAGTTCACCTTCAAACTTGTCTTTTATTAGTTTAAGAGTTTTCTTCTTTTCTTTTTTGTGTGTATTTAATTCTTTTTCATATTGTTTTTTTAATTCATCAGCTTCTGCATTTCTGTACTCAGCCTCTTTCAGGTTTACATCTAGCCTTTGTTGTGTGTCTTGAAGTCTCTCAACTACAAGGCTTGATGTATCACGCTGTGTAATCAACAGTTCTTTAGCTTTCCAGATTAAATCCTCTGACATCCCGAGATTTGAAGCAATAGCAATAGCATTACTCAGTCCGGGTATGCCTATTATTAATTTATATGTAGGGGAGAGAGACTCAACATCAAATTCTACACTTGCGTTTTTAAAATAAGGATCTGTGTATTCCAGAGTTTTTAATTCTCCATAATGTGTAGTAATAATAGATAATGCTTGTTTTGCTGCTAATTCTTTTAGTATAATTTCTGCTAAGACAGCGCCTTCCTGCGGATCAGTTCCTGCGCATAGTTCATCTATAAGTACAAAGGTTTCACTATCAGCCAGTTCAAGAATATCAATGATGTTTGTCATATGAGAAGAAAATGTTGAAAGATTTTGCAGAATACTTTGTTCATCACCTATATCCGCAAGGACTTTTTCAAACGGGTAAATATGTGATTCTGCACAGGGCAAAAACATGCCGGACTTCATCATTAGAATAAATAAACCTACGGTTTTCAAGGCTACAGTTTTGCCGCCGGTATTTGATCCAGTAATTATTACTGACTTATATCCGTTTCCTATACTAAAATCGTTTTCAACAATATTTTCTACATTTCCGATTAATAACGGATGTCTCATTAAATCAATTTTTATGCTCTTTTCTTTGTTTAAATTAGGTTCTGTTGCTTGAATCTTAACTGCATAACGGGCTTTGGCAAAATGAAAATCTATCTCACTTATTGTTTTTTCCATTTTAATAAGATTATCCATTTCTTTTCTGATTTCGTAGCTTAATGCGGTTAATATCCGAATAATTTCTGCATAAATCTTAGATTTTAATTCTCTGATTTTATTGTTTACAGGAACAATTTGCGCCGGCTCTATATAAAAAGTTTTATTTGTAGCTGACACATCATGAACAATACCGCCAACTTTACTTTTTGAAGATGCTTTTACCTGAAAAACAATCCTGTCATCTCGCATAGTGTAGATATTTTCCTGTAAATGCTTCTGAAATTCAGGAGAGTTCATCAATTCCTGTACTCTTTGTTTTAAATTAATTTCAGTTTCTCTTAATGAAGCATACAACCCTTTTAATTCAGGATTTGCATTTTGTTTAACTGTATAATTATCGTCAAATGTATCAAGAATTCGTTCTTCAAGCTGCTTATTTGATAAAAGATTATCTGTTAAATTTTGCATAAGCGCATCAAACGGCAGATTTTCTTTTAAAAAATTTCTTACAATTCTGGAAGTCCTCATTGCTTTTGCAATGTCTATAAGTTCTTCTTCCATAAAATATTCGTTTTTTTCTCGAAGCTTTTTAAAATCAGGTATTTTTTCTATAGGAATATCTCTTGCTAAATCTAATACATCTTTAGCTTCACGAGTTAAAACAAGCTGTTTTTGAATATCTTCCGGCATAACAAAAGGTGTCAGCTCAAAACAAAGTTTTTTGGATTGTTCTGTCTTCGCAAACTTTGATAATTCGGCTAATATTTTATCGTATTCCAGTGATTTTTGTGATTTTTGGATAATACTCATTCTAAATTGATTATAATTAGAACAAGATTTCTGCGCAACATTATTTTCTGCCTGTATTTATATTTATAATATCCGAAACCCATGGAATATAGCTGTACAGTCCCATTCCGGCAGTTATTGCAAGATACAAAATAATTGCAGTTGTTATTACCTGGACAAGGGATAATCCATGTGCAACCGGAAGCGGCATATTAATTAAATAAGGAATTGCGTTTATTACAGGTATTCGATACAGAATAATATAAATTAATTCCGCAAAAGTTGCTATTAAAAAGTATAAAATAGAAAGAAAAATTGACTGCAGAATATGATAGAGAAGAAAAGGGGTTACATGTTTTTTTAGTATAGCAGCGATTATAAGCCATACAAAACCAGCTCCGCCTGCCGTTAAATATGATGCTGCGGATATTATTCTCTCTATCGGATATATTTGTCTAGATGGCTGCAACGATATCATCCTTTCTGTATTCATCAATAAAGTCGTCCAGAACCTGTATAAATACAAGCTTATATTCATCGTTTTCAGGGCGCATATTTACAGCCGCTCTGTATGAATATATAGAACGTTCTACTTCATTATTCATGTAATATACATTTGCAATAAGTACATAAATACTCGGGTCAAGTTTGTTAATCTTTAAAGCCTCTTTGTATTCTGTTTCGGCTTCTTTATATTTTTTCAGGTTTGAATATAAATTACCTGCCAGAATATAAGCATTAGCTTCTTTAGGATTAATTTCAATAGCCTTTTTGTATAATTCTACAGCATCTTCATAATCTTTAAAGTCAGATTTTGCTATAGCATAGCAGATATAAGCTTTATAATTATCTCCCGGAAGTGCAATTGCCTTTTCAAAATAATCGTAGCATTTCTTTTTATCTTTGTTTACGGCAAGAGTGTTTGCAATGCATAAAGCGACCGTTTTGTTATCCGGAGCAAGCGCAAATACTTTATAATAATACTCAAGCGCCTTGTTGTAATCAAACAACTTAAAGCATACATTGCCTAAATCAACAAGTGCAGTAAGGTTTTCCGGGTCAAGCGAGAGTGCTTTTTCATAATAAGCTCTTGCCTCTACATAATCTTCAAAGTCATGATACAAAAGCGCAATCGCGTTATATATCTCCGGATCCTGAGAATTGAAATCCAGCGTCCGGTTATAAAAATGTAATGCTTTCGGGAAATTTTTTAATTCAGCATAAGTATTGGCAAGATTGTAGTATACAAGATAATTGCTCGGATTTACAAGCATTGCCTGATTAAAGTATTTCAAAGCTTTTTTATAGTCTTTTGAATAAAACCAGATGCTTCCGAGATTCAAAAGTGTCTGCAAATCCTTCGGATCAATTTCAAGTAAACTTTCATATACAGAAATAACTTTCTCATACTGGTTATCCATTGCATAGTATTTTGCAAGTTCATGATAATGATCAGTATTTTTAGGCTCCAGAGCCATTTTTAATACGGTTTTTTCAATAGCTTTATTTAATTCTTTTTTATCCATTTCTTATCTCTCAATATTTTCGTATTCTGAGTATTCTTTTGATTCTTCCATCCATTTTTCCTGCGGAATGCTGAAAGCGTGATTCCAGAATTTTTCTATGGCGTAGGCAGCTCTTTCTTCCTGATGAAGAATATGTATGACCACATCACCATAATCTATAAGATTCCAGCGGTTTTTAGCATCATTTTCTCTTCCTATCGGCAGTCTGCCAAAAGTCTGTTTCACTTTATCTGTAAGATTTTCAGTAAGTGATTTTACCTGTGTATTAGTCTGGGCTGAGCATATTACAAAATAATCAGCAAAAGAAGAAACATTACTTATATTTAGTATAGAAATATCTTTTGCAATTTTTTCTTCTAAAAATCTTGCCGCAATACAGGCAAATTTGTAAGAAGTTATATCTTCACTCATTCTTCCAGCTCCAGCATATTTACTCTTCTTTCGTGTCTACCGCCTTCAAAATCGGTAACGAGCCATTCATCTACTATATCCAGTGCCAACCCCGGACCGATGACCCTTTCTCCAAGGCAGAGAACATTTGAATTATTGTGTTTTCTTGTCATTCTAGCGGAATAAGTATCGCTGCATAATGAGGCTCTTATACCTTTAAATTTATTAGCAGCAATAGACATCCCGATACCGGTTCCGCAAACAAGAATTCCCCTTCCTGCCTCTAAAAGAACTTTTTTAGCGACTTCTTTTGCAATAACAGGATAATCACACGAATCCTCACTATAGCATCCTACATCTTCTACAGCTATTCCCTGCTGTTCAAGATGAGCTGCTATTATCGTTTTAAGGCTGAATCCTCCGTGGTCAGAGCCTACTATTATTTTCATGTCTAAATTCCCTCTTTGTAACAATTGTAACATTTTTGCAATAATTTATCAATAATGAACATTTTTTTTATTTAATATATATATGCTGGGTTGTATTAATACTGCTTATCCTGTGTTTAAGGCGTCAATTTCTGATAAGGATATTGACGGTTTTGAGCATGCTAAACAATATTTTAGCGACTGTTATCTTATGACAACGCTGGAAACTCTTTCACGCACACCTAACGGCAGAAAAATTCTAAAAGAGCAAATTGAATATGATGACAATAATCCAAAATTGATTAATTGTTATTTGTACAAAAATAACGGAGAAAAAGAAAAATATACAATCCCGACAAATGCAGTCGTTGACGGATATGAGAAACTCTATAAACAACAGTCAAATGAAATTATCAGAAGTATGGACATATCGGTTGCCGAGTATGAAAAGAAATACAAATCAAAGCCGTGGATTTGCAGAGTGACGGATAATTTTAAAACATACAGATTTGAAAACAATATACCTTCTCATTTTATGAAAATTCTTACGGGAAAAGAGCCACATGTTATCGGTGAAACAGATTTTAATGTAGATTTGGAAGGATATAGAGAGCAGGTAATGGCGCTTTTTGAGCGCATGGATAAAGAAAAAGACCATAGCTTTGTAATGGGAACAGGTGTAAAAATGCTTGACGGCAGAACCTGGCATGTGTATGTCGTAGAGGATGTGGATTTGAATAACAATACAATAACAGTAAAAGAAAAACGCGGGAATAATCCGAAAACAATGAGTATTGATACGGCTTTAAGAACCTTTAAATTTATTGTCGGGTATTTTAACGGCGATCTTGCTAAAACGGAATCTCAACAATAAATGTTGAGCCGTTATTTACCTCACTCATCAAAGAAATTTTGCCTTCATGAAGCTCCACAAGCTCTTTTGTAATTGTAAGTCCTAAGCCTGTTGAGCTTTCTTTTTTCGTATATGCGCTGTCTAATTGTACGAATTTAGCAAAAATTTTACCGTGGTATTTTTTATCAATTCCAATGCCGTTATCGTGAACAGAGATTTTAAAAGCTTCATCATTCGCTGTAACTGTAATATCGACCGTATCGTTTTCAGGTGAATATTTAACAGCATTACTTATAAGATTGTACAAAATCTGCTGGATTTTTTGATAATCGGCAAACACTTCAAAATCAACCGGCATATCTTTATTTAATATAATATTTTTTTTCTGAGCAAGCGGCATAAGAATATTGCAGGCTTCATCAACCGCCCTTGATATCCAGAAGGAGCTTTTCACTATCTTCATTGCATTGGCTTCTATTTTAGACATATCTAAGATTTCATTTATCATCCCGAGAAGATGTGTCGCTGAAACCTTAATATCATTGATATACTCTTCCTGCTTTTGATTTAAATTCCCGTATAGCCGAGTTGATAATATATCAGAAAATCCGAGTATTGAATTCAATGGAGTTCTAAGCTCGTGCGATACATTTGCCAGAAACTCGTTTTTGACTTTATCGGCTTCCAGAATTTTTTCGTTTTGTTCTTTTATTGTCTTGTACGCTTTATTTTTTTCGATTATGCCGTCTTTTAAAGCTTTTAGCTGCAATTTAAACACATTAGAAAGTTCTGAATCTTTAAGTACGTAAGAAAGTATTGCAGAAGCAGCTTCAAGTGCTTCTAAATCCTCATGTTTATAAAAGTTGATTTCTTTTTTCGCTAGTACAATAATCCCGAACACTGTTGATTTGATAGCTATTTTAGAAACCAGAAAAGAGCCTGAATCTTTTAATCCAAGGGTTTTAATAAGCATATCCGACGGGTTTAATATAGAGCCCTCTTTTGAAAAAATAATTTTTTTTAACCTTTCATTTACCGGATATACTGTATCGTCTTTTATTCGATTTTTTTTATATGTATATTTTAACTGCAAGCTGTCTGGGTTTACAAAATAAATAAACCCTTCATCAAAAATCAGAAATTTTTCAAGCTTTCTGAATAAGTTTACTCCTGTTTGAGCTTCGGTAATATTAATCTCAAACAAAGACGGTAATGCTTTAAGAATTTTTTCAGGAGTTAACAATGGCATAAAATTATTTCCTTATTTTACAGTATTTGCTTAGATACTCTTCATCTTTTTTTACAAAATCCTGCCTGTTAATTTTTTTAGAAAGATCTACCCGCCTTTTTACCATCTCACAGGGCGGATTCATTAAACAACGATGTTTATTGTATAGTTTGAAGTATTCATTTATATAATTGTATGCAAGTTTGTAAGATTTTAATTCTATAAATGTTTTACTGATTTCACTATAAATCAGCATTTTATTTAAATCATTTTTTTCAACATTATTTTTATTCAATAACACTTTTATTGCATTGTCATAATCTCCGAGTTTTATGTATGTTTTAGATACTATAAAAGTGCTTATGAGTTCCTGATTTTTAATAATTTTACAACCTTTTTCATGCGCTTTGATTCCTGATTTGTAATCTTTTTTTAGAAAATACAAAGCTGTCAGGTGGTTATACAGCATATTTTTTTCAAAAGGATTAATAGATAATTTTGCAGCCAATTCTCTATTCCGTATTGCTTTTTCAATGTTTTTAGGGGTCTGCTTCAGGTAATTTCTTGCTCTGTTTTCAAAATAATACGGGAAAAAAGAGTACACAATAAATAAGAAAATCAAAGTTAAAATAAATTTATTTTTCTTATAGCTTTTTGTTTTGGGATTTATTTTTCTCAGGGTAATAAAAACAATGATAAGCAAAATTATTAACAAATAAAAAATTACATTATCAAACAAAAACGAATATGAATTAACTAAAGAATTTATCATGTATTCTCCTGTATATCCCCTATTTTATCCTTTGAGTAACTGTTTAACCGCTATAATTAAATACCCTTGACTTGCAGTCACACAAATCAACCTGATTATATTTATATTTTCCCCCCCCTATCCTGCAGAGAGTGAGAATATGTCGTAAATTTCCTGATCAGAAAGCTCTGTAATAATCTTTTCGCCTTCATAGACCGCAATATCTGCCAGTTCTTTTTTAGATTTCAGCATCTCGTCAATTTTTTCTTCAAAAGTTCCTAATGTTATAAGCCTGTGCACCATAACATTCTTATCCTGACCGATACGGTAAGTTCTGTCTGTAGCCTGCTCTTCTACTGCCGGATTCCACCAGAGATCATAATGAATAACGTTTGTAGCACTCGTAAGGTTCAAACCTGTTCCGCCTGCTTTAAGAGAAAGAATCATAATTTTTCTGTTATCATTATTTTGAAAATCGTCAATAAGATTTTCTCTTTGCGGAACCGTTAATGAACCGTGGAAGAACGACGGCTCTGTTGCGCATTCTTCTGAGAGAATTTTTGTTAACAGGTCTCCCATTTCTTTATATTGCGTAAATATAAGCGTCTTTTCATTATTGTCTAAAATACTCTGTACAAGAGAAACACACTTTTCAGTTTTGCCGGAGAGCTCTTTTGACATCTCACCGCTTTTTAAGAAATGATAAGGATGATTGCAGATTTGTTTCAAGGCAGTAATAAGTTTAAAAATATTACCTCTTCTGTTTACACCCGTAAACCCGCTTATCTTTTCCATCATTTCATTAAGTGTTTTTTCATACAAAATTGCCTGCGGTTTAGCCAGATAGCAATAGTCATTCATAACCATTTTGTCCGGAAGGTCTGATATAACGTGCTTGTCGGTTTTTAATCTTCTCAAAACAAACGGCGATATTGAGAGTTTAAGCTTTGACGCTCTCGAGGTCTCTTTAAAACGCTCAATTGGAACGGCATAACTCTTCTGAAACTCTTTTAGAGAGCCTAAATAACCTTTATTAATAAAATCAAATATACTCCATAGCTCTGTAAGCCTGTTTTCAACCGGAGTACCGGTCATTGCGATTTTAATGTCGGATTTCAAAGATTTTATTGCAAGAGTCTGCGCTGTATCAGGGTTTTTGATGTTTTGCGCTTCATCAACGATTACCATACCCCAGCTTTGCTTTTTCATCTCTTCAACATCAATTCGCATAATTGCATAAGTTGTTAAGATTACATCATTTTTTAAGTCCAGTTTTCTGTCAAGCCCGTGATATGTTGCAGCTTTAAGCGACGGAGCAAACATCTGCAGCTCTTTCATCCAGTTACCCATAAGTGTTGTAGGGCAAATAACAAGAACCGGAGCCTTAAGCTTCTTTTCTTCTTTAAGTTTCAGAATTAAACTTATTACCTGAATTGTTTTACCTAACCCCATATCGTCTGCCATGCAGCAGCCGAAACCTTTAGAAACATTTGTCCAGAGCCATTTCAAACCGGTCATCTGATAAGCTCTTAATTCGCCCTTCAATTCTTCCGGCTGGGAGACTTCAACCGGTTTTGCAAAGTCTTTTATAACGTTTGCATAAGCTTCATCATAATTAAAATCATAATTTTGAAGCTGACCGGACATAGAGGCGTGTATAAGTTCCAGCCGCGTCATTTTCTTGTGATTAGCATTCTTTATCTGGTCTATTAATTTAAGCCCCTCAGCTTTATCTACAAGAATGTATTTGCCGTTGTATTGAATAAGTCCGTTGCTCTCATTAACAAGTTTGTTAAATTCCTCCAGTGAAATTTTTTCATCACCAAGTGACACTTCGTAGGAAAATTCTAAAATATCATCAAGTGAAATAGCACTTGATGACACCGTATTAAATATCTGCATTAAGTCAGCCGAGCGTGAAGCTTTGACTTTTGCATTAATTGAAGCTCTCGGGATAATAATATTTGTTAATTCATCCGGCAGAATTACTTCAATCTGGGCTTTTTGAAGATAGTAAGCAGTTTGTGCAATGATTTTGTATACTTCATTCAGGCTTAATGTCAGCGATAACTTGTCCTCATCTTCAAACAGAGTCTCAAGTTCAGGCATATAGCGTACAGCATAATTGAGCTGCTTTTCAATAATCTTACCGATATCCTCTGTATCCAAATCCCAAATTTTGTCTTTTTCGTACAAATCATCAAGAAGTATGCATTCATTTGTTTTTCTATTTTTGATATGTATTTTTAATTCAAACTCATCATCACTTATTTTATTAACTTTAAAGAACGGAATGAGATCATATTTGCCGAGATACAATTCATCAAACCACTGGGCTATATTTTCCGCAACATCTTTACCTTTCATCAGACAGCGCTGCTCAAGGTCTTTTATCATATAATGTCCTGATTTGATGTCTTTGAATCTGTACGCTTTTATTCCTAAAAATTTGTATATAAGGTAATTCAAATACTCTCTTACAAACCTCTCAACAAAGTTTTTTGGCTGAACACCTTTTATAAACAAATTCTCGGGAAGATTCTTTTCCAGTTCATTTATTATTTTTGCGGACTCTTTGTTTGAAATAATCGGCTCGTACACGATTCTGAACGAACTTCCTGCAGAAGTTTCTCTTCTGTGCACGGACGGAATAAAGTATAATTTTTCAATCAGTTTCATAACAAAATGCGTAAGTTTGTTAAAATACGCAAAAGTTCTTGTTAAGTATGAAAAATCAACAATTTCTCCAAACCCGCCAAAGTAATCTAAAACCAAATCCAGAGGCATAATATACCCGATTTCACCGTTAACTTCTTTAGAAGAAAACCTGAACATTGAGCCTTTTGATTTTAAATAAAACTGAAAATTGTTTGTAGGAGTTACAAAAAAGCTTAGCTTTGGATTCTCGGCAGTTCCGTCATTAATAAGATAAAAATCCGTATTTCTGACCGGAGAATTAGGAGAGAGAAAAATCCCTTCAAACTCATCTTCAACAAGCTGATAAATTAAACTCAGGGTGTAGCGGAAATCTTTATTCTTAAACCCTTCCGGATTTTCGCTTAAGTTGAAGAAAAATTCATCAACATTGTTTTTCTTTAGTGATAAGTCTATATTTAAAGGTTTTGTTTCTGACATTATATTCTCTCTTATTTTGTAATATTCCCTCCGTCCTTTGCGGGAGAAGGAAGAATTTCATAGTGAGCGCCGTTTAGCGAACTTAGAAATTTTGGTGAGGAGTTAACCTCGTTTAAGATTGCTTCGGGCTGTTTTGGATAATCCATTGCAATGATATCTTATAGTATTCCCCTCGCCCCCTTGCGGGAGAGGGAGCAGTCGTGCTTGAGCCTGAAGGCGAAAGCTACGAATGCGGGTGAGGGGTAATTCCCGCTCTCACCCGTTACTTTATTAAACTGTCACAATCCATTTCTTCCGGTTTTTTTATACCCATAAGCTCCAAAACCGTCGGCGCAACATTGCATAAAGCTCCGTCATTTTTTAATTCAACCCTTTCCGGCGCATTAATTACAACCAGAGGGACTTCATTTGTTGTGTGTGCTGTCTGCGGTTTGCCTGTCGTTTCATCAACCATAACTTCTGCATTGCCATGATCAGCCGTAAGTACCATTGTTACGTTATTTTCTTTGCACTTTTCAGCAATTTTACCTACACATTCATCAACAACATGACATGCTTTTGTTGCGGCTTCAATTACGCCTGTATGACCAACCATATCAGGGTTAGCAAAGTTAACCAGAATAAATCCGTATTCTTTATTTTCAATAGCTTTTAATACATTCTCACAAACCGCCGGAGCGCTCATTTCAGGCTGCATATCGTAAGTTGCAACTTTAGGTGACGGAACAAGAACTCTTGTTTCATGCGGCTGCGGTTCGTCTATACCGCCGTTAAAGAAGAACGTAACGTGTGCATACTTTTCTGTTTCAGCGGTTCTGAACTGCTTGATTCCGTTAGCTTCCAATACATCCCCGAGAATATTCTTTAAATGAGTCTTAGGGAAAGCCACAGGAAAGTTAAATGACTCATCATAGCTTGTCATTGTGCAGTAATAAATGTTATTCAGAACTTTTTTGCGGCTGAATCCGTCAAAGTCCTTGAAATTGATAGCTTTTGTAATTTCTCTTGCCCTATCAGGTCTGTAGTTAAAGAAAATAATTGCATCGTTGTCGTGAATTCTGCTTACATTTACCCCTTCTTCGCTGCCAATTGCAGTAGGAAGAACAAATTCATCAGTAACGCCGTTTTCATAAGATTTTTTAACACCTTCTACAGCAGATGCTGCTTGTTCGCCTTCTCCAAATAGCAGGCAGTTATACCCTTTTTCAACTCTATCCCAACGGTTGTCTCTGTCCATAATGTAGTATCTTCCGATAACCGTTGCAACAGGAGGCAGGTTGTATTTCTTTAATTCATCTTCTACAGTCTGTAAATAAGTGCAGGCGCTTGAAGGCGGAGTGTCACGCCCGTCAAGGAATGCGTGTACATAAACTTTTTCCAAACCTTCATCTGCTGCAAGCTTTATTAATGCTAAAACATGGTCTAAAGATGAATGTACACCGCCGGTTGATACAAGCCCGTAAATATGCAGTGATGAATTATTCTTTTTGGCATGCTCAATTGCTTCAAGGAATTTTTCATTTTTGAAGAATGAACCGTCTTTAATAGCTCTGTTTATCTTAGATAAATCCTGATAAACCACTCTTCCTGCGCCTAAATTTAAGTGACCGACTTCGCTGTTGCCCATCTGACCGTGCGGAAGTCCAACATATTCGCCATCAGCATGGATTCTTGTAGAAGGATAATCTTTTATTAACTCCTGAACATGTACAGGATGCGAAAGTTTTGTTGCGTCATATTTTTCAGAGCCGGCAGAAATTCCCCAGCCGTCCATAATACATAATAAAACTCTGTTAGTCATATTATAAATCTCCTCATTAAAGTCTTTTAACCCTTCAAGTTTATGACAAAAGGGGGTAAATGTAAAGAGTAGGTTTGACGTTAAACTACTCCGCTTATTGTAAAAGGGGGTAAATGTAAAGTACTACGTACGTAGACATGGGGTCGGATGACATTAGTAGAAAGACCGGAATTGTATTTGAACTAACAGTCATCCTCAATGTCTGATTACGAGATAGCGTTGTTAAACTACTCCGCTTATTGTAAAAGGGGGTAAATGTAAAGTACTGCGTACGTAGACATGGGGTCGGATGACATTGGTAGAAAGACCGGAATTGTATTAAAACTACCTGTTATCCTCAATGTAAAAATACAAGTCCGTGTCGTTAAACTTCTCCGGTTATAATTGTGTTAAAAATTACAGGTAATGAATAATCTATTTTAAAACTTTTCCCCGTGGAAGTCTGTACCGCCTGTTTGGATTAATTCAGGGTATTTATCGGCAATTCTTTTAACGTCCCAGGATGAATGGAATTTGACAATCTTTCTGAACCTCGGATAGGGATAGTAGACTTCTATCCCGTCTAAACCGTATTTCATAAGTTTTTTTACCAACCTCTCTAAGCTTACTGCCCAGTAGCATGCCGGATGCGCAAGTACTGCAATTCCTCCGGCTTCGTGAATTGCTTTGATTAGTTTAGGGACATTCCGCCTTGCAAACAGCCGTATTATATCTCCTTCAGTTTCTGCTTTGGTTTTTGCAAGAAAAGGACTTAAAGCCGGATGATTCACATCAATATTATATGCTAAAAGATGTATAAAAACATAACCGAACCAGCAGTCGAATTCCGCCCCTGTTACAAGAATTTCATCCTGATACTTTTTATGCCCCTCAACCGTATTGTGGTCGGTAATAGATATAAGTTTATACCCTTTATCTCTTGCGCTATCTATAATTTCTTTAAAATCGGCTTTTCCGTCAGAGTAATTTGAATGGATATGCAAATCGACTTTTCCGGACAAAAAATCTTCTCTTGTTAAATTTTTCATAATAATATCTTTATACTACAATAGGGTAGAAAAGAGAAGCGGAGATAAAAATGTCTAAAAAAAATAACACACCTCTCGGAATTTTTACCGAATCAATCGGATTGTATTTTTCTAACTTTGATAAATTTATGAAGTACATGACTTTTCCTGTATTAGGGCAGCTTGCGGGGCTTTTGCTTGTATTTTTAATAACGTATCTTTACACAAAAAACCTGCCTCCGTTGATTGACAGGTTTTCCGGTCTGAATAATTTTAATGTACTTGTTCTGCTATCGATTCTTATAACTCTTCCGGGGCTTGCTATATTTGTAAAAGCTTTCTGGGAATATCTGGTTGCGTACGGGGCAATAAATTCTATGTTTGATAATATGCAAAAATCCGGACGGGTATATGATTTTGGCGCTCATACGGAATTAATTAAAAGAAGAACCATTCCATTTATCGGTTTATGGTTCCTGTTCGGAATCTTTTCCGCCGTATCATTCTGCCCGCTTTTCTGGATAATCTGCGGAATACTTGCGGTTTATTTTGTACTGGTATTTCAGGTATTCACTTTTGAGCCGGAATTTTCACCTGTCGGGTGTGTAAAAAGAAGCTTAACTCTGGTGAAAGGTCATTTTGCTTCAACTTTTATGCTGATGGCTCTTGCCGGAGCCTTAACTTATATATTTATCCCGCAGCTTTTTATAAAAGTTTTTGATTTAACAGGGATTAACGATTTTATTGCAAAAGGAATAATTCCTGTTATTTCAGAGCTTCCAATGCCGGATTTAAAGCAATATGGAGTAAAATCTCCGACAGAATACGATATTGCAATTTTTACAATCAAGGTTTTTGCAGCGCAAATATTGATTCAATATACTCTTCCGCTGCGCTCTATTTTATGGTCTCTCTGGTATAGAGAACTCGGCGGTTCTTTTTCTAACCCTGTCTCCGGAGCGCAGACAAAAAAGTCTTCAAAAAAGCGTCCGAGTGAAAAACTTATGGAAGAATCACATAAAAAATACGGAAAGAAAAAGTTAGACAGAAATATTCTCAGGCGCGCTGCCGAGAAGGATGATGAGACTTAAGTTTATAAACGGTAAAAATCAGTCCCTCACCGATTTCTGCTTGTTTTTCATAATTATTTAAAACGTATTCCATAATTTTTGCGGCATAATCTTTGCCAAAATATGAGTAATAATAAATTGAAGTATCATAATTGCTGACAATAATATATTCAGGCTTTTTGATTTCCAGACGCCTAATTATCACATCTTCGCCGAAAGTTTCCACATACAAAGGTATAAGCGAATAGAATTTGTTATCCGAATCTCTTGAGGCTAAAACATTTACCCCGAGACATTCCGGATACACAAGAACCTTATCCTCCGGCTTTGTATTTGATGAAATATATTCAACAAGCGGTTTTATGGAATTGCCGTTATAAGGTGATGTGTATATTGAGCCTGTAGAAGCTGTTATTTTTACGTTTTTAGAATAAAGGGTTTGAATATTCTTTATCCCGAAAGAAATTCCGCAAAGGACAAGAACAATAAGCGCCTGTGTTTTTATACGTTTTGGAAGAAGTATAAATACTGAAATAAGGGCAAAAGGCAGAAAATAAACTCCGTATGACTGCATTGTCAGAGCAAAAAATATTTTAACAGAGATTAATAAAGATGCTGCAACAAAAAATCTTTCCTTGCGGGAAAGTTCTGTAAATCTTCCTATAAATAACAATAGAATTAATGGAAGGATATAAATAAAGATTTCCGGCGTAAATATATAATAGCAATAAGCGAAAACCAGCGGATAAATCAGCCAATTTTTCAGATAATATACAACCGCTGCAGGGATTGCAAATTTAACAAAATTTTCCAGATAAATAGGAATTAACTCCGGTCTGAATACAAGCCCCGTTACGGAATAGAACCAGTAAAGAGTTTTTGTGGCGCTCATTGCCATCGTAAGCTGGTATGAGACTATAAGATTTTTAATACCTGCACCCTGAATAAGCAGAGGTAAAAATGTTACAACGATGGGAGCAAGCAAAGCAAGAATATTTTTCCGGAGGTTCTTCTTGCCAGCAATATAGAATAATAACGGCAAAAGAAGCAAAAATTCATACTTTGAGCAAATTGCAAACGAATACATAAGAAATGCGAGAGGATATTTGTCATTTAAAGCAAAGTACAGAGAAGAGAGAATAAACAATAATCCGTAAAGCATTCCGTAAGAATACGGGAAAAAGCAGTTAAAAACATTTCCTGAAAGGACTGCCGCACAAATAAAAAACAATACTATACAAAAAGAAATGTTTCTATTAAAAAATTTATTCGATATAAAAAACGTAAGATTAGAAACTCCTAAAGTGGCAAAAAGCCCTGCAAAATACAAAACAGAAAGTTTTACACCGAAAATTTTAAAAAGCAGTGCATTAAACAGATACGCAAACGGGGCGTAAATATTAAAGATATTTTTATACAAAACCTGACCTTTAATAATTTGAGCAGGAATATAAGCTTCCCTGAAGGAGTCAAAAATAATATCTCCAAACCTTCCGTAACCAAGTATAAAAGCCAGAATTATTAATAAATTAATTAATACAATCTGCCGGTGTTTTTTAAAAAAAGCCTTCTCCATAAAACTTATCGTAACAAAGCTTTACAAATAAAGCAATTTTTTAACAAAAAATAACTTTATATATATGTGTGTTAGTGAAAGGTATTTTGATATGACGAACCCGTTTACATTAAACAATTTGTATTCTCACGGAATCATAGATTATGTACCGTATGATTTGTGCAATGGAGTTAACGTATCTTCCGGGATTGCAAATCCTTATCTTCAAAGTGCAATGCAGGGCTCTTTATATCAAAATCACGGAATGTACGGAGACAGTTTTACATACTCTTCCCCGTTCGGTATGCAGCAGCTTGCCGTAAATTCTCAGGCGGGGAAAAATGCGTGGGGTATGCAGGGAATAGGTACTGAATCAAGCGCCGGATTAAACGCTTTCGGACTCGGCGGAATAGGAACAAATTCTCAAGCAGGTGTAAATGCATGGGGCGGGTTTAATGACGTAGGCGGAAATGTTTCCGCACATTTAGACGGCACTCTTTCGTTCTTTGATAGAATCCCTAAGGCTGTAAAAGGAATTGCAGCAGGACTTCTTATGATAGGTTCGCTTGCTCTTGTATTCAGGGGCAAGAAAAAGCCGCCTGTTCAAAAAACAAGTTTCTTTTCTAAATTGAATCCGGTTAACTGGTTCAAGAAAACAAAAGTTTAGCATAAATAACCTTATTAAAATACCTTATTAATTAACCAAATTTATACGCCTCCGGGCGTTTTTTTTATGGTAATATATTTCTGTATGAAGAGATTTTTATTTGCATTAGCTGTATTTATATTTACTGTAATCAATGTTCAGGCTGAGGTTGTGAATGTTGATTTAGACAAAATGATTGAAATAGGGCTTAATGAAAATTGTGATTTAAAAATGAAGCGTCTTGAACTTGATGCTGCAAAAAAAGATATAAAAATTGCAAACAGACTGCAGAACCCCGAGATTCAATCGAATGTTGTTCTGGGTAATGTTGCCCTCGGAAACGCATCACAAGCCGGAGTTAATCTTCCGATAGAAGTTTTAAAGCGCGGAATTCGAAAAAAAATCGCCGAAAAAGAGTATTCTATAAAAGAAACAGAACTTATGCAGGCGGAACACAATTACAAATTGCAGATTATGCAGGCATATTTTGATGTTTTGTATGCAAAATCTGTATATAAAATACAGGAGGACCGCCTTAAACTGTTTAAAGACCTTGTAAAAATTACAACTGAGAAGCCTAAATATCCTTCTTACGAGATTGATAATTTAAAAGCCGATATTCAGTACGGGCAGCAGCTTATAGAAGTTAACAGGGCTAAGGCTAATGTTTTTGCTAAACAATTTGACCTTAACAAGGTCTTGAATACCGGAAATGATGATGTTATGTATGATACACTGGAAGATTCGCTTATCGGACATAGTGCATTTTTAGATATAAAGCTTCCCGAGTATAAATTTCTGGAAAATACTGCGCTTCAATACAGTTATATTATAAAGCTTTCGGATATGAATATAAAAAAATCTCAGGATGAAGTATTGCAGGCAAAAAGAAACAGAGTTCCGGATATAAGTGTTGCAGGCGGATACGCTTGGCAGGCATATAGAAACACAACAAATAACTATGGCGGCGCTTATGTAGGTTTCGGGATGGATGTTCCGATTCTTTATAACTTCACTCCGGAAATACAAAAGGCTGAAATATTTCTTGAAAGAAGCAAAGTCAACAAAAAAGCTTATGAATATCAATTAAAGTATGAACTAAAAAAAGATTACAATATTTTTAAGTATTCTGCCGAGAATATGGAACATTCAAAAAAAATACTTGAAGATTCCGAAAAAATTGTTAAGCTTTCAACAGAAGGGTATATTAAGGGCAAAAATTCCTATACTGATTTAGTAATTAATGAAAACGGGCATCAGGAAGTTCTGAGCCAGTATCTTGCATCTATGTCCAGACATTTTTATTCGTATCTGGAATTAATGCAGGATATCGGGCATGATATTTTGATAGAAGAGGATTTATTATGATAAAACTTGTTGCAACTGATATTGACGGTACGCTTTTAATTCCTGAAGGCAACTTTACCGAAGGAGTAAAACAGTGTGTTCGCAAATTATGCGAAAAAGGAATAAAAGTTGTCCTTGTAACCGGCAGGATGAACGCTGCAGCAACAAGGATTGCAAAAGATTTAGGACTTGATACTCCTGTTGTATCTTATCAGGGCGGATTAATAAAGTATCAGGATAAAACCCTTTACGAAAGATGCCTGACACCGGAGCAGACAGAGAAAATTCTCGATTGGGCAAAAGAGGAAAACATTCATATAAATTTATATAATGATGATATTTTGTATTCAGAAAAAGAATGTTATGAAATTGAGCGCTATTGCAATAATTTGCATACAGAATATGAAATATGCGCCTTCAAAGATATAAAAAAAGACAAGGTTAATAAACTTCTTGCAATTGATTATTCTAATCCCGACAAAATCGACAGGTTAGAAAAAGAATTGCCGGAGATTTTTCCTGAACTTTATATAGTTAAATCAACTCCGTATTTCCTTGAATTTTCAAACAAAGAAGCTTCAAAATACTGCGCTGTACAATTCCTGCAAAATTATTGGGGAATAAAAGAAGATGAGACTTTAACAATTGGCGACCAAAACAACGACATTGCCCTCTTAAAAGCCGGCGGAATTCGCGTTGCAATGGGTAATGCAACAGAAGAATTAAAGCAGGTTGCAAATTATACGACAGACACTGTTTTTAATGACGGTTTTGTAAAAGCAATGGAAAGATTTTGTTAAAGTTAGCTTTGTTCTATTGTATTTATCCCGTCTTCGCCGACAAACTGGATTCCGAACTTTGCTCTGAAGAGATATCTTACTGTATTGCTCTGGATTTCATACATCATTTTGTTGAAAAGGTCATAAGCTTCCTTTTTATATTCAATCAATGGATCTTTTTGCCCGTAAGCCCTAAGTCCGATGCCGTCTTTGAGCATATCAATATTATGAAGATGGTCTATCCACTGATTATCTACAACTCTTAAGAGAATATCTCTCTCAAGCGAGCGCATTATATTGTTTTCTGAGAATAATTCCTGCTTTGTAAATGACGGGTCATACTGCTCGGAAATAGTATTATAGAATCCGATAATTTCTTCTTCGTGTTCTTTGTAAGCCTTCTGGGCAGCGTCACGCAGAGAATCATATATTCTTGCAAATCTCAGGTTCTTAATATCATCCGCATTAATATAAGATAGCTGCGGGATGTTTGAGTGAAGCTCCTTGATAAGTGTCTGCAAATCCTCTTGTATGTATTCTTCCGGATTCATTTCAGGAGTTATGTAACTCTTTAAGAGTCTGTCGATTTCCTTATCAATCATATATTCAATATCACTTCTCAAATCCTTACCCTCAAGGACTTTGCGGCGTTGTGCATAGAATTTTTCTCTCTGAATATTCATAACATCGTCATACTGAAGTACGTTTTTACGGATATCAAAGTGATATGTTTCAACTTTTTTCTGTGCAGACTGAATTTGTCTTGAAATAAGCTTTGATTCAATAGCCATATCTTCTTCAACATTAAGCATATTCATCAAGCCGGTAATTTTGTCTCCGCCGAAGATTCGCATTAAATTATCTTCAAGCGAGAGGAAAAATCTTGTAGAGCCCGGGTCGCCCTGACGTGCGGCACGACCTCTAAGCTGGTTATCAATTCTTCTGGATTCGTGTCTTTCCGTACCTATTACATGAAGTCCGCCGAGTTCCACAACTTTTGCGTGTTCCTGCTCTGTAATTGCTCCGGCGTTTTTGAGCGCTGAATCCTTTAGTTCTTCATAATTAGGACTGTCCGGAGTAATATTGTGCTTTTCTAACTCTTCCTTGGCTAGAAATTCAGCATTACCGCCTAACAGAATATCTGTACCTCGTCCTGCCATATTGGTTGCAATAGTTACAGCCCCGACTCGTCCTGCCTGAGCAATAATGTAAGCTTCCTTTTCGTGCTGCTTGGCATTCAATACATTATGTTTAATCCCTTTTTTACTCAAAAGTGATGAAATGTATTCTGATTTTTCAATACTGACCGTACCGACAAGAACCGGACGACCAAGTTTATGCTGCTCTATAATATCCTCTACAACAGCATTATATTTTGCTTTTTCTGTTTTATAAATGACATCAGCGTAATTAATTCTGATATCCGGCTTGTTAGTCGGAATAACAGTAACTTCAAGGTTATAAATTTTGCCGAACTCTGCTTCCTCTGTCATTGCAGTACCAGTCATGCCGGAAAGTTTAGGGTACAGTCTGAATAAGTTCTGGAAAGTAATGCTTGCAAGAGTCTGGGTTTCATCCTGAATTTCTACGCCTTCTTTTGCTTCAATTGCCTGATGAAGTCCGTCAGACCAGCGTCTTCCCGGCATTAAGCGCCCTGTAAACTCGTCTACAATCATTACTTCGCCGTCTTTAACCACATAATCCGTGTCTTTTATGAATAATTCTTTTGCCTTAAGAGCGTTAAGCAGGTCATGCGCGTACTGGTTGTTTATATCAAACAAATCTTTGCAGCCGATAATCTCCTGCGCTCTGTCAATACCGTCCTCTGTAAGGATAACGTTCTTATTTTTTTCGTCTACTTCATAATCTTTATTCTTTTCAAGCTGAGGCGCAACTTTAGCCATAAGAGTATAAGTGTCTGCCGATTTTTCGACACGACCGCTAATAATAAGAGGAGTTCTTGCTTCATCTATTAAAATACTGTCAACTTCGTCTATAATTGCGTAGTTAAAAGGTCTCTGGACAAGCATTTCTTTTGATGCCGCCATATTGTCTCTTAAATAATCAAAACCAAATTCATTATTTGTGCCGTAAGTTATATCGCACGCATAAGCGGCTCTTTTTCTGTTAAATTCATCCGCATCATGCTGGTTGGAGAGAATAACACCAACACTTAAACCAAGAAATTTATAAATCTGTCCCATCCACTCGCTGTCACGTTTTGCAAGATAATCGTTAACCGTAACAACGTGTACGCCTTTGCCTGTAAGCGCGTTTAGATAAGCTGCAAGAGTTGCAACAAGGGTTTTACCTTCACCTGTTCTCATCTCTGCAATATGCCCGTTATGGAGAAAGTATCCGCCGATTAACTGTACATCAAAGTGGCGCATATTTAAGACTCTTTTTCCGGCTTCCCTTACGGTTGCAAAAGCTTCCGGCAGAATTTTATCCAGAGCTTCTTTTTCTAAGAGTCTGTCAGCTTTTTCGTTATCTGAAGTCGGGCGTTTGGCAAGAATTGCCTTAAATTCGTCTGTTTTTGCCCTTAACTCTTCGTCTGTAAGTTTTGCAAATTCCGGCTCAAGCGCGTTGATGTGATCAATAATCCCTGAGATTTTTTTAACTTTTTTCTCATTAGGGTCGCCAATAAGCTTTAATAAAAAATTTATCATAATATCCTCTCCAATTATGAACATAATAACATAAACATAAAAAGACAAAAGAAAGCTTGTGTGATAAAAACAATTTAATGTAAAATTTTGTAACAAATTATATTCAAAAGTGTTATAAAAGTATGAACATGTGGAATAAATAATATATAATATCAATAAGGATATGTATCACATGTTACAAACAGGGAAGTTCAAACAAAAGCACAGGAGATTGTTGAAAGCGGCGTTGAGCTGTAATCCTTGTGCAGCCTTACTTCTAGCCCTCGGGGGGGGGGGTAAATCCCGCTATTAGCAAGGGTTTTGGGGCTTTTTGGAATATTGGGGAGTTAAGAAGTTTAGGAGCTGAGAAGGAAGAAAAATTTTATTCTTCCCACTTCCGGCTTATCGTTTTCCCTCACCCTCTAAAATTCATGTCATTGCGAGGGAATAGCCATTCAGCCAGAAGCAATCTTGAACGAATTATACAATTAAAAACATTAGTTTGTGTGGAGTTCTACAACAATATGGATTGCCGCGTCGCTCCCGCTCCTCGCAATGACATCCAACCTGTAGTTTTACCTACAAATCCAAATATTTACCCCCGCAATGACGCCAAACCTGGCGTTCCTCCGCGCCCAATAACCGCGCCAACCTCCCAAGTTGGGGAGGC
>CALUSN010000001.1 GCA_944323435.1 Candidatus Gastranaerophilales bacterium | reverse complement strand
GTTGTGAAAGAACTGGTTTCAGAAGGACTTGCGGAAGATGTTCAAAAAGCTATTCAAAATGCTATTGAAACATATAAATCTTTAGGTGCGGAAGTAATTGAAGTTTCGCTTCCGAACCTTAAGCATTCAATCGGTATTTATTATATTTTAGCAACTGCAGAATGCAGCTCTAACCTTGCACGTTTTGACGGCGTAAAATACGGTCACAGAACTGCTGATGCTAAAAATCTTCTTGAAATGTATTGCAAAACCCGTGCGGAAGGTTTCGGACCGGAAGTTAAACGTCGTATAATGCTCGGAACTTACGCTCTTTCATCAGGTTATTATGATGCTTATTATAAAAAAGCTCTCCAGATGAGAAGAGTTGTAACTGAGGATTTCCTGAAGGCATTTGAAAAAGTGGATGCGCTTCTTGCTCCTACTTGCCCTAATACTGCTTTTGATTTAGGAGCTAAAACAGAAGATCCGCTCTCAATGTATCTGACAGATATTGCGACAATTTCTGCTAACCTGGCAGGACTTCCTGCAATTTCAGTACCGGCAGGTTTTGACAGAGACGGAATGCCTATCGGGCTGCAGATTATGACTCCGCAGCTTACGGAAGCAAGATTGTTTAATCTGTCTTACAAGTTTGAACAGGCTCACGATTATTATAAAAAGCTTGCAAATATATAATTAAAAAAAAGAATGGCGGTCGGGATTCTCCCGACCGCCATTCTTTTTTCAAAATTTAATTACTCTTACCCGCTCTATACCCGCAATAAGCGTAAATAAACGGAAGCGCGCGTTCAAGATGAAGCTTCCCTACTATAGGGAATTTGGCAAGCACAAGAACTCCCAGAGCATCGTCGATATTAACCAGACAATCAAGTAATGTAAGTTTTCTATCCGGAACTTTATCGTGCGGGTCGCAAATTACATTAGAAACTGATGCAGCGCCGTACATTCCGATAATTAACCCGCCAATCATTGCAAGAATTTTCCCGGGAATATTATTATAATTTTTGCTTGATTCACACAATTTTAATGCACCGCCTACAACCCATGCTGGAACAGATGCATTCATAAACTGAAAAACACCTTCTTTTATTTTATTCTTGTTAGTTTCTTTATTCTCGCCTATCATACCTGCTGCAACACCGCCGGCAACTGAGGTTGCAGACATTACAACCATTTCTGTAAGACCATAGTGCAAATTAAATGGATTTTTAACCTTTTGCTTTTTCATCATATAAATCATAGGTAAAATACATCCGGCAATCGCACCAATTCCGGCTTTTACCCTATCACCTGCAGTAACGTCACGCACACGGGCTTTATTACGCTTTGATATAAAGGCATCTACTACAGACGTACTTTTTGTAACATAACGTTCACTAAATTCGGGATAAGTATCTATGCGTTCCAGTGTAGGATAGTTTGAATTAATACTGCTTATCATATACACATTCCTGACTGAATTATAGCGTATCCAAAAAAAGTTTGCAAGTACCAGCGAACAAAAAAGTAAAAATTGACAGAATTCTCTGTTAGAGGTAAATTCATAAGGTATGAAAAACAAACTAATCATATTTTTGCTCCTTTTTTTAGGGTCATTGTTTTACTTCTTTGCAAATTTCCAGAGAATAGCAATTCCGGGAGCAGTATTTGATGTACTGCAGCATGAGCTTTCCGTAAGCGCTCCGTATATAACCGCTTTCGGAGCAATTTTTATGTACGTATACGCTTTCAGCCAGTTAATTAATGGTGTTCTGGTAGACAGATACGGCGGCTTAAGAGTAATGATGGCGGGCGGCGTAGTTTTAGCGCTCGGCTGCCTTTTATTTCCGCTAACTTCAAACCTTGCAATAATGTACATTTCCCGTGCTTTAATGGGTGTCGGCGGAAGCATGTTCTACCTGAGTTTAATCAGAGAGCTTAAAGACTGTTTTTCCGACAAAAACTTCGGAATTGCAATATCTGTAATGCTCTGTATCGGATATTCCGGCGGAATAGCAGCAAACGCTCCGTTTGTTTACGCTATGCAGTATATAAACTGGAGAGAAATTCTTCTAATCCTTGCCGGAGTTGTTATTGCAGCTGTTATTATTTTCGCTCTGCTCTGCACAAGAATAAAGTTTCCGGAGATTAACAAAAACGTAAAGCTGAGAACCCTGCCGTTCAGGCTTGTTCTACACAAAAAACATAACAGAAACCTTTTCAGTTTTGCCTGCTGCAATTTTGGAATATCCTACGCAATCCAGGCTATTTTAGGTAAAAAATTTCTGGAAGATTTCTGCCTGATGTCATCTTCTAAAGCCGCAATGGTACTTTCAGGCATGGCTGTAATTGCGGCAGTTTTCAACATTGTAAACGCTTCATTCTGCAAAATGTGCCACAACCATAGAGTAATATTTTTGAAAAACGCATCGGTCATAACGTTTGTATCACTGCTGCTGATATGTTTATTTCTAATTTTAAATATACGAACAGACGCTATTGCAGTAATTTTCTGCATTTTAGCAGCTAATGCCAGCCTTACGTCGCTTCTGGTACCGGTTCTGCATTTAACAAACAGAAAAATGGTATCAGGAACTGCCGTAAGTATTATGAACTTCGGCTTCTTTATGATGGTCGGAATTTTAGGTACTGCAGCAGGTTTTTTACTCAATGTTTTTGCACCGCAAAAAACCGGAAATATCCTTGTATACTCAAACCAATCCTACCTGCTTGTATTCGGAATGTTCTTTCTTATAAGTGTTTTTGAGATGTACAAGGCAATGAAACTCTCTAATAAATATTAAAAGTTAAAGTAGTTAGATATATAGTGGTTAAAGAGATTCTTCACCCCTGAATGACTGTCGGATTCAGGATGACGGCAGACTTGTAATTTAGATTCAGCCCCTCTCCCTAACCCTCTCCCCAAAGGGGCGAGGGAACATACGCTGCCGTTCGATTATTTTCCCCATCCCTAACCCTCCACGTTAGAGAGGGAACACGCGCTGTCGTTCGATTATTTTACCCATCCCTAACCCTCCACGTTAGAGAGGGAACACGCGCTGTCGTTCGATTATTTTACCTCTCCCTAACCCTCCTCGTTAGAGAGGGAACACGCGCTGTCGTTTGATTATTTTACCCATCCCTAACCCTCCACGCTGGCGGGGGAACTGTCCATGATAATTTTAGGCATTAAAATTACAGGCGTAATATCTGTATAAAACCCCTCCCCGAAATCAAAGATTTCGCCCCTCCCACAAGGGGAGGGGAGGCTGAACATTAAGCGTGTTCCTCCCCTCACCCTTTGTGGGAGAACGGATTTACTGACGGACGACACGAAAGAGAGTCTTACAGAAATATAGGTCGGGCTTCAGCCCGACAAATACTTAACAAAACAAAAACTTTTGTGGAGCAAGCTCCACACTGCTACTAAAGCCCCGACCTATTTATTGTAATATTGTCAGGTAAAACCTGACCTACGTGGAAATGCAAGCTTACACGCTTGTCATTATTAAGAAGTTTTATTGTCTGTAAAATTGCCGAGGAGTGAATCTGTTTGGGCTTTCAAATCCGTAAGAGTTGAATTGTTATAAAGCACAAAATCCGATTTCCGGATTTTATCCTCTTCCGGAGCTTGTGAGTTAATCCTTTTTATTGCCTCATCTTCTGTTAAGTTGTTCCGCTTCATAAGGCGCACTAATCTCGTTTTTGAATCTGCCGAGACAAATATAATTTTATCGAAAAGCTTGTCAAACCCCGTTTCAAAAAGCAGAGGAACTGATATAAATACAACAGGAATATCCAGCGCAAAAATTTTCAAAATCTCTTCTTTTACCTTGGGATGAATCATTTCTTCAAGCTTCTTCTTTAAATCAGGGTTAGAGAATACAAGCGCTCCAAGCTTTTGCCGGTCAATTTTTCCGCCGGTAAAAACATCATAGCCGTAGAAATTCTTCACATTATCAAGAATTTTGCGGGCAATTTTATCCGTATCATAGACCGGATATTTTTCGGAAATTATTCTTTCAACCTGAGACTTTCCGGAGGCTATATTACCCGTTATTGCAACTTTGAGCATATTCCCTCTTAATCTTTGCAATATAGTTTTTAAGTTCCTTAACCTGTTTTGGCTTTAAGAGTTTTACCTGTCCTCTTTTCATTCCTTCGAGAGTAATTGTTGCGTGCTGAACTCTCTTCAGGCTTTCAACTTCAAAGCCAAGCTTTGCAAACATTTTTCTTATCTGGCGGTTAATTCCCTGATACAGAGTTACCTGAATTGCGGAAGAATTATTGCCGATTTCAACCGGCATTGTTTCTGCGCAAGCTGTTTTCTTTTCTCCTGTATCAGTCTCTATTTCAATACCATTATACATTTTTTCCGCATCAGCAGGTGAGAATTTACCGTTTATATGTACCAGATAAATTTTCGGAACTTTTATCGACGGATGTGTCATATCGTTAATAAGTTCACCGTCATTTGTAAGAATAATAAGTCCTGTTGAATCCTTATCCAGCCTTCCGACCGGCTTTAAATGTGAAAGTTCGGGCGGAATAATATCATAAATAGTTTTTCTGTTTTTTTCATCATCAGATGTTGTAATATATCCTGCGGGTTTAAAAAACTTGTAATATTCAAGATTTTGCGGTCGAACAAGCTTATTATCCACATAAACCTTATCTTTTTCTCGTACGTGGAATCCCAATTCTTCGATTATCTTATCATTAACCCTCACTCTTCCTTCCAGAATAAGTTCATCCGCTTTTCTTCTAGAACAGAGTCCGGTTGATGCTATGTATTTGTTTAATCTTGGCATAGATTAATTGTACTATATATCCATGTAAATTTTTGTAACAAATATTTCTTATTACCTAAAGTTTTATAGAAATGTGCCGATAAAAAAATTATAGAAGGAGTCTTATTTTTATGGCAGAAAATTATTCATTACATAACTTAATACTAAATATTGCGACATTAGGTGTCAGAAATGGCAAAATATCTAAAGATGAATTTATGGAGCAATATAAGGGTACTGCCAAAGAAAAATCTATGGAAAAAATATTTACTATTTTTGATAAGTTTGACACAAAAAATGATGGAACTATAGATTTAGTCACTGTAAGTATGTCTAAATGGTCAGGAGCCATGCAAGACAATTTTTTTAATTATGACAATAAAACAAAAGAATTTACATTTAGTGAAAAGAAATTTAAAGATATATTCGGAGAACAAGTTTCTATCGATAACTTTCAGGAAGCTCTGGTTGGACTTCAAAATCTGGTTGCAGAAAAAGAAAATATGTATGCCAGATCCCGCTTAGAGGAAAATATAAAAAATAAACAAGCTGACTATCAGGATATTCCGGAGGAGATTTTAGCAAAAATACTATTTTATTGTGGCAGCGATGCTGATATCAAATCGGTTGATAATGGTTATGAGGCTGTATCATATGAAGATGGCGATAAAGACATAAAATTTTTTAATTCAAATGGTAACCTTCTCAAAGAATTTATCAGCTATTCAAAGAAATTTGTCGGAGAATATGGAAATTTAGTATCAGCTGTAACGATGTTTGATGATAAAGGCAATTACAAAGCGAGTGTTGAAAAATATGAAGGCGGATATACATGTACCTATGATGAAAATCGAAACGGGTTTCTGCAATACGGCAAAAATGAATTTGCATACACTCCGAATCTGAAACAAATTACAGTAAATAAAGGACTTCCAAACGAAACTTCATTTAATGTAACAATGGATGAAAAAGGTATCATTACAGATATTTCCTTAGATAATAACAATCAAGTAATCAAAATGTCTGACAAAACAAAGAATTTGTTAATAAAACTTCTTAATAATAATGCCGTATTAGGACTCAATTTTGATTTAAACGTAAACTGCAATGAAGTTTTTGTTGAAATTATTAAGGATGATAATATCCCTGAAAAAGCCGCTTCTGCTATTGATGAATTGGGCTATGCCGGTTTACTTAAAGATGTGGATTACAAAACTGAATTTCTTGAAAACGGAGACTATGTTATTGAATATTTAAGCAATAAATCAAGAGATTTTGTCTGCGATAAAAAGAAAACAATTTTTAGTGCAGACGGTACAGAAAAAACTCTTGAAATAAAGGGAAACAAAGTATTAGTAACAGAAAATGGCGAAACAAAAGAATATACTGTTGAAGAATTTCTGAAAATTATGCCGGAAGAAAACGGATTTGTTAAAGAAGAAGGTATAGTTGCTGAAGAGCCGCAAAACTATCAACTGTTCAAAATAGAAGAGAGTGAATTGGCAGAAGAACTGTATAAAGTAGGAGACCGAAAATATAGTTCTGATACGGAATACACGCAAACAGTAGGCAAAAATACATATACTGTTGCAATTATTGAGGATAAAATCTCTGTAAAACGAGATGGCAAAGAGTTCTTTATAGATGTTTCAGGTATGACTCAGGGGGCTAAAAAATTTATTGCAGAATCTAATCCAGTTGCACTCTATAGAATGGCTGACAAGGGTATAAAACTTATTTTACAACCACCGCCAACCGGCGGCGACGGAGAGTATCTGCCGGAAGAAAATGTAATTTACATAGATCCGGAAGCTTCGGACATTCCAACATTACAGCGCAGAATTGCACATGAAGTCGGTCACAGCTATTATACACACGTAAATCCGGTTAATAAAGAGCTTGAAGATAAGTTTAAAGAAGAGTCAGATAAATATGCTTCTGAAGTTGAAGCTATAAAAGCTTCGGTAACTCCTGCGGAAACAGCTTATGATACTGAACTTAAGAAAGTTGAGGCACTGAAGCAATTCGATAAATGGGCTCCAGACGACAGTAATGCGAGATACTGTGCTACAAATGTTTATGAATTTGTTGCAGAAGCTTACTGTCTGCTGGTAACAGGAGATGCAAAAAGCGAATTTACCATTGCTAAAGTTTATCCTGAAGCGTTTGAACTGGCTAAAAAAATGATAGAAGCCGAAGACAACTAAACTAAAACAACCTGTTCAAACGCATTTTTAATAACTTCCGGCATTCTTCTATGCAGTCTGCCGTCATTATGTACGGCTACAACTTCAAATTCCGCCTGCAAAAATAATTTGCCGCTCTCTTTATTTCTGATCGTCTGCTCAAATACTATTGTTACAGGAGTAAGCTTTTTTACTTCCGTTTCAACAATAACAATATCGTTGAGTTTTCCGGAGGCTTTATACCTGATATTCATATTTGTAACAGGTAAAACTATGTCCTGTTTCTCTAAATCCAGCATATTAAGTCCCATTGATTCACAAAGATCAACCCGCCCCATCTCCAGCCATCTTAAATATGACCCATGCCAGACAATTCCGAATGAATCGGTATCAGAATAATAAACTTTTTGTTCAAACGTATGTTTCATAACCCTCTTATTATATCACACTTAATCAGAAAATTTTTCTTCTCCTGCGATTTCTATTTTAAATATAACCGGACGTAATCCGTCATTGCAAGAACAGATTGCCACTCCGGGCTTTTTTATCCAGTCGCCGTAATAAAACAAACCGCCATTATCTCCGGTACCGTGAGCAAGAGCAAAAACATATTGATAAATAGCTTTCCAGGCTTCATTACAGAATCCTTCCGGACATTCCCAATCCGCATAGAAAACCTGACCTTCCTGAAGCAGCGGACAAGAACCCAGACCATCAACACCATATTCTTTTGCTAAATCTTCTATCAAAGTTTTTCTAATAACCGTTATTTTGCATTTTTGCATGAACACTCCTCTACATAAAGTTATTATGTTCTTTTTCCCAACCAACAGATGTTATTTTACCGTGACCGGGGTAAATCATTGTATCCTCAGGAAGTGTAAAAATTTTGTTTTCAATACTTTCTACTATCTGGTCGAAATTGCCGCCTTCCAAATCGCAGCGCCCTACGCTTTCTCTGAAAATTGTGTCACCGGAAAAGAGTTTACTATCGGCAAGATAACAAATCCCGCCTTGTGTATGCCCGGGAGTGTGTATTACTTTAATTTCAAAATTTCCTAATTTCAGAATATCACCGTCTTTTACAAAAACATCAACTCTGGGAATAGTCATTTCAGGCATACCGAACATTGGCATGTAAGTATTGACTTTGCTTAAAATTCCAAGATCATCTTCATGCATAACAGTTTTAACCTCAGGATTATTCCTGATACCTGCAACATGATCAAAGTGCCCGTGAGTCAGCAAAATGTATTTCAATTTTGCACCCAGTTCTTTTATCATCAGAGGTATATTTTCATCTCTTGCAGAACAGTCAACAAGCGCTGCTTCACCGGACTCCTCATCCACTATTAAATAATTATTATTTCCAATAGGCGGTTCAATAAAAGTTTTTAATATCATATTTTTATTTTATAACAAAAATAAAGTTTTAGTATTAGTTATTAACTGCCAAACATATCCGGTTAACAACCCGCATTTCTATTTATACCAGGGCAATAGTACCGGTGGATTTTTATATTCCCAACCTAATAAGATATATTTGTATCCTATACGACACAAGAGAGATGCCCGTGCGGCTTTTCTTCTTCAAATTTAGGCGAGAACCAACCAAACTTATATCCCGTAACCCCTAGACCCGTAAGTGCAGCAAGTCCGAGCGCTGCTGTAGCAATTCTTTTAGCTTTTCCGTTAAAATGTATTGTTCCGCTGCCGTTACCGCTTATATTTCTGCTAAGTCCGGAAAAATCAAGTTGTATCAAATCTTTCTTAGAGATATTTTTCCCTTTATTATTAAAGTGGTAATCGAAGTACAACTGCCCGGATGACTTACCGGTTTTGCTTAACCACGCGTTTCCGAACCAGGTTGTATCAGCTTTAATCTGGTTTGCCAGAATATTTTCGGCATTTTTGCTGCTTCTGTCTGTAATCAAGGCCCGCTCAAGACACCCTGCCATTTCATCAGAAATAACAGAATCTCTCAGTTTTTTTAGAGCTTTTTTATAAGTTTCATTACTTTCCAAAGTTTCTTTTAACAGCTCTTGCGGTATTTCGTCATTTACCTGTCCTTTGTACTTGCCGCTAATTTCTTTTACAAGCTTATCTTTTGCAGTATTAAACTCTTTTTTTGCGCTTTCGTTTGCATTCTTAAGAGCTGTTTCTTCTGACATAAAGTATTCATGTTTACCCTTGTATGCATCCATGAGTTTGGCTTCTTCAGGAATAGAAGGATCGAAATTCTTTTGTGCCATCCCCTGAACATTAGGAACAACCGGAGTACATAAAGCTTTTTTAGCCTCCAAATCAGTCAATTCACAAGGCGCAAATCTGGAAGGAAGAAGTGCAACGTCACCGGCCATTGCAAAATCTTTCCCCGGAGTCCACCCGTCTGTCATCATCATACGTCCTTTAAGTTCCGGCTTTGAAACGGCTAGTTCAAATTTTTCTACAGTTTCCGGTTCAAATTTCATATCACCGCCAAAAACCAAAATTGCATTAGGATCTTTTTTTGCATATTTTTCAAAAGAGTCAATAACTGTATCCATACCTTTTTGAAAATCACCGCGTCCCCAGCTTACAACTAATTTAACATCTTCACCTTTTTTTAGTTTTGCGAGATATTCATCAGAAATTCCGCCGTATATTTTCAGACTTCTGTCAAATTTTCCGGCTGTTATATGCATTCTGCCCTGATTAGGCTTGCTTATTTCTTTGCCGTCTTTATCTAATAAAATAGAGTCTTTATATTTGTCACTAAATCTTTCCAGCAAATTTATTTTATTCTGGCGTTTAATTTCCCTTACAGTTTTTAAATCACATTTGTTTTTATCGAAAATTTGAAATTTATTTACTGTAACAACTGAACCATCTTTTAATTTTAACTTAACATCATCCTTGTAGCCCGGCTGTAATATTTCATACTTAAACGGTGAAACATTCGGATCCATAAGTGGATTTGTTAAACCTTTAAATCTGCCGAGTTCGTCTAGTTTTACCAGATCATTATACATATCAGACACAAGTTCATTTGAAATCAACGAATCATGATACCCTTCCGAAACAGTCGTCAGCATTGGAACATATCCGGCTTGCGCATAATGTATAGCTACATTATAAGCATTCATGCCGCTTTTTGGTCTTACGAAGTCTTTTAATACGGTTTCGCGGAGAAATTTTTCTTCTTCTCCATTTTTAAGAGCATTTATATATTCCCTGCTGTTTGTTAATTTTGTCAGTTCTTCTTTTGTAGCGCCTAAATTAACAATAGCCTGCCTTGCCCCCATTGGCTGGTCATAACCTGCATTCATATTATGTCCGACGCCGCCTAAAAACTTGTCCTGCCAGTACGCTTCTCCGGCGGCATTCTTTTGTGCTGCATAATGCATCGCAAACATTGGCTGTCCGTCAGAGCATAATATATAACGAGGATCGATATTGTATTTTTCTTTTAATGCAGGCATTAACTCTATTGTTGCTTTTGCTTCTTTTGCATAAGGCTGACCTTTCCATCCGGAAGCAAAACGTCTTTCCAAATCAGAGCCGGTCGAGCTTGAATAACTGAATTCATCTGCATATTGCTTTGGCATGCTGGCAGTAGAATCTACGTAGGTGAATACAAACTCCAATTTATTTTGAAGTTCTCCGCCCAGACCCTTTTTTGTCATTAAGTTATTTAAATGCTCATCTTTTTGCGCCCTGAACATTTTTATAGGAACATTATCCTCCATCCCCCAGTTCATATTTGAAGATTTAATTTCTTCTAAAAGAAAAACACTGTCTTTTTTATCTTTTAAGAATTTTACAAGATTTGTAGAATTATCTAATGCCTGTCCGGTAATAAACGGAGCACCTTCTTTGCCCTTGAACGGGTGGTCTGCCGGAAGATTTTGCGGCACATATCTTATTTTTACACCCTGACCGACAGGCTGTTTTATTTTACCTGTTTTTGAATCAACATCTTTTTTATAATCAACCTCCTGATTGTAAAGAGGTATAAGTTTAACTATTTTATCAACATCTTTGTTATCTAAGAAATTATAGTCATTAACAACCGTCCCGACGCCGCCGCCGTTAAACCCGAACAGAGGTTCCTCCGAGACCATATGCGCAATATGCCGTGGATTTCCGCTTCTGAATGATATCATTGACACGCCTTCGAGCAGCCCTTTACTAACAGCCGGAGAGCTTTGAGTTTTTTTGTTATTTCCCGCTCTCTGGCGTAAATAATCGGCATTAATCGCGTTAATCTTCATAAGACGAACTCCTTACACACATAATCTCTATATATATAAAAAACTACACACAAAAAAAATTAACTCATTATTTCAAAATATTAAGAAATATTAAGTAAAATTTTGTTAAGTATTTTACCTTTTCAGTTTAACAAAAACATAATTAATATTCAAGCATATATATATTCCACAAAAACAATCCAAACTCTAAAAAGAGCTAATGGCAATGTTAGAGCTCCCCCTTATTGTTTAAGAAAGAATCGTGCTATACTATCTTCTCCGAAAAATTACAGCGCATCGGGAAGTATCACTTGCCAATACATTCTGCCCCAAAACCATTCAAATAGAGGTTTTTTTGTATTTTGTTTTAAGCTAATGTATAATCAGGTGTCTTGTATATTGACATTAGAAAAATCAACATTATAAAAATAATAAAAAGGAGACCTCTGTATGGGAATGGCAGCATCACAGGCACGATATTTAGCTCTGACAGCAAGAAAAACCAACTGCGAATGGGAAGGTCAGCAAATTAATCAGGCAAGAACTGCACTTGCAAATCAAAGTGCTAATTTGTTTAACAGACTTTTAGATCTGGAAGTTCCTAATGCGCCAAAAACAACTGATTATACAGAAGTTCAATATTCATTTACCGACGGAGACAACGAATCTGTTTTAGACAGCTGGCAGCAGCTTTCCAGTGCGGATCCTAATTACAACTACATAGTAAATCATTATTATTATGCTGATATATATACAGGCTCACAAAAGTTGTTAGAAAATCCGCAGGTTCATATTGAAAACGGAGAAATCACCGTAAAAACATATATTAACCCGTCTGCCACCTTGAAATACGGTCCTTCGAACAGAATAACGCTCAATGACGGCACAGAAATAAACGGTGATGAAATTACTACTGATAAAGCCGGCAATGATGAAGAATTGCAAAAACAATTTAATGATTTTGCAACGGCAAAAGAGCTTGCTTATGATGCAGGTGCAATTCCGGCCGGAGAAGTATACGGATATCAGGACTCAAGCGGAACCTGGCACTTCTTTTTACAGGAAGAGATTGATTCTGTCGAACCGGTTGATCCGCTTTCTTATTATGATGTACTTTATGCAGATGGAACAACTGCCAGATATGATGAAATCACAACTGCACAGGCTCAGAATGATGAGGAGTTACAAAAACAATTTAATGACTTTGCAACGGCAAAAGAACTGGCATACGATGCAGGGGCTATTCCTGACGAAGAAGTATACGGATATCAGGACTCAAGCGGAACCTGGCACTTTTTTCTAAAGGAAGAAATGCAGGAAATAGACAATATGCATCCTGAAGTTGCTTATGACCCTGTAAATAATAATTATACAGTTACAACTGCAGACGGCAAAGAAAGTTATACTTATGAAGCGATTGATGAAATAGAGCAGGATACAAGATTCCAAGAAGCGCTGCGGGATTTTGAGGAAGCTGTCGGGCTTGCCGAAGAAGATGGGGTCTTAACAACGGATAATGTATATGGCTATCAGGATACTGACGGCATCTGGCATTTCTTTGTTCCGGATGACTTAGAAAATCCGAAAGAATATGCTGCAGAGCCCGGAATGTATGTAGGAAACTGCAAATTGACAGAGCTTACAAGTTTTACAAAAGATCAGGCGGCTGAGCTTGCACAAATATTAAAAGACTGTCCGGATTCTGCAATGAATCAGTATTTGAGTTTTGATAGTACAGGCAATCTGATTTATGAAGGGCAAGGAATTTATTCGTTTGAAATGAACGGAAAAACTTACTATACAACGGAAAGTGATTTTTACAACAGTTATAATACGCCTTATGACCCTGAAAAACCAATAGAAATTCAAAATAAACTCGCTTATTATAATGCTTTATACGTCCAAACAAAAATTGAAGAAACAAATCATGCACTTCTTGAAACGGACGGAAACGGCAGATTTACATCTGTAAAATTCGATGATGACAGTGTTGTGTATAATCTTAATGTTGAAACCGTCACTGACGAAGATGCATATCAGGATGCAATGAATGAATATATGTATAAAAAAGAACAATACGAAAAAACAATTGCCGATATTAATGCACAGACTTCAATTATTCAACAGGAGGATAGAACTCTGGAATTAAGATTGAAACAGCTTGATACGGAACAAAATGCTCTCTCAACTGAAATGGACGCAGTTAAGAAAGTTATTTCCGATAATATTGAAACTACTTTCAAGACATTTAGCGATTAGCGGACGAATAGAAAATAAATTTAACTTTTGTTTTAAGCGTCAGTTATCTCATATATTTACCTGCTGCATTTTCCTTGCCCCCACCCCCCTTTTATTTGTCCTCTGTTTTTGTTATGCTAAAATTAGACAAAGGGGAACTTAATAATGAAAGATATGTTGGATAAAATCATTCAGATAGAGAAAAAGTATGTCGAGTTAGGCGAAACTCTCTCTGATCCGAATGTTATAGCTGATTATAATAAATTCAGAGACTTATCAAAGCAAAGAAAATCAATGGAAGAAACCGTTGAATTGTATTATGCGTGGAAAAAAGCTTCTGATGCTATAGAAGAAGCAAAACAGATGATTCACGAAGAAAAAGACGAAGAAATGAGGCAGTTTTTAAAAAATGATATTGAAGAAAACGAAAAAAAGATTGCCGAGTATGAAGAACGTATGAAAATTCTTCTTCTTCCGAGAGACCCGATGGACGATAAGGACATTATGCTTGAAATCAGAGGCGGCGCAGGCGGAGACGAAGCAAACATCTTTGCGGGTGATTTGATGAGAATGTATATGCGCTATGCCGATAAAAAAGGCTGGCAGACGCAAATTTTGAGCAAAACCGATTGCGAAGCCGGCGGAGTCAGTGAAGTTATTATTTCAATGAAAGGCGACAGCATTTATTCCCGTCTCAAATACGAATCCGGTGTTCACAGAGTTCAAAGAGTTCCTGCAACGGAATCCCAGGGAAGGGTTCATACCTCAACGGCAACGGTTGCTGTTATGCCGGAGGTTGATGATGTTGAAGTCGAACTCAATATGAATGATGTTGAAATTACAACTGCACGTTCCGGAGGTGCAGGCGGACAAAACGTTAACAAAGTTGAAACTGCCGCAAGAGTTTTCCATAAACCTACAGGAATTATGATTTTCTGTACGGAAGAACGTTCACAGCTCCAGAACAAAGAAAGAGCGCTTCAAATCTTGAAAGCAAAACTTTATGATATGGAAGTGCAGAAGCAAATGAAAGAAATTACCGACCTGAGACGTTCGCAAGTAGGTACCGGAGACAGAAGCGAACGTATCAGAACGTATAACTTCCCGCAAGGAAGGCTTACCGACCATAGAATCGGTCAGAATCTTAATGTATGGACGGTTATTGACGGTGATTTAGACGAGCTTATCGACCTGCTCACTGAATATGACCAGAAACTAAAACTTGAAAAATTAGCAGAAGTGGATTCATAACCTGAATCCGCTTTTTTACAAAAGAAAGGCGGCAGATGCTAAGAAAATGCGTCGGATGCGGAGAATTAATTCCGAGGGAAAATTTAATAAAGATTACTAAGAATTATAAAGACGGAAACGTAGTAATAAACCCTGATTCCAAAACATTTGGCAGATCTGCATATCTTTGTTATAATCAAAGTTGTATTGATGCAGCATTAAAGAAATCAAAATTAAACAAGGTGTTGAAAACAAATGCCTTTTTCGATAAATCGGAGTTCTGCAATATATTACAAAATCGTAGTTAAAATTAGACAGCGGAACAAGGACAGGGATTTTACAAAAGATGCTGAAAAAGGTGAAAGGAATATATTAGATGAACAGTTTAAGAGTCAGTGAATTAGCAAAAGAACTTGGTATGACCAGCAAAGAGGTTATAGAGAAGTTCGCCGAGATAGATATAATGGTAAAATCGCACTCTAATACCGTGACTCCTGTTCAGATTCGTAAACTAAAAGAGCATCTCGGAGTTGTTCCGCAAAAAACTGCTTCAAAACCTAAAGCATTTGTAGTGAAAAAAGCAAAAGTTGCCCAGGTTGAAGAAAAACCTAAAGAAGAAGCCGCTTCAAAAGCTGCCGCCCCGAAGATTGAAAGAGTGCAAAGGGTTCAAAAAGCAGAGAAAATAGAACGCGTTGAAAAACCGGAAAAGAAGGCTGCAGTTGAAAAAGTTGAACCTAAAAAAACTGAAAAACCTGTAGTTCGTGTTGAACGTACAAAAGTTGAGTATCCTAAATCAAGAATTGAAATTGTAAGAAAAGCTCCCCAAAAACCTGCTGCCGCAGCTTCTGATGACAAGCCTAAAAAGCCTGCTCATAAAGGCGGTCAGGAAAAGAAACTTGTTGAGAGAAGAATTATTCCACAGGAAATTTATGAAGGAAAGGGCGGACCTTCTTCCAAGAGAAAAAATGATACAAGAAAGAAAGACAAGGATTTTAACTCTAAAAAAGAAGATCAGGAAATGATTTCTCTTGAAAAGGCTGCCGCTCAAAAACATAAGAAAAAAGTTCATAAAGAAGAAGCGGTTGAAGAGGTTAAACAGATTGTTGTAAATTCTGCAATGACAATCAGCGAACTTGCCGATAAAATTCATAAAACTCCGGCTGAAATTGTTAAATTCCTTATGTTTCAGGGAATTATGGCAACAGTAAACCAATTAATTGATGTTGATACAATTAAGAAAGTTTGTGCGGAATATAATCTGGAAGTCTTAGAAGAGGACCTGGACGCTTATATTGAAGAAGAACTGGAAAAAGAAGAAAAGCAAAAAGCTTTGAGTGAAGTTGATAAGAAACTTCTGAAGCGCCGTGCTCCGGTTGTTAGTATCATGGGACACGTTGACCATGGTAAAACAACTCTTCTGGACAGCATAAGAGCTTCAAAGCACAAAATTGTTGCGACCGAAGTCGGCGGAATTACCCAATCTATCGGTGCTTATACAGTTTATCTTGACAACAAACACGAAAAGAAAATAGTATTTGTAGATACCCCGGGTCACGAAGCATTTACGGAAATGCGTGCAAGAGGCGCAAAGGCTACGGATATTGCTATTCTTGTTGTTGCAGCTGATGACGGCATAATGCCTCAGACTATTGAAGCCATTAACCACGCAAAAGCTGCAGAAGTGCCGATTATTGTGGCGGTTAACAAAATCGATAAACCTGGCGCTGATCCGGATAGAATTTTGCAGCAGTTAACTGAACACGGGCTTGTTCCGGAAGCTTGGGGCGGTGACACAATTACTGTAAATGTTTCAGCTCTTCAGGGTACAGGTATTGATGAATTGTTGGAATACATTCTTCTTGTTGCGGAAATTCAGGATTTGAAAGCTAATCCTAAAGCAGAAGCAACAGGCGTTGTAATTGAAGCAAATCTTGATAAAGGAAAAGGTCCTGTTGCAACGCTTCTGGTTCAAAACGGAACTTTAAGAACAGGAAACTGCATTGTTGTCGGAACTGCCTGCGGAAGAGTGAGAGCACTGCTTTCAGATTCAGGAGAAAGAATTACAAAAGCTGAACCTTCCACACCTGTTGAGGTTTTAGGTTTAACGGAAGTTCCTAATGCCGGAGATTTCTTTGAAGTTGTTAAAAACGAAAAAGAAATGAAATCTATTGTAGAAAAGCGTAAAGAAAAAGAACGCAGCAAGAGACTTGATGCAATGCTTCCGGCTCATATGAGAAGAGAAGCGGGTGATGCAGAGGGTGATATTCCTCAATTGAATTTGATTATCAAAGCAAACACCCATGGCGCTGCAGAGGCTGTATCTCAGGCTATTGCACAATTTGAATCAAAAGAAATTGTAACAAAAATTATCCACGTAGGTGTCGGTGATATTTCAGAAGCTGATGTAATGCTGGCTTCCGCTTCAAATGCATTAATTCTCGGATTTACTGTCAAAGAGGACGCAAATGCTCTGGCTGCTGCCGAGCGTGAAGGCGTTACAATTAAGAAGTATGAAATTATTTACCAGATACTTGAAGATATTGAAAAAACAATGATTTCTCTATTATCACCGGAAGTTAAAGAAGTCGAAACCGGTAAGGTTGAGATTAGACAAATCTTTACAATAGGTAAGATTCAGAAAATTGCCGGCTGCTATGTAACGGAAGGTAAAATTAACAGAAACGATACTGCAGCTATTTACAGAAACGGGAAAGAAATCTTTAAAGGAGCGGTTGATCAGCTTAAACGTTTCAAAGATGATGTTAAAGAAGTCGCTCAAGGCTTTGAATGCGGTATTTCTTTTGTTAAGTTTAATGATATTGAAGTTGGTGATATTGTTAAATTTACAACCAAACAGGAAATTGAACGCTCTGAATTAGAGTAAATACAAAAATTACATTAAATAAAAGTGCAGAAAAAAGAAAAGCCCGCAATATGCGGGCTGAATTTTTAGTAAGATGTAAGATGGGGTAAATAAACTTTTAAGGTAAACTTTAGTCACCTTATATAAACTTTTTATGCAGCATTTAGAAATTCTTCTACCTCTTTTTTTAGAAATTTGTCCCATGCAGCTTTTGTTGTTTTATTATCAACCTGTTCGTAAGCTTCTTTTAAAGCCTGTGCGTTTTCTTTTGTTTTGTTTTTCAGAAATTTTTCACGAGCCTTGTTAAAATTAGACATGTCTGTAACTTCTTGTGCAGCGTCATAAGAAGACTCTTTATCAGCTTCATTAATCGCATTCAAATTTTGCAGTTGAACTAATATTGCCTGTGCTTCTTCTGCCTTAAATACAATATTATTCAACTTTTTATCTTCTTTTTGCGTAACTTCCTGCAAGTCTTTTTGAGCTTGCTGTAAAGCTTTATTACGTTTATTTTCTAAATCTTTTATTTGACCTTCAATTTTTGTTTTTTGACTTCCATCAGGATCATTATCTGTAGTTAACTTTCCAAGCTCTGCTTTCAGGTCGGTTATTTGCGTAGTATAAATATCTGTACCGTTTGTAAAGGTATCTACTATATCCTGTTTTGCTTTAATATTTTTATCATGGTCGCTTTGAGCTTTTTCAACGGCTTTGCTTATGCCTTTTTCGTCATCTGCCCCAATTTCTTTCAATGCAGACTTCAATTGATCTTGCAAAGCTTCTCTCTGCTTATCCTCTGTACTAACGGTTTCTTTTTCATTATCGGCTTTTCCACTGCCGGATAAAATTTTCCCTATTGTAAATTGCAAAAGCTGTGGTGCAAGCTGTGTAGCTATTACACCGGCTGCAGTATGCCCGTTTACACCGTTCATTCTATTATACAATGCGGTGTTTTCGGCTCTATATTCAGTACTTTTGCTAATTTCTGTATAGTAACCCATCTTTTTATCTCTTAGATTTTATATCTTACATATATATAAAGTAAATCGAAAAATTCCGATTTCACATTCTAAGTTTTTTGATACAAAAGTTTACATTTTTATTGTGGTACATTTCTTGAGTTAGTATTTCTATTCCTTCCGGATGGTAGACTTTTATAGTGAAAAGGGTATTCATATATAATAAAAATTTTATGAACAAATGTTCTTATCAAACGGTTTAAGCATCAACGGCAGAGTAGTTTTTAGTGTAGTCAATAATTCTTAACTTAAGAAATTATTCACCGTAATGCAGGTTTATATTCATAACAGCCGGAAGTTTTATGGTAAATTCTGTATAATTACCTTCTTCACTTTCTGCCGTTAGTTCTCCGCCATGAGATTTTACAATCTGTTGCGCCAGATAGAGTCCCAAACCTGTGCCAATTTTTCTAAATTTTTTTGCTGCTGAGTAATATCTGTTAAAAATTTTTTCTATATCTGTTTTTGGAATCCCGGCCCCGTAATCTTTTACCTTTATCACAATATATTTTGGTATTTCACCAATTTTAATTTCAATAGGAGAATTTGGCTCTCCATAAGATATTGCATTTTGTATAAGATTTTTTATTACTCTTCTTAACTGAATTCTGTCTGCGTAAACTCTGATATCCCGCTCTGATAAAAAATTCAAAGAATTTTTTGTCTTGCCGGCAATCGGCTTCATTTCTTCTATTATTTCCTGAATAAAACCTTTCAACATTACGTTTTCTTTGAAAAGTCTGATATTGCCGTCTTTGACCTTATATGTCTCGAGAACTATTTGAACCAAATCCAGTAACTCTCTATTTGATGCCTGCATATTTTTCAAAGCGATTTCCTGTTTTTCTGATATAGGTCCAAAATTTTTGTTTATAAATAACTCCAGCATATTTGTTTCTGCAATAATAGGAACCTTTAAATCATGCGTAAGAGTTGCAACAAAATCTTCTTTTAAAGTCTCAATTTCTCTTTGGTTAGTAATATTTTTTATGATTACAATAAATCTTTTTTTCTTATCCTCCATTTTTAATTCCATAGAGCTTGCTATAAAATTTAACGACTCATTTGCCATAATAGTTATTTCATCATCATTTAAATTTTCAATATGACACCTTGGCGCCAGTCTTACATAATCTTCCCAGCGCTCTCCGACAAGTTTTTTACCGTCAGATTCAAACCATTCGCTAATCTTTGAGGTAGCACGTAGAATATGATGATTTTCATCTAAGATTATTAATCCGTCTGACAGTGAATTAATAACCGCTTCTAAAAATTTATTTTGCCTGTGTAGTTCATTTTGATACTCAATTATCATTTTTTCTCTGTCAGAAAGAGTTTCTATCATTCTGTTAATACTCTCTGCTAGCGGTTCAGAGTTTGGCAAATCCATTTTTTCAATTTTTTTTGTCAAATCTCCATAACGTACAGAATTAACCGTTTTTGTTATTACCCCCAAATAATCATTAATTCTTGTCCAGTTTTTGCCGGTCTTTCTTGCGAAAATAAACAGTGCTATCAAGGTTATTAAGACTAAGATATTCAATATATGAATAAAAAAAGTACTACTGTCGCCTAAAATATGATTTAATATTTCAAAAAGCATGCCGGCTTGTCCTATTTTATAATTTTATGGTACAATTATAACAGAAAATAAGGTTTGTTTAAATGAAAAAGATTTTGGGCGTAATAATTGGAGTATATTTTTCAGGTATAGCACAATTTTGTTATGCTTCAGATAAATTTGATATTCTGCCGGATTTGCCGGAACCTCTTGCAAGTGCGGCGCAGGCTTCTTCAATCACAACGACAGATGCAGTAAACACTGTTGCTGCACAGCCTGTAGGGCAGGAGCCAAATTTTATATCAATGCTCTTTTCTCTTATTTTTGTGATTTTATTAATTTATGCAACAGGAATTTTGTATACAAAACTTAATAAATTGGGTTTAAAAACAATGAAAAAGCAGTTGGGTGACAATACTGCTTCCCATATTTCTGTTCTTTCCACGACACTGCTCGGGGCAAATAAATCCCTTCACGTAGTAGAACTTGATGGCAAAAGAATGCTTATCGGCGCTGCTGCCAATTCTATACATCTGATTAAAGATTTGGGCAGTTATACTGCAAATGAAATTGAAGAAGGTGAATTTTCTAAAATTGAAATTCCCAATATAAGGATTCCAAAAATTGAAATTCCTAAAATTGAAATTCCTGGATTCACAAAGGTCATATCAAAACCCAAGCAGGAAGCTGCGGATGAGTTAGAAAAAGAAACCCCAAAAGAAGATGAAGGCTTTGATATTTCGGAGATTTATGAAGAAGAAAATTCTGATGGAATTATTGATAAACTTTTTCATACTACTCCGCTTGATAACAATCAGGATAATAGTACAGATAATAAGCATAAAGTCGATCCTGATGAATTTGCTTTGTATAAAAAATATTTGTAGCAAATGTAAGGTGTCTTAATGGAAAGAAAGTGTGTAAAAATAGGCAATAAGATTATAGGTGATGGCTATCCTTGTTTTATTGTAGCGGAAATTGGAATTAATCATAACGGTTCGGTAAATCTTGCTAAAAAAATGATTGATATTGCAGTTACAACAGGATGCGATGCCGTAAAATTTCAAAAAAGGACAATTGATATTGTTTATACAAAAGAAGAACTGGCAAAAGAACGTCCCAGTGTTTTCGGCAATACAAATGAAGATTTGAAGCGCGGTTTGGAATTTGGAGAACAAGAATATAAAGAAATCGATAGTTATTGCAGACAACAGGGAATTATGTGGTTTGCTTCTTGTTGGGATGAGCTTTCTGTTGACTTTATAGAAAAATTTGATGTTCCTTGCTATAAAATTGCATCTGCATCATTAACAGATGATAATCTGTTAAAATATACAAAATCAAAAGGCAAACCGGTTTTGCTTTCGACCGGTATGAGTTCTATGGAACAGATAAGACATGCTGTTTCTGTTATAGGGGAAGATAATTTGATTTTGTATCATTGCACATCAACATATCCTTCAAATGCTAATGAAACCAATTTACGCGTAATAGAAACTTTCAGAAAGGAATTTTCCTGCCCTATCGGATATTCAGGTCATGAAAGGGGCATAACACCATCGGTTTTAGCAGTAGCGTTAGGTGCTAATTCTGTAGAGCGGCACATAACAACAGACCGGACCAATTGGGGTTCCGATCAGGCGGCGAGCCTGGAGATGGCAGGTCTTTATCATCTTGTAAGAGACGTAAGACAGACTCCGGTTCTGCTTGGTGACGGGAAAAAAGTTGTATATCAAAGCGAGCTGCCTATTATAAAAAAACTGAGAAGAAGATAAAAGGATAAAAAGGACGCAATATGGTAGTACATTTGCCTAAAACAATAAAGTTTGTGATAACTGATTTTGATGGTATTGTTACAGATAATTGTGTATATATAGACTCAAAGGGTGAAATGTCAAGAAAGTTAAATTTTAAAGATGTTATGGCTTTTTCAATTTTAAAGAAAAACGGATATCATACAGGTATTATATCCGGCGAAACAAATTCTGCCATAGAAATTATCTCTAAAAAATTTAATATAAAAGAAGTTCATCAGGGTATACGAATAAAAATTGATATTCTGAAATCAATTATCGAACGATATGACCTTAGCGAAGATGATTTCGTTTATATTGGAGATGACATAAACGACTACGATTCTTTATGCTTTGCAAAGTACGCAGTAACGGTACCAAATGCGGTTGATAAGATTAAAAAGATTCCGGGCATTCAAATTACAACTGCACAGGGCGGTGAAGGAGCCTTTAGAGAAATCGTTGATGAGATTCTAAGTTAATATCTTTCCAGATAAAGCTGAAAGTACCCTTGTGGATGTTTACATACAGGACAAATGCATGGCGCTTCTTTTCCAATCTGGGTATGTCCGCATTTTCTGCAAACCCATTGTGTAACTTCATCCTTCTTAAACACAGTATTATCTTTCAAAACACCTGCAAGTACTTCAAATCTATGTGCATGGCGTTTTTCAATTTCAACAATGTTAGAGAATAACAAGGATATTTCATCAAAGCCTTCATCTTTCGCTATTAAAGCGGATTCTTTATATAAAATTTCCCATTCTTCCCTCTCTCCTTCAGCTGCGGCAAGGAGATTATCGAAAGTTTTTCCGAAAAAAAACGGGTACGAACCGCTTACTCCTAAGTGTTTTGAATTAGGTATGTATTTATAAAATAATTTTGCATGTTCTTCTTCATTTCCGGCTGTCTCAAGAAAAACTGCGCTTATTTGCTCATATCCTTCCTGTTTTGCTACTTTTGAAAAAAATGTATATCTGTTTCGCGCCTGTGACTCTCCGGCGAATGCATTTACTAAACATTCTAATGTTTTTGACTTTTCTAAATTCATTTAAATTCCTCCCTTTATAAAAAATACTATATAGTTAGAATTTCCAATATTACCCGCTGCGGCATAATATACGGGTAAATATTAAAATATGAAAACCTTAAAAACTATGCTATATTATAAATATGCAAAGAAGAACTTATCTTAACGGAAGTGTAAAAGACGGTAAAATAATGAGATGGCCGATTAACAATCTGGTTGTCTATATTGCGCCGATGAAGTTTTACTCCAAACCGGGAGAAGACGCCAAGTTCAGAAAAATGGTTATTGATGCATTTAATGTGTGGTGCGCTGCAACCGGAGGAAAATTAAGATTCAAAATTACAAGTGTTCTTCTTGAATCAAATATAAATATTGACTGGAAACGCGTTGACAGACAGGCTCTCGGACACTGTTATTTCAGCTGGGATCCTCAGGGAAGGCTTTACGGAGCGGAAGTTGCAATAGGACTTACTGACGGCAGAATCCACCAGAAATACGACAGCGATATAGAAGTCTATCACACAATTCTCCATGAAATAGGGCATTCACTCGGCTTACAGCATAGTCCTTACAAAGAAGATATTATGTACACCCCCCATCAGTACGGTGTTGCCTCGCTTTCAGAGAATGACAAATATTCAATTAACTGGCTTTACAGATTGCCAGCAGGTGCTTCTGTAAAGCAAATCGCTTCAAAATACGGAATTACAACTTCTTCTGATATTGATACGGTTATAAAAAAAATCGATGAAAAAAACAATTCATCAGACGAACCTGAAAAAATGCAGCTTTCTACCCGTAGAGATTTATTGCAGGAAGCCGCTAATATCGGGGATTTGAAGAAATATAACATGATGCTCCAGAATATTTCTCTCTCTTCAAATGTTAAGAATTATTTAAATAATAACAGAAAAAATTAAAAATAAGGCAATTTTTGTAAAGCAAATGTTTTTATAAACATATAAGGTTAGAAACTATAAGGTTATTTAAATGATTGATCCTTTAACATTTAAAGCCAGTGTTGCATATAATAAACAAGTTGAAGAAGAAAATGCGTCTGAAAGTTCTCCGAATCCTTTAAGACTGAAAGCAAACTTATCAAGTCTGGCAGCAATATCTAATTACAATCAGGTTTTATTAAAACCAAAAATCGATAAAGATACAATCGGTGTAATTAATGCTGCAGCAGAGATGATGAAACTTGTTCCGGCTAAGCTTGAACTTCCTTACAGCTTTAAAACGGATGATATAAACGGTGAAAGAATTTATGACTCTAACGGTAAACTTAAACTGATTAAAGAATACAAAAACGATACAATTACGGAATACTATCCTTCTGAGAATCCTGAAACCATTCAAAATATTCTGGAAAAAGACAAAGCCGGAAATATTATATCAAAAATCCAGCCCGTAAAACAGGAGGACGGAACGTACAAAACAAATGTAATTATTTTTGATGAAAAAATTAATAATAAGTACATAATGTTTCAGGTGGAAGACAGCGGCAATATAAACAGTGTTACTGAAATTTTTGAGAACGGAAAAAATTTCAGGAGCCTGATTTTTAATCCGAAAAATTTGTATCCTGGGCGGTATATTGAATCTAAAGAAAATAAAGATGGAGAATTTGAACTTACAGACTGTAAATTCGGGAAAAATCTTGATGTAAAAGAATTAAAACAAATAACTCCTGCAAAGGAAGTAAATATAACTTATTCCGGAAACAGAAAAGATATTGACGTAAGACGAAAAATTCCGGAAGAATAATTACTCAATATACTTGCCGTCAAAAAGCTCCAGAACCATTTTTTCCTGATCGGTTTCTTCCCGCTCAGGCTTTTTAGGCTGCAGAGTTTTAGTTTCTGCTGCTTCTGCACTCTTTTCTACGCCATTATCAGGAATCGTTTCAGGCGGTTCTTCATCCGCAATTTCAGGCTGTTGAGGAATTGAAGGCAGAGACTCTGATTTACCATCCTTTTTAATTTGCGGAGCTATCTTTTTTTTTTCTTCTGAAACAGAAGCCGGTATTGAGGCGGCTAAATTCGCATCACCGCTTTGCGGAAGTCTTACGACAATCTTTGAATCCTGCTGATTAAACATTGTATTTGCAGCTTCAACAAGCATTTGCTTTTTATTTGTATCATTAATTTGTGATACAAGTTTTTCGTTTTTAAAAGTTATTATAACCTCATCAGAAGCTATTTTTACGGGAGTTGCCAGATGCAAAAGAGCTTTTGTTGCAGGACTTTTGATATTTACAAGAAGTGTCTGCCAGAGTGTGTTAATATCATTGCCGTCAGGTTTTCTTGATATTGGAGGCGGTGTGAAATCGTCCTGTTGTTCCTGCTTAGGCGCAGCAGGAGATTCAGCCGGCGGAACCGGTGCAGGTCGTGTGACAGGCTCTGTTTCAGCGGCTTTTTGAGGGACAGGTCTGACCGGAGCAGAAACCTGAGCCGGCTGAACTATTCTTTGAACAGGCTGCCCGACGGAGACTCCGCCTGCTTCAAGAGCTTTAACCCTGTTTTGCAATTCCAGAAGAGTTGTATTCTCTGTCATATTTGCAAAATCAATCATCCCGACTTCCAGCCACAAATGCTGATTGGTAGCAAGTTTAACTTCTTTTATGTAATATGTGATTCTCTCAAGTAAAAATACAATCTGCTGGGTCTCAAGCAGTTCTTTTTGTTTTAGCATTTCCGCAATCTGAGGCTCATTTAATCCCGTCAATTCAGGCAAAAGCTCTTTTCTGCAGGTTTTTACAATCAGCAGATTTTTGAAATACTCTGACAGGTTTGTTAAAATCTGCAAAGGCTCGTTTCCTGCATTGTATATCTCATTTAGAATTTCAATAGCTTCATTCGGGGAAGATGCAATAATTTTTTCGCTCAGTTTATTTAATGTATCAAATGAAATTCTTCCAAGAACTGCATTAACGTCCGAAACCGTAACTTCTTTTGTAACACCTAAAAGACTCAACTGGTCTAAAAGTGAGATACTGTCTCTCATACCGCCTGCAGAATTTTTTGCAATTGCAATCAGAGCATCATCCGATATATTAATTTTTTCCTGATCGGAAATATATCTCAAATGTTTTACAATATCTTCTGTTGTAATCCTTCTGAAATCAAACCTCTGGCAGCGGCTTTTTATAGTATCAAGAACTTTATGAACTTCCGTTGTTGCAAGAATAAAGATTACATTTTCCGGCGGCTCCTCAAGAGTCTTAAGAAGCGCATTAAATGCGTGGTTTGTGAGCATGTGGACTTCGTCAATAATATAGATTTTATATTTGCCGTTTACCGGAACATACTGGATTTTCTCGAGAATATTCTGCGTATCCTCGACTTTTCTGTTACTTGCGGCATCAATTTCTATAACATCAATCGGTACGGAATTTGTAATATCTCTGCAGCTTTCACACTCACCGCAAGGATGAATGGTCGGACCGTTTTTGCAGTTAAGAGATTTTGCAAGAATTCTTGCGGTAGAAGTTTTTCCCGTTCCTCTTGGACCTGTAAACAAAAAAGCGTGCGCAATTTTTCCGAGTTCAATTGCGCTTGTGAGAGTCTTTTTGATATGCTCCTGCCCTACAAGCTGCTCCAGCGTCTGCGGACGATATTTTCTGTATAATGGTACATAATTCCCGCTCATAAGATAAGTTTAGCATAAAGAGAAACAAATTTAATCCTATATTTAAAAAACTTTTTTCGGGGAGTATAATTTTATTTGTAAAGGAGAGAATATTATGGAAGATTTAAAAATATATACAGATAAAGATATTAATCAGGATTTAATTAAAACAAAGAAAATTGCTGTAATCGGTTTTGGCTCGCAAGGTTACGGGCAAGGGCTTAATCTTAAAGATTCCGGATGTCACGTTATAATGGGTCTCCGTCAGGGCGGAGCGTCTGATACGAAAGCCAAAGACTATGGTTTGACTACAATGCCGATTTCAGAAGCCGTTAAGCAGGCAGATATTATTCAAATCCTTATACCGGACGAAGTTCAGGCAAAAGTCTACAAAGAAGAAATTGAGACGTATTTAAAAGCAGGTCAGACTCTTATGTTCTCACACGGTTTTAATATTCACTACGGATTCATAAATCCGCCGGAGGGGGTAAATGTTATAATGGTTGCTCCGAAAGCTCCGGGGCATACAGTCAGAAGCGAATACAAAGCAGGACGCGGCGTTCCGTCTTTAATTGCCGTCTACAAAGATTTCAGCGGTGATTCAAAAGAAGTTGCACTATCTTACGCTTCCGCAATAGGTTCCGGTCGTGCGGGAATTATTGAAACAACCTTCAGAGAAGAAACGGAAACAGATTTGTTTGGAGAACAGGCAGTTCTTTGCGGCGGCTGCTCTGCTCTTATAAAAGCAGCCTTTGAGACTCTTGTGGAAGCCGGATATTCACCATATATGGCATATTTTGAAGTCTGCCATGAACTTAAACTTATAGTAGATTTAATTTATCAGGGCGGAATCGAAGATATGCATTATTCAATTTCTAATAATGCAGAATACGGAGATTTAACACGTGGAAGCAAATTAATAAATTCAAACGTAAAAGCAGAGATGAAAAAGATTCTTGAAGAAATCCAAAACGGCAAATACGCAAAAGAATTTATGGATGAAATGGAATCCGGCGGCGAAAGATTTGCAAGACTCAGGGCAGAATCTAAGGGACATCTTCTTGAGACAGTCGGAAATAAAATCCGCTCATCTTTTAGCTGGAGCAAGGACAACAAGCTTGTAGACCGCTCAAAAAATTAGACAAACGGCTAGAGATAGAATATACAGGCGGGTTATGGTAAAACATTCCTCTTTTCATACAATAGAGTTGTATTAAAAATACACGACATTTGTATAAAAAAGGAGTAAGAGATGAAAAAAACATTATCTATCTTAGCTGTACTGGGAATTGTATCAGTTATCGGAACCCAAAGCGCGCAGGCATTCAGCTGGTCAAGCTTAAATCCTGCATACTGGGGTCACTGTCCTAAGTGCGAAAAGAAAAAATCTGATTGCGACTGCAACAAGAAGTGCGACCCTTGTGAAAAAATATCCCAGCCTTGCCCTACAGGTGCTGCTGCTCCATGTGATCCTTGCGCTAAAAAGCAGCCTTGTGATCCTTGTGCAAAACAAAAACCATGCGAACCATGCCAGAAAGCATTGCCTTGCAACCCGTGCCAGAAACAGACTCAACAGCCTTGCAGTCCGTGTGATAAGCTGCAGCAGATGAACAAGTAACAAAAAATACCATCCGTTCCGGATGGTATTTTTTTATTTATCCTCTATTTATTTGATTTCAAATTATAAAAAATCCTTTAAACTTGATATATAAATTGGGGAGAGGTATGGTTAGATCAAATTTAAAGGAACAGAAGAGTTCAAATAATTTAAAAGTCGTTGATAATAATGCGGTTAAGACTACTGCTTACAGCGATATTAATTTAAAGAGATGGCAGGATTATGATTACATAAAGACTGATACTTTATGGGAATTCCCTCAGCGCGCTAAAGAAGGCGGACATTCTAACGAGTATCACGGGAATTATATTCCGCAAATTGCCCAGCAGGTGTATGAGCGTTTTACAAAAAAGAACGATATTGTTCTTGATTTGTTTTTCGGATCAGGAACATCAGGTATTGAAGCAATTAATATGCAGAGAAGATGCATAGGGGTTGAATTAAAAGAAGAGCTTGCTGAATCTGTTTCTGAAAAATTTACTCCTAAACAGCTCGTAACAGACGTTAATATTATTTGTGCGGATTCAGCAAGCGAAATTGCTAAAGAAAAGATTCAGGCAAGGCTTGATATTATGGGAAGAAAGCAGGCGCAGTTATTAATGCTTCATCCGCCTTATGATGATATTATCAAATTTTCCGATAAAAAAGAAGATTTATCTAATTGCGCAACGACAGAAGAGTTTTATAACCTTTTTGAAAAAGTGGCAAAAAACGGATACGATTTGCTGGAAAAAGGTCGTTTTGCCTGCTTGATTATCGGGGATAAGTACGCAAATTCTCAGCATATACCGCTCGGGTTTGAATGTATGGCGCGAATGAACAAACTCGGATTCATTACAAAAGCTATAATTATAAAAGATATTCAAGGTAATGAAAGAGCTAAAGGCAAAACTGCAAATTTATGGCGTTACAGAGCCTTAGCCGGCGGCTTTTATATCTTTAAGCATGAATATGTAATGATATTCCAGAAAAAGTAATTCAGGTTTTGGTATGCTAAAACAAACTCCGGAAGGTATTTTAATAAAGGTAAAAATTGTTCCTAATTCTTCTAAAAATGAAATAATTAAGGAAGAAGAATTTATTAAAATAAAAGTCACAGCCCAACCCGTAGAAAACAAAGCCAATAAAGCGCTGATAGAATTTCTATCAAAACAGTTTAAACTGCCAAAATCTAATATAGAAATTGTACGGGGCGGAAACTCGAAAGAAAAAACAATATTTTTATCAACTACAGATGAAAATAAGAAATCAAGTATAATTTCGCAATTGACAAAATAGCTTAAAAAATATACTATAATATATAAAGAGGAAAAGGTGTGGTATGCATAAGCGCTGGTATGACATAGATCCGACTGTTAGTCTGGCTGTAAGTTTGATGAGAAATGCAAATATAATGACGCAGTATGATTGTGCGGAATTAATTGTTAAACGCTCAAAAGAAAACGGCATTGATTTAGCCGACAACATTCTGACGGATGCTTTTTCATACGTATTAAGACGCTGGTATGATACTGACCAGAAAATAGCCGAAGCTTTTGAATATTTGAAGTGCCTGCCTCAGAGTGTACAGAAGGAAGTGGCGCTTGAACTTATAACTTTGCTTCAGGAAGCTGAAACAAGATAAAATGACGACTATTATAAATTTATGCGCAAATCCGGCTTTTATATCCATAATCTTATTATGCATTTTGTGCGTTAGAAAAATAAATGTATTGCTGGCAATTATTATCTCTACCCTTGCTGCCGGATATGCGGCAGGGCTTAACAGTACACATATTATGAATACATTTATATCCGGAATGGGCGGAAATTCCGAAACGGCGCTGAGCTATATTTTACTCGGAGCTTTTGCCGCAACTATGGCGCATTCAGGTTTCACCGATGTAATCTCAAATAAAATAACCGGAGTTGTTAAAGGCAAGAAAATGCTTCTTTTAACTATTCTTACTCTTATTGCAATGGCTTCGCAAAACATAATTCCGATTCATATAGCATTCATACCTATTATAATACCGCCGCTGTTGGGGATAATGAATAAACTTCAAATAGACCGGCGCGCGGTTGCCTGCGTTCTCGCGTTTGGCTTGAAGATGCCTTATATTGTAATTCCGGCAGGATTCGGACTTATTTTCCAGAACCTTATTGCCGATAATATGGTTCAAAACGGTGTAAATATAGCTAGAGGCGATATCTGGAAGGACACGTTAATTCTCGGCTTTGGTATGCTGGCAGGACTCTTAATATCTGTATTCATAACATACAGAAAACCACGAAGCTACGAGGACAAAAGTGTTTTAACAGAAACAAATCCCGATTCTAAGTTCTTACCAAAACACTGGCTTGTTGTACTTGCCGCCGTCGTTACATTTGTAGTACAGCTTGTAACTAAATCTCTGCCGCTCGGCGCGCTTGTCGGACTGGGAATTATTTTCTCTTTTAAAGTCATTCCGCAGGATAAAATGGATCATATGATGAATGAAGGCGTTTATTTGATGGGATATATAGCGTTTGTAATGCTCGTTGCAGCCGGCTTTGCCGATGTTCTTAAAGAAACAGGGGCAATAGAGAATCTTGTAAATACAATTCTTCCGCTATTGCCTGCCAATATCTATATAACTTCTCTCATAATCCTAATAATAGGGCTTTTTATAACAATCGGAATCGGAACATCTTTTGGTACAATACCTATTCTTGCTGTACTGTTTATACCTGTATGTATAAAGCAAGGGTTCAACGTCCCGCAAATGGTCGTGCTTCTTGCGGCAGCAGCAGCCTTAGGTGATGCAGGCTCTCCTGCTTCCGACACAACACTCGGTCCGACATCGGGATTAAATGCAGACGGGCAGCATAATCATATCTACGATACCTGTATTCCGACTTTTCTGCATTACAACATTGCGTTAATATTATTCGCCTTGCTTGGAATCTGGTTATTTCATTAATTAACCGTTCAATCCGTAATTGAAGTCTTCCTGAATGTTGCTTGAAAGCATTGACTTCAAAGATTCCATATATGCGTTAACTTCTTCCAATTCAGCACTTGCTGTAGTTATTTGAGCGTCAACAGCTGTTTCCCAGGCAGTTAGCTCGTCGAACTGTTCCTGGAATTTAGCTGTTAATTTATCCATTTCTTCTTCAAAATCAGGGATTTCTGTATAATCAGTATATAATTCCTGCAAGCTGGCGTCGCCGTCAAACATTTCTTTAAAATATTCTCTGATGGAGCGTGTCTCAGCATTTTTAAGAGACTGAACATCGCCTTGAGAATATGAAGCTAATGTTTTCTGAGCCTGGTATTCAGTTATTTCAAGGTTTAACTGATTCCTTCTCAGCTTATAGCTCAATAATGTTTCGTGTAAATTTGCGATTGCCATCTTATCTCACCATCTTTTTAGTCTTACATATATATAAAGTATTTAATAATGATACAATTTCACCACTTATTAATTTTGTTACAAAAGTTAATATTATATGTCAGACGCATACAAAAAGCAATTTACTATAAAGTAAAAAAACTGACGTCCAATAATTAAGAAACAAGTTCCGGCCTTGTTAATTTTAATATGCTTGCGGCAGTTTGTATAAAACTTTAAAAAAGCCGTTTTTATTGAGGTATAACGGCTTTATTCTCTACTTATTCTTCAAAGCTGATTTTCTGCATTATTATGATACATATGCATCTACAATTTTTCTTGCTGCTTTAAAGTCGCTTGTGATATCGCTTTGATTCATATTCTTATAAATAGTTGCGATTTTATTAGCCCAGTATTTTTTATCTTCATCGCTTGTAGCATTTCTGAACCCTGCAATAGCATAGCGCATGTCGCCTTTAGTGAATTCGGCATCATTTTTCATTGTGCCGTCATCATTCCATTTAGCATCAAAATCTTCTTTCTTTGTTCTCTGGAATTTTTTACCGTCAGCTCTGTCAAGATCAACTTCGTTGACTGAAGCTTCTAATTTTGCTTTTTTCTCTTGAAGTTTTTCTATTTCTTTTTGAATTTCTTCTTGCTTAGCCTTTATTGCGTCAGCTTTTTGCTTTTCGTGCCATTTGACACTGCCTTCAACAGTAGCATCACCATTGTATTTATCGGCTTTTTTCTGTAGTTCGTCTATCTTTAAATCATCAATTTGCTTCTGTATATTCTTTTTTTCTTCATCTGTTGTTGCCTGTGCAAGCTTAGTTTTTAATTCTCCTTCACGCGTTTTTGCTTCTTTTAAATTCGTGTTAGCAGTTGTTTGTTCACTTTTTGCAGTGTCTATATTATCATCATATTTTTTATCAATTTCTTTTGCCGGATCTAAATTTTTTAAATCCGCAATCTGTTCATCAATTCTTTCAATTTCAGCTTTATTCTCTTGATATTCCGCTTTTTTCTCACGTTTTTCAGAAACAGTATGATTAATTGCCTGTCCTGCAACACCAAGAAGGGCGTTTGCAACACCATAACCTGCCATAGCATCATAGTTTACTTCTCCAAAACAATTCATAAAAATGCCGCTGCCGCCAAAACCGCCGCCGCCGAAAATGCCGCTTAAACTGCTGCCGTTAAGCATTCCCGTAAGCGGGTTTCCAAACATATTCATATTGTATCCGGAAATAAGTGTCATTTTTTATACTTTCCATCTTTTGTCTTACAAATATATAAAGTATATAAATCAGTATCAGATTTCAACAGCTAGTATAATTGTTACAAAACTTAATATATATTTTTTACCTAAAAAATATAATATTAAGAATTGTAAACGTAAATTTTGGGGATATTATTGAATTTCAGCGTCTGTTGAAAAATAATTTAAAAAATTTTGTACAAAAAAAGGCAATTTTTTGAAATAGATATACTTTATATATATGTAAGAGATAGACGAAAGAGAGTAAGAAAGATGACAGCAACATACGACGCAATCGAAAGAAATAAAAAACCGGCAGGAGCTTTAGAAATCCCTTCTGACTTTCATTTTTATTATCTCAAAAAGCAGGACAGACAAATGAGATTCAACAACGGCGGAGACCCTATATACGCTGTTTTTGATAAAATCGACAACAGACCTCTCGCTAAAATCGCTAAAGACTTTGTTAAAGAATTAAAAGACGATTCAATCAGATTTATCTCTACATTATTGAAATAAAAGACAAAATTAATCTATCCTAAAATTTTCTTCTGCAAGCCAGTCAATAAGAGATTTGTCTTCGCCGAAAAATATATCAAACTGTTTTTCAACTTTTGGTGTTATAAGCACCTTACGGGTAATATTATATGCAGCAGGCTCTGTTCCGTCCTCTGCTTTAGAAACAATCATATGTTTTTCTTTATCGTAAACATTGGAATAATTTAAATCAAGATTTACACAAAACGGAATTCGTTTTTTATCCTTATCGTCATAGGAAATCAAGCCGAATGTTCTGCAAATAATACCTCTGGCTTTATAAATACTGCACCTGTTATCAACAAGAAACGGGCATTCATACAGCTTTTCTCTTGATTTTTTCAAGAGATTTATAATATTTTCAGTAACTCTGTCTTTAATTTCATCCTCTAATTCATTGTATGCAAGCATCATACACACGTATTCCAGCTCTGTTAGAGGATATTCGCCTTCTTTACAGCAATAAGCGCACCCTTCTTTACATTTAATAAAAGGTTTCTGGGCTTCAAACATTTTGCCGAGCTTTTCATCAAGAAATTCAAGATATTCTCTATACCGCGTTATCATTTTTTCGCATCCTGTCTCTGCGCGCAATTATTTCTTCACGCCTTTCCAGTTTATTATAAAGTTGTGAATTAATTTCACCGCCTATCAGTATTAAAATTGATGTATAGTAAAGCCAGACCATCATAACCGCAAATCCGGCAATAGTTCCGTATACAAAGTTATACGTATGCAAGTTGTTAATATACACTGAAAACAACCACGAACCCAGCAGCCAGGATACGCAGAAAAATATCGTCCCCGGTAAAGCACTATGCCTGCGGAGTTTTTCATTACCGCTCAAATCCGGCAGTATGTAATAACTCAAATACGCCATGATAAACAGGGTTAAAAACGCAATCGGCCAGCGGACAAATAACATAATGTTTGCCAGATGCTGGGTCATTCCTATATAAGCAACCAAAAATTTTATAATAACTTTACCGAATACGATTAATGTAATACTCAAAAACAAAACCAGCGTATTTACAAATACCATAATAAGCGCCAGAAGCCTTGAATAAAGAAAACTTCTGGTTTCTTTTACCTTATAAGCTCTGTTCAAGCCTTTCGCAACAATTGCTATTGTGTTTGTAGAAAGAAACAGCGTTATACAAAAGCCTAAAACGGCAACAAGTCCGCCTTTTTTGAAGAAGAAAACCTCATTTAATACAGTATTAACAACCGTAAGCACATCTGTCGGCATAATATTCTGCATAAAAATAAAAATCGGCTGCATAAAGTTTTGCTTACCTATGTACCCGAAAATTGCAGTTAAAAACAGAAGAAAAGGACAGATTCCGATACAGAGCATATACCCCATCTCGGATGCCATACCGAAATAGTCGTGCTCTATTACAGAATTTATTATATTTCTCAGTGTTCTGAATCTCACGGTTTTATTTCTCTCAACAATTTGTCAATGGAGTCCTGTACATTTAATTTTATTGTGCAGCCTGCTGCAAAAGTATGTCCGCCGCCGCCAAATTTTGAACAAATCTCGGCTACATCAACTTTTTTAGAGCGCATTGAAATCTTAGTTAATTTTGTATCAACTTCTTTTGCTACAAAAGAAACTTCTGTTGTATCTATTGCCCGGAGAGTTTCCGCGATTCCGTCCGTGTAATCGTCACCTGCTGAAAATTTCTCCAGATCTTTTTTGTAAACAGTTGTATAGGCTATTTTATTGTCCTCCAAAAATACAGCTTTATTTACGCAATAGTTTTGGAACATTACAAAGTTTTTGGTTTTAGTTTCATAACACATTTTGTAGATATAATTCGGATTAGCTCCGGCATCAACCAGATCTGCCGCTGCTCTGAGAGTGCTTGATGAAGTATTTTCAAACCTGAAGTTTCCCGTATCTGTCATTATTGCCGTATATAAACAGATTGCGGAATCTTTATCAATTGTCCAGTTTTCGGATTTAAAAATATCAAAAAGAACTTCACCGCAGGAGCTTGCATCCGGATTAATAATCTGATAGTCTCCGAACCCAGGATTGGTTTTGTGATGATCTATATTAATGCTTAATTTTGCTTTATCAAAAAGGATTTTGGAATCCAGAGTTCTCTCTATAGCCGCAACATCAAGAGTTATAACAAGGTCATAAACCAGAGACTTATCAAAATAACGCTCAGCAAGGTCGATATTAGGTATAAATTTGTAATTATATGGGATATTAGATACAACGCTCATATCGGCTTTTTTCTTAAACCGGTGATAAATCATGCTATAGAGAGCGCACATAGAACCCAATGTATCACCGTCAGGGTTCATGTGTGATAAAAGAAGTATCTTATTTGATGATTTTATGATATCATTTAAATTGCAGCTCATAGAAAAATAATAACATAAACAATGAAAAAAGTTCTTTATACAGATTTTGAAGGGGTAGATTCGGTAATAAGTTCAATGATGGATAATCCGCAGCTTAAAAAAGCAATTGCGCGGACTAACCTGATAAACTTATGGGATAAAATTCTGCCTTCAAAATTCAAGGGCAGATCAAAACCTTATTCAATGCTTCCGGGTTATGTAATGGTAATTGCTTGCGAGAATCCGATTGTTGCGCAGGAGCTTTCGCTGCACAAAATTATTCTGCTTAAAAAATTTGAACCCTATGCAAAATCTTTAAAAATGAAGGTCTCGGATTTTAAATTCGACCCTAAAAAATGGGTTGTTGATTAGCTTTCTTCTCCGTTTTTTGTCTTGTCAATACATTCCTGAACTGTGTATTTATAGTTGTCGTTTTCATCCTTTAGTTCTACTAATTTTCCGAAGGGAGACCGATAAAACCCCATTGCCGGAATGTTTTTTGCTATTTCTACCAGCTCATCGGTACTGTATTGGCGTGTAGCCGAAAACATATATTTACGAAGTATAAAATCTCTGTTGGAAGGGTGAACTTTTAACAATTCCTTACGTTGTTTTGTATTAAAAAACGGCTCATCATCTTCGGTAGTGTGCCTTAACAATCCTAAATTATCAGCACTATAATATGATTCTAGCTCACTTAATATTTCATAACAGTCTTTTTCATTAAACAGAGGCTGTAGGTTTTTGTATCTTGCATTTATAATATTTCTGGCTTTTCTCGGCCATTTCATTATATTTGCCGCAATGTCATATTTTATTTCATCAGGCAGAACTTCTCCTGTTTCCAGTATGAGTGGAGTATTTTTTGTAACCGTGTCTTTAACTTTGTCGAACAGTTTATCTGCATTAATCCAGCCGGTTTTTTTGTTCCACTCTTCCATTACAGCCTGTTTTGCTTCTGCTTTTTTAGCTCTGGCATTTGCTTTAGCCTGAGCTTTCTCTTCTTGTGCTAAGCGGGCTGCTATTTCAGCTATTTCACGCTGCTTCTTTAATTCCCATTGTTGTTTATCAGTACGTTCCAAAAACAGCCTCTTTAGAGTGTGTATAAGTTGCTTACCGTAACTATTGCTATCCTTTGGAACACTTTGCAGCGCTTCATCTAAAATAAACGGAAATTCCTGAATAGCAGCGCCCGTATCTGTTATAAAATTCCGGCAATCTTCTGCATCTAATTCCGTTATAGATAATACAGCTTCAAATGCTTTAGGGTAAGCTTTTAACAAATCCGCCTGTCTCATAAGTGCAGCACACTCATCACGATTAAATCTTGTTTTTCCGTCTTTATCTTTTGCATTTATAATTTGTTTAAAAATTTCCGGATACTTATCTATTTCTTCTCCGGCATCATCAAATAAGGTCATTGAATCCTGGAAATCAAATTTGTAAGTATTATCTTCATTTTTAGCATTAATAATTGCTCTGAAAGCTTTAGGGTAAAGATTTATGTCATCAATGCGGTGGTTGATTTCATATTTTTCTTGTTCTGAAAATCTGTTCAGATTAAATTTTGCATTTATAACTCTGCTGTTTTCGTTTGCATAATATTCATCAATAATTTTTTCAGGGTTTTTAACATCATTTTTCGCCATTAGAAATAAAGCACTTGCAGAAAGTGCACTCGCTCCAAGTTTTATACCGTCGGTAACAAGTTTTTCTTTTCTGCTTCCAAAAACTGTCCGGTTATCCGTATTTCTTTTATAATTCATTCCATAATTATTGTAAAAAGATATTTTTCCTATATTCATAATTTCAAACCCTTTATTTTGTACAGTAATGAATAAAAAACAGGTAAAAAAATTTTTTGCTAAGGAGTTAATAAATAAATATCTACAATTATCTTTTTGGAGCGAGCAGACGACAATTGCAAGTTTTTATTAATAATGCATTTTGTTTCTCTTCTTCCCTTTGTGTCTCCGAATTTGCTCTTGTTGATTATTCTAAGCCCCCCCCGATGCTCATTAGAATGCTCTTTTATGATAATATTACTATATGACAAGTTTTTTATTAAGAGAAATAAACAGTAATATGATAGAGACGGAACTCGTGCAAATCGGGTTTGATTCTTCTTATCTTAAAAAAGCGGCGGATAAATTCCGGTATAAGAATATAAAAGTTTATAACCTCTCTACTGCTCAGGCAAATATTTTGAAGCAGACTGCTTTAATCTTCGGGGCTGATTGTGCGGTAAACAGAAATGTTATAACCGCTCAGATTGAAAAATCCGATGCAATTCTTTGCGGAAGCTTTTCCCAGCTTAATAAAATAGCGGACAAACTTAAATCCCAGCCCTTTAAACTTAGAATTTTAGCGGAAGAAATTAAGGAGTTTTTAAAACCGGAACGCAGAAAAACAAAGATTGCAGGTATTTTGAATGTCACTCCGGACTCTTTTTCAGATGGCGGTGAATATTTAAAGCCCAATGATGCCATAAAAAGATTTGAAGAACTCATTCTGGACGGCGCTGATATGATTGATATAGGGGCAGAAAGCACCCGCCCGGGGGCTGAGCCTGTTGCGGCTAAGGAACAAATTGAGAGGCTTAAGCCGGTTTTTGATTTTATAAGAAAAGAAAAGCCGGAAATAAAAATAAGCGTTGATACAAGATGCGCGGAAGTTGCGGATTATGTTTTAAATAACGGCGCTGACTTGATTAATGATGTTTCCGGACTTGAATACGATTCTAAGTTGGCAGATGTAGTATCTAAGTATAATGCAGGTGTTATTATTCAGCATTCAAAGTGTACGCCTTCAGATTTTCCGGTATACAAAAATGTTGTAGAAGAAGTGTTTTTGTCTCTGAAAAATAAAATAAAGACAGCAAAAAATGCGGGAATTAAGGATATTATAATTGATCCCGGAATAGGGTTTGGAAAATCAAGAGAAGATAATTTCCTGCTTCTTGATAATATCAGAGCTTTTTATGCTCTTGAGTGTCCTGTTATGGTCGGGATTTCAAGAAAAAGACTCTTAGGAATTGAAGAAGAGAATAATGATTTAAAAGATATATTTACCCTAACGCATTCTTATCCTCTGATTAAGACCGGAGTAGACTTTTTGCGCGTGCATAATGTAAAATTGCACAAAACTTTTTTAAATTCTTTACCCACTCAGGCAATTTATATTCAAAATAAAATAATGTAATATCTTATATACAGACTAGATGAGAATATAAATTATGAGTATTATGAAAGATTTAATAAACATAACTCTTATGATTATGTTGCTATTAATGCTGTATAAAACAGACAATCACTATACAGGAATTATATGCGGCATTGCGTTTATGTTTCTGTATTCAGTTAAGTATATAAGATTAAACAAAATAATACAGAGGGCTGTTGATGCGGAAGCAGAAAAACAGAAACAGTTTTTTATGGAAATACTGACGCATGATCTGAAAACTCCGACTCTCGCACAATTAAGAGGTCTGGAACTCATTCAAAAAGACGCCGGCGAGAAAATAAGTCCTGAACAAAAAGAATTGGTCGGGCATATAAAAGATTCCTGTAAATACGTTCTTGATATGATTTCTCAGGTTCTTAGAATTTATAATCTTGAAAACGGAATACATACGGCAGTTTACGAAAAAGTTAACATGGAAAAGCTTTTGCTCGAAAGTTTTTCGGAAGTTGATTATGCGGCAAAGGAAAAAAATGTTGAATTTGTTTATCTGGCCTCCGGCGTGGATACTATTCTTGAGGCAGAAAAGAACGACATAAAAATTGCAATAATAAATTTGTTATTAAACGCTGTTGTATATTCAAACTACGGTGAGAAAATTTTTATAAAGTTTGAAAGATTCTCTCAATATCTTAAATTTGAAATTATAACAAAAGGTATAATTCTTACGGAAGACGAATGCAGAAATATGTTTAACGCAGCATTATCAAAATTACCCAGGTATTCTGTAATCGGGCATGGTATAAATTTGTATTTGTGCAAAATTATAGCCGATTGTTATAAAGGCAAAATATACGCGCAAACAGACGGAGAAATATACAACAAATTTACTCTTGAGCTTCCTCTTTCTCAATTTTCAGAGGCTTTTCCAACCTCTTCTCTTTTAACTTCTTATTAACAATTGTAAATATAATCCGGTTTTAGACTGGAAAAACTTAGAAAAAATGTTAAGATATGAATTGAAGGGATATTTGTTCTTGTAAAGAAATTTTAACAAACAGGCAAATTTTTTTATTTAGAGTTTTTAGTAGATTTACAGTTGTCAGGTGGAAGCGTGAATAAAGAAAAAAATACAGCAGATAAAATCACAAATCTTTCAGAAAAAGCCCCGATTACATCTCCGTTTTCTCAAGAGAATCTGGTTTCAAAAGTCAATGCTCTTACGTTTAAGACCTGCGCTAATTCTCTGAGTAATCCGCAGAACAAGAATTTTAACAACGAAAAAGGGCTTACTTTGAGCTATAAATTTGTTGTAGAAGAGCTTGTTCAAATTAACGGGGTAAAAACTCTCTATGAACTGTATACAAAAATTTCATCACTCATATTTCAGAGTATAGATTCCGCGTTTATGTCAGTAGGGTTATTCAAAGATAAGTCTAACTGTATAAATCTTAAATTAAAAGATAAACATGGAAATTTCTATTCGACAAAGGTTTTTCTAAAAGATACTGATAATCCTATTATTCAGGTTTTCAATAATCATGAAATTATTTTTAAAGATGATGTAAGTTTTTTGAACCTTGCATATTTCAAAAATAATGCGGTTGCTATTCTGCCGTTAATTTCCACAAATGATAGATGTATCGGGGTAATTATATTTGAAGACAAATGCGCAAGACAGAATATTACTCTCTACAGACTTATTGCAAAAATGGCGGCTCTATATACCGATAATATTGATTTGCAGGAAAAGAGCGAAGGATTTGTTAATACCGACAACCTGACACTTCTTTATAACCATAGAGGTTTTCAGGAAATTCTTTCAAATGAAATTTCAAGAGCGGAAACTAATAAGCAGAAACTTTCGCTTGTGATGATGGATGTCGCAAATATTACAAAGATTAACAGAGAACTCGGGCATGCAAAAGGTGATGAAGTTATTAAACTTGTCGCCGAAAAGGTGCGCCAGAATATGCGCGAAGGCGATATAGCAGGTCGTTACGGCGGGGATGAAATTGCAATTATACTTCCTAATACCTCGACTGCACAGGCTAAATACGTTGCAGAATATCTTACTTACTCGCTTTCCTGCTGCTTTATTGATGATGTGGGACCGGTAAAAGTTTCGGTAGGTATTGCAACTTATCCGGATTGCTCTGAGGATAAAGAAAAACTCTTAATCCTTGCAGAACAGGCAATGTATATTTCTCAGGCAAAAGGGTACAAAGACGGTATGTCTGCAATCATCAGTTCTGCTGACTTCAACTTCTGGGATGATGTTGCTTTAAAATCCTATGCTGAAGTTATCGGAAAACGCCACTCGCAGCTTGGAATTAACTTTGAAGACGAATTGATTTCCAAGTTTAATGCCGACCATGCTCTCTCCGGCGCAAGAATTTCTGAGATTGCAACTTCTCTTGCAGGTGCAATTGATGCGAAAGATCCGTATACAAAAGGTCATTCGACTTCTGTTTCAAAATTTTCCGAGGCTCTGGCTCGTGCTATTAATCTTCCGGAAGAAGAAGTCGAGCGCATAAAACTGGGCGCGCTTCTTCACGATGTCGGAAAAATCGGAATTCCTGAGAATGTTCTGAAAAAAGAAGGTCCGTTATCTGATGAAGAATGGGCTATAATGAAGCAGCATCCGACAATAGGTACGGAAAAAGTTCTTATGCCAAACCCGTCTTTAAGAGATTTGATTCCGATTGTAAAATATCATCACGAAAGAATTGACGGAAAAGGCTATCCGGAAGGACTTTCAAACGGCGAGATTCCGCTTGCTGCAAAAATTGTTGCAATTGCTGATACTTATCACGCGCTGATTAGCGACAGACCGTACAGGCGCGGTATGAATATAGAAAAAGCCATTTCTATTCTTGAAGAAGGCGCCGGAACGCAGTGGGACGGCGATTTAGTCAGAACATTTATTCAGATAGCTCCGTCACTCGGGGTGTAGAGCTTAAATTTGTGTGTAAAATCAGACTGAAACTTTTACAGAAAGTTCTTTGATTATCTCCAGAAGTTTATTAACCATCAATTCCTCGTATTTTTGCGCATTTTCTTTGCTATCTGCTTCAAAACGCAGAGTAAACACAGGCTCTGTATTACTTTGTCTGATTAGAGCAAAACCCTTTTCAAACACAATTCTCATACCGTCAATTGTTATTATGTCCTTGATAGGTGTTCCGAAGAAATCCGGATTTTCGGCAATAAGCTTCTGAAATTCTTCCAAAACCGGAGCTTTGAATGAATTCGGGCAGGCTAAACGTACTTCGTGGGAAGAATACATTGATTCAAACGGTTTAAGCAGCTCTGTTATTTTAAAATTCGGGTTTTGTCTTTTTTTATTTGCAACGATTTCAATAATTCTGCACCCTGCATAAACCGCATCATCAAAACCAAAATAGCGGTCTTTAAAGAAAGTATGTCCGCTCATTTCTCCCGCAAGAACTGCTCCGGTTTCTTTCATTTTTGATTTAATATAGCCGTGACCGGTTTTGCACATAACTGCAACCCCGCCTGTTGCATTAATCGTGTCATAAAGAACCTGAGAGCACTTAACTTCCGATACAATAACAGGTTTGATTCCTTTTTCGTTATATTCTTTTATTACTTCTTCAGCGTAAATCAAAAGCAGTTTGTCACCTGTCATCGAGTTGCCGTCAGAATCTATAACTCCGATTCTGTCACTGTCGCCGTCAAAAGCTATACCTAAATCAGCTTTATTAGCAACAACGGCTTTTTTAATATCGGTCAAAGTTTTTTCATCACTAGGGTTCGGGTGGTGATGCGGGAATCTTCCGTCAGGCATTGAATAAAGTTCAACGACTTCACAGCCAAGAGCCCTGTACAATCTAGGAGCAACAACTCCTCCTGTAGCGTTTGCGCTGTCTACAACAACTTTAATTCCTTCTCCGATTCTGCCGAAACGTTTCTGCATATCTTCAATGTAATCAGGAATAAGATCATACTCATTTAAGATTCCAAAAGGAACCGGAGGAATTGCAAGCTTATATTCTTCCATTGTCAAATCTCTTACAACCTTAATTTGCTCTTCATCCAAAGATTGTTTTGCATAAGTCATCTTTAAACCGTTGTACTGGCTTGGATTGTGGCTTGCCGTAATAATCATTGCGCCTGTTACAGGTTTATATTTAGTAATATATGGAGGAAGCCCTGCAACTTCCGAATAATATCCCAATGGTGTCGGGGCAAGCCCCATATCTACAACATTAGCACCGCAAGAGCGAATACCTTCTATCAGAGATTTTGAAAGCGAAGGCGAATGCAGTCTTGCATCCCTGCAAACGCTTATCCAGATATCCGAAGGCAATTGTTTTGTCTCTTTTACAAGAAATTGGACAAAGCCTCTTCCTGTATAATAAAACAACTCTTCTGTTATATCGTCTCCGTAAATTCCTCTTATATCATTCTTTCCGAATGCTGATTCTTTTAGCATATTCACTCCTCACTGTTTACTATAGTATAATAATACCATGGATAAATCAAAAAGAGGATTGTTATTTGTACTGCCGGCGCTTGTCGGAACATTTATTTTTATAATTATTCCGATATTCTGCTCTTTTTTATTGAGTTTCACAAACTGGGATTTATTGAATGAAATAACTTTTGCGGGTTTTGACAATTACAAAGCCGTTCTTTCAGAGCCGGAATTTTTGCAGATTCTTATTAATACCTTTGTTTATGCAATTTCAACCACATTCTTTGCCGTAATTATTCCTCTTTTTATAGCCTCTGTCCTTAATACAAAAATCAGAGGAAGCGAGATTTATAAAACGATTTATTTTCTTCCGTTTATAACACCTGCCGTTGTAATTGCAATTGTCTGGTCGTGGATATTTGACCCGAATATAGGGCTTGTAAACACTCTTTTTAAAACTCACCTGACCTGGCTTTTTGATACGCGTCTTGCAATGCCGGTTTTGATTTTTGTATCAGTCTGGAAACTTATCGGGTACAATGTTGTATTATTTCTTACCGGATTTTCCACGATTAATCAAAATGTTTATGAAGCCGCAAAAATTGACGGAGCGGGGGAAAATGAAATTTTTTGGAATATTACTGTACCTCTCTTGAAGCCGACTATTTATTTTGTAACCCTTGTGACAGCAATTTCTTCTTTCCAGATATTTGATTTAATCTATGTTATGACCTCGGGAGGACCCGATAATTCCACAAATGTAATCGTTTATTCTGTCTATAAATACGCATTTGAGTATTTTGATATCGGAAAATCCTGCGCTCTTGCATATATTTTATTTGTAATAATATTTGTTCTCGCGGCTTTACAAAAATTTATATCAAAAAAAGTATAAGCCTGACCTTTCTAAAACATTACTTCCAAGCTGGATACATAAAGGCGATAGAACTATTATTGTTTTATAGACCAGACTTAAAACGGATATTAACGTTTTGTCAACTCACTTGAAAAAGCCTGTTTAATATGCTACAATGATAAAGAGTTGAGCAAACGTTCACAGAGTTCCAAGTAATCACAAAC